>CP076040.1:4200000-4357500 GCA_014529675.2 Opitutia bacterium ISCC 52
AGTATCTTCGGCTAGAGTCATCCAGTCAGGAATCGTCCGTGCGCGAGTTTCGTCGAGGGCACGCGTTGCCAATTGGCGGGAAGAGACGGCGTCTTTAACTTCAATCTCATCACCAGCTTCAACTTGGTAACTCGGAATGTCCACCTTGTGGCCATTTACTTTGATGTGGCCGTGGTTGACAAACTGACGAGCACCCGAGCGAGTCTTGGCCAAGTTCAAGCGATAGATTACATTGTCCAAACGAGTCTCAAGCCTTTGAAGGAACACTTCACCGGTAACACCCTTGGCGCTCTTAGCTTGCTCAAAAGTACGGCGGAACTGTTTCTCCGTCATGCCATACATGTAACGAAGCTTTTGCTTTTCATTTAGACCGATAGAGTAATCACTCTGCTTGCGGCGAAGACGGGGACCGTGAACCCCGGGAGGATAGCTTTTGCGCTCAAAAGCTTTGTTAGGTGGAAAAATCGCCATTCCAAAACGGCGATTTATTCGAGTCGTGGGTCCTGTGTAACGAGCCATACTTTAAAGGTATATAGATAGATTAAACGCGGCGGCGCTTGGGTGGACGACATCCGTTGTGCGGAACAGGTGTCTTATCAATAATTGAAACAATGATCATTCCTAGAGCTTGAAGGGCACGAACGGCAGAATCTCTTCCCATGCCTGGGCCTTTCAAATGAACTTCAACTTCCTTCAATCCGTGAGCCATTGCAGCGCGGGTTGCATCTTGAGTGACAACCTGAGCAGCGTAAGCCGTAGATTTGCGGGAACCGCGGAAATTACATTTACCGGCACTACTCCAGGAAATAACGTTCCCCTTCATGTCGGTCACAGAAACTTTAGTATTATTAAAAGAAGCTACCACGTGTACGATACCGTGCGTGATGTTCTTACTACCTTTGGCACGACGAACCTTAATGTCACCAAGATCGTCACCCATTAAATCTGCGACGGTAGTATCTTCCTTTTTCTCCTCAGCTTTTGCTTCGCCTTCACCTTCTGGAGCTTCCGCCTTCGCCTCTTCCTTCTTGGGTTCTGCTTCTTTTGCGGGAGCTTTTTCAGCTTTCGGTTTTTCAGCCGGAGCTTCTTCGGCAGCAGGTGCTTCTTCGGCTTTAGCTTCCTCGACGGGAGCCTCTTCCTTCACTTCTTCAGCCTTGGCTTCCTCAACGGGAGCTTCTTCGGCAGCCGGAGCTTCCTCTTTTACTTCTGCAGCGGGTGCTTCTTCCTTTGCTTCAGCAGCAGGTGCTTTGGCTTGGGGTTCTTCAACCTTTTCTTCTTCGTTTTCGGGTTTTTCAGCGCTCATATTCTAAGCAAATTAATTATTTGGACATAACGCCCACGGTGCGGCGGCCGCCTTTTCGAGTTCTAGCATTGGTGCTGGTGCGCTGACCACGGACGGGAAGTCCGCGACGATGCCGATGTCCACGGTAACATTGGATGGCTTGCAGACGCTTCATATTAGCAGCAATATCTCGGCGTAGATCTCCTTCCGTCATCCACTGATTGCGGATAATGATCTCAGAAATCTGGTTAATTTGCTCCTCAGTAAGTTCTTGGGAGCGGTGCGCAGGATCGAGCTTCAGCTCATCAAGGATCTGCTTGGCGCGGGTAGGGCCGATGCCGTAAATATAACGCAATGCGTACTCTGTACGCTTGTTATTTGGAATGTCTACACCTAGTAATCGAGGCATTGCTTTTTAGTTGTTTGGAAATTGTGAAAAGTGGCCAAAATAACAGCTGTTTTTTGTTTGAAAAGCTATTTTTTCGGTAAAGTTAATATTTCTGCACCGCCCTGTGTTATAAGGACCGTGTGCTCAAAATGGGCGGATGGTTTGCCATCCACAGTGACTGCGGTCCAGCCGTCTGAAAGCACGCGAACACTGGGATTCCCGAGATTGACCATCGGCTCAATTGCCAAGGTCATTCCTGGTTTTAGTTTGTCTCCTTTGCCCTTGCGACCGTAGTTGGGAATTTGCGGTTCTTCGTGCATGGAGCGTCCCACACCGTGTCCGACGAAATCTCTCACGATCGATAAACCTCGTGATTCGATATATGTCTGCACCGCATTAGAGATGTCCCCTACCCGTCCTCCGGCTTTTGCAACCCGAATGGCGTGATCAAGTGACTTCTTGGTTTCAGTTACTAAAAATTGAACTTCTTCTGGAGCTTCGCCCACGATGACCGTGTTCGCATTGTCTCCGATAAATCCGTTGTAGCTGATGACTACATCCACAGAAACCACATCACCAGACTTAATCGTCCGACGCATACTGCCGATTCCATGAACAACTTCTTCGTTAACCGAAATGCATAAATAACCAGGATAGACCTTACTACCGTTACGATAATTGTAACAGGCACTGGTCGCACCCAGTTCTTGCATGAACCGTTTCCCAGCTTGGTCGAGGTCGTAGGTACTAACCCCCGCTTCGACGAGCTGAGTGACTTTATAAAGAACAGTGGCTGCCACCTCACAGGCCTCCCTCATTTTAAGGATTTCGGCACTGTTTTTGACGGGAATCATAGATTCAATGTCAGGCAGAAATAAACGAACATAGTGCGATCAGAGCACAAAACTGCGTAGAACCCATGAAATGATTCCCACGACAAAAATAAGTCCCAGCACAACCATCAATGGCTTCAGGTTACCCATGTCAGCTGATGATGCGAGTTGGGGACGGGATTTTTTTGCAGGATTGCGACCACGAATGCGTCCTTTTTTGAGGAAGCCATCGTAGTGGCGCTGCAACAAATAAGTTTCCACTTGCTGAAGGACCTGCAGAATTACACCAACAGTAATCAACATACCAGTGCCACCAAAGAAGTTAGCGATCTGGAATGGAACGTTGATGGTAAAAAGTAGCACGTCCGGAAAAACTGCGATGACCGTCAGAAAGACAGCACCGGCAAATGTCAGGCGCGTCATAACAAAGTCCAGGAACTTTGCGGTAGGCTCACCAGGACGAACACCTGGAATGTAGCCACCACCCTTTTTCAAATCATCAGCAATTTGGATAGGCTTGAACATGACCGATACCCAGAAATAACTGAAGATCAGGATGAGGAAGCCAAAAATGAAATAGTAAGAAACGGTTCCTTGGACAAACCAGGCAGACACACTACCGAGGAATTGTAAGGAATCAAAACTCGCAGCCAGAGATGAAAAGATCTGCTGTGGGAACATCAAAATCGCACTGGCAAAGATCACCGGCATAACCCCGGAGTAATTGACCTTCAATGGTAGGAAAGAACTTTGGCCACCATAGACCTTACGACCTACTACGCGCTTAGCATACTGGACCGGGATCTTACGCATGGCTTGAATCACAGCTACCAACCCTGCGGTCACGACCAGCAGGAGCACTAACATGGCCGCGAGCTCCGGAATCTCGATACGATTGGTTCCGATCGGAGCAAAGACCATACGCCATAGCGTCATGAGAGCATTCGGCAGGTCAGCGATAATACCAACCATAATCAAGAGCGAGACACCCTGACCTATCCCCTTCTCAGTAATCTGTTCACCCAACCACATCATGATGATGGTTCCGGTCGTGAGAATAATAACTGAGTTAAAGACAAACCAACCACCGTCGTTTAGGATGATGGATCCATAGGTGCTGGTATCAAATCCTGAGAACAAGCCTCCTGGATTCTTAAGACCGATAATAAGAAGGACGCCTTGAACCAGACAGATGACAATCGTCGCCAAGCGAGTGTATTGAGTGATCTTCTGACGGCCAACATCACCCTCGCGTGCAAGACGAGCCAATGAAGGTACCACAGCCGTCATCAACTGAAAGATAATTGAAGCCGAGATGTAGGGCATAATGCCCAAGGCAAACACAGCACCTTTTAGCAGAGCTCCACCCGTAAACATGTTGTAGAGTCCAAGTACTCCAGCTGATCCCGAGGCCGTTTGAGCAGCAAAGAAATCCTGCAAAGGAGTCGGGTCGACACCAGGCAACGGAATGTTGGCCCCGATACGGGCAACAAACAGCATAGACAACGTATAAAAAATCTTATTACGCAGCTCCGGGATCTTAAAACTATTTGAAAAGGCGGATAACATCTAGGTTAGAGGGTGAGGCGTTAAGAGAGAACGATCGCTTCTCCGCCTGCTTTTTCGATTTTCTCTTTAGCAGATGCAGAGAATTTGTGAGCGCTCACCTTGAGTGCTTTTTCCAGGTCACCCGTTCCGAGGATCTTTACCAGCTTTGAATCAGGGCGGAGGATACCAGCTTTGGCCATGGTCTCAGGAGTCGCTTCCGACTCATCACCCAATTTAGCCAAATCACCGACATTTACTACTTCGTACTGGGTGGTAAACTGTGCATTACTGAAACCGCGATGTGGCAGCTTCCGGTAAAGAGGCATTTGTCCACCTTCAAAACCGATGGGAATACCTCCACCACTACGAGACTTCTGTCCCTTATGGCCCTTGCCGCAAGTTTTGCCGAGGCCGGAACTTTCTCCATTGCCTAGACGTTTTTTACGGTGAACGGCACCTGGTGTATTTGTAAGATTATGTAATCTCATGATTGAAATTGCTTCAGTGTTAATTAGCTACGGAGTGCAGCAATCTGTTCCTTAGAACGCAGTTGTCTCAATCCATCCATAGTCGCATTGATCATGGCACGGTGGTTGTTTGAACCAAGAGACTTGGAAAGGATGTTTTTAATTCCAACGGCTTCGAGCACTGCACGTACCCCACCACCAGCAATAACACCGGTTCCGGGACCCGCAGGTCGGAGAATCACTTTTCCACCACCAGAAACACCGATAACAGCGTGTGGGATGGTATCGTCGCGCAAAGGAATGGAGACCATATTCTTGTGAGCCTTTTCAGTGCCTTTACGAATAGCTTCAGGAACTTCCTTTGCTTTTCCCATTCCAACACCGACGCGGCCTTGGAGGTCACCACTGACAACAGTGGATGAAAAACTGAAACGACGTCCGCCCTTTACAACTTTGGCGCAACGGTTGATGTGGACAACTTTATCGACCAATTCTGGTGCTTCTTCTGGAGTAGCCATAATAAATTCTTTCTAAAATTAGAATGCTAGACCACCCTCCCGAGCAGCTTCAGCAAATGCTTTAACACAACCGTGGTAGATGCGACCACTTCGGTCAAATACAACACTCTCAACACCAGCCTTCTTGGCCTTTTCAGCTACAAGCTTACCGACGGATTGAGCACCTTCAACATTCGCTTTCAATTTGTCGGCCTTTAGGTCTTTGCCCAAAGAGGAAACAAAAACGATAGTCTTACCAGCTTCATCGTCGATGACTTGGCCGTAAATGTGTTTGTTGCTTAGGTGGACAGCCAAACGAGGACGCTCTTCATTACCCGAAATTTTCTTACGAATACGCCAGCGACGTTTTTGCTGTTGGATAGATTTTTTATTCGTTTTCATGCTCAGGATTCTCTCACTTATTTACCGGCTGTTTTACCTTCCTTGCGGCGTACGTATTCGCCAACAATCTTCACACCCTTGCCCTTATATGGCTCTGGCGGATAGAAGGCACGGATGGATGCGGCCACTTCACCAACGAGTTGCTTATCGATACCTTCGACCTTCAACTTGGTGTTCTCGGTTACGGTGATTTTGATTCCTTCCGGGATGTCGTAGATACAAGGGTGAGAATAGCCGAGATTCATATCCAGCTTATTACCACTCAATGCAGCACGAAAACCGACTCCACTGATTTCAAGGTCCTTGCTATAACCGGTGGTTACACCATTCACCATATTGGCTATCAGTGCACGAGCGGTGCCATACATTGCACGGGCGAACCGAGAATTGTTAGAGGGTTCCACAGAAACGGTTGCATCTTCTTGGGAGATGGATACCGCATTCGGGAACTGATGAGAAAGTTTTCCCTTAGGTCCTTCAACCGATACCATATTGGCTTCGATTGAAACGGTCACTTTTTCAGGAATGTCTACAGGTAATTTTCCAATTCTACTCATTGTTTTCTCCTTACCAGACTTTGCAGACAAGTTCCCCGCCAACGTTTTGCTGACGAGCTTGGTAATCGGTCATCAAACCACGAGAAGTGGTAAGAATTCCAGCACCCATTCCACCCAATACTTTGGGCACTTCAGAAGCAGCGAAATAGAGGCGACGGCCGGGACGGCTGTAACGCTCAATTGAAGTGATGGCGGATTCGCCATTCACGTATTTCAGCTCTACCTTCAGGTATTTTTTGTTACCGGGAGCTTCAATATCCTCGAAGCCTTTGATGTAGCCGCTTTCTTTAAGAATGCGTGCAATTCCCAGTTTCATTTTGGAATGCTGAACCTCGATGGATTCTTTCTCTGCTGTGAAGGAATTCCTTATTTGTGTTAAAAAATCTGCGATCGGATCTGTCATGATTGATTAAGTGTTTGGTTGGATGATATCCGTATTCCCAACGTGTTTGATTAATTACCAGGATGATTTAGTGACACCTGGGATGCGACCGGCCAATGCCATTTCGCGAAAAGTGATACGAGAAAGACCAAAACGTCCCAAATAAGCACGGGGACGACCGGTTACATTACAACGGTTGCGGAGGCGCACTTTGGAAGAATTCCGTGGCAACTTGCAAAGCTTGCGTTGCGCATCCCAGAATTCCTCATCTGTGGTTTCCGAGCTGGCGAGAATCTTTTTAAGTTCTGCTCGCTTGGAAGCATATTTTGCCACCATGCGCTCGCGTTTTTTGTTACGATGAATAGCTGATATTTTTGCCATAATACAAAGGGTTAAGCGTTGCGCTTGCGGAAAGGCATTCCAAGAAGAGTTAGAAGTTCACCACCTTCATCGTCATCTTTTGCTGATGTTACGATGCAGACGTCCATACCGACCGTGTGCTTGTGAGTATCCACATTGATCTCTGGGAATATGGTGTGGTCAGTAATACCAAGAGTGAAATTACCACGGCCATCCAACTTCTTATTGATACCACGAAAGTCACGAATCAGTGGTAGCGATACCGTAATCAGGCGATAAAGAAATTCCCACATGCTGTTTCCACGCAGAGTGACTTTAACACCGACAGGCATACCTTCGCGGAGTTTGAAGTTAGAAATACTTTTGCGAGCAAGAGTGATGACAGGTTTCTGCCCCGTGATCAGGCCATAATCCTTCGCAATATCGTTAATGACATTCTTGTCGTTGTTAGTGCCAACGCCCGTATTCAGAACGATCTTTTCAAGCTTGGGAACTTGCATCACGTTCTTATAACCGCGGCTTTTCATAAGCGCGGGAACGATTTGCTCGCTGTAGGTAGTTTTTAATTCTGGTTGATTCATTTTTGCTTTTTGCCGGACTTTTAACCCGACGGCTAAACGTTAGAGCCCTGTAGAAAAGTGGTGGAGAAAGACAAAGTTCAGTAGCCTTGGCAAGGGGTTATTTGGACTGTCGCGAGTTATAGCGCGACTCTTCCATCAGATTGGAAATATGAAGACTCGCTTCACGCTCAATTATACCGCCTGGATCTTCCTGGCTGGCCGCCTTCTGGTGACGTTTTACCATATTGAGTCCTTCAACAATCGCACGGTTCTTACCCTTTACGATCTGTAGGACTTTGCCGGATTTACCTTTTTGGCTTCCGCTAATGACGACAACGGTGTCTCCCGTTTTAATATGCGTTTTCATTTATAAAACTTCCGGTGCTAGAGAAATGATTTTCATGAAGCGCTTGCGGCGCAGTTCACGGGCAACAGGTCCGAAGATACGGGTGCCCTTTGGGTTTTTGTTGGCATCGATTAGTACAATCGCGTTGCTGTCGAAACGAAGATAGCTACCGTCAGCGCGACGGATGGGTGCCCGAGTCCGAACGACTACGCCACGGACGACTTCGCCTTTTTTCACAGAAGCGTCGGTGGAGCTCTCCTTAATGTGGCATACAATAACGTCGCCGACACTGGCCGTTTTCTTCATTTGGCCAAGACGACGAATCATCTTTGCCTTTTTGGCGCCGGTGTTATCCGCGATTTCTACACTACTTAGAAGCTGTATCATTATAAATATCCTCTATAAATAGAAGGTTAGTCCAGAACCGGAGCTACGTGAAGCACTCGGGTGATGCGCCAACGCTTTAGCTTACTCAGTGGACGTGTTTCCATGATTTCCACCTTGTCGCCAGGTTTGGTTTCGTTCTGCTCGTCGTGAGCGTGGAGTACGGTCTTACGATTGATCACCTTATGGAATCGTGGGTGAGGAATCTTATAGGCAACCGTTACTTTAACCGACTTGTCGCCGGAACGGCTGCTTACAACTCCTTGTAAAAGTTTTCTGCTATTTCTTTCTTCAGACATGACAATGCTTCTCCTAGTTGGCGGCTGCGGCAGCGCGCTCTTTCAAAATGGTTTCCATGCGAGCAATGTCCCTGCGCAGTTCAAGTAACTGAGAGGGGGCTTCTACTTGCCCGGCTTGCTTACGTAGGCGCAAATTCATCAACTCCTGACGAGTATCTCGCACCTTCTTTTCAATTTCCTGTTCTGACAGGTCTCTAATTTCTTTGGCTTTCATGGTACTAACTCCTACTCCGCTATTTCGCGGACAACAAAACGACATTTGAATGGCAGCTTACCATCGGCGAGGCGAAGGCCTTCGCGAGCAAGTGATTCACTGACTCCACCTACTTCGTAAAGCATGGTGCCTGGTTTGATAACTGCAACCCAGTGATCAACCGCTCCCTTACCCTTACCCATCCGTACTTCTAATGGCTTCTTGGTAACAGGCTTCTGAGGAAATACACGGATCCACACTTTACCTTTTCTTTTGAGGTGACGAGTTACAGCAACACGAGCAGCTTCAATCTGCTGTGAGGTCATGGCTCCACGCTCAAGGGATTGGATTCCGAAATCACCGAAGGAAAGTGTGTTTCCTTTTTGGGCGATCCCCTTAACACGACCTTTGTGCTGCTTGCGATATTTGGTTCTAGATGGAAGTAAAGGCATGATTCAAATTCTCCTTATCGATTACGACTGTTCTTCGTTTTCTTTTAATACCCAGCACTTAACACCAATGATACCGTAAACGGTGTTGGCTTCAGCGAAACCGTAGTCGATGTCTTCGCGAAGGGTGTGCAATGGAACACGGCCTTTTTTGACCATTTCTGCACGGGCAATATCAGCGCCACCGAGACGACCAGCGACACGAATCTTAATTCCTTGAGCACCTAAGCTATCTGCGATTTGGACCGCCTTCTTCATGGCACGGCGGAAAGATATACGACGCTCCAACTGAAGGGCTACGTTCTCAGCAATCAATTGAGCTTCCAACTCAGGCTTCTTAATCTCCTGAATGTCGAGCATCACTTCGCGCTTCACTAGCTTGTTGAGCTGGGCCTTGAGTTTTTCAAGCTCTTGTCCCTTGCGGCCAATAACGATACCTGGACGAGCCGTGTAAATCTTTACGCGAATACGGTTCGATGCACGCTCGATAAAAATACGAGGCACGGAGGCATATTTCAGCTTAGCCGTTAGGGCTTTGCGGATATGGTAATCTTCTTCCAGGCAGCTGCTGAAGTTTTTCTTATCGGCATACCAACGCGATTCCCAGTTGCGGCGAACTGCGAGGCGAAAACCAATTGGATGTGTCTTTTGTCCCATGATGCGTGTGTCTCTAAATTATTGGTTGTCCGACAATACAATGCGGATGTGGCTAGTGCGTTTCTTATAGGGCTTGGCGGAACCACGGGCACCTGCACGAAAACGCTTCAGGCTTGGGCCTTCTTCGATGATTGCTTTGCTGATGATGAGCTGGTCACCTGACAGGTTGTTGTTGTTCTCTGCATTCGCGATTGCGGAGTGCAAGGTCTTACCAACAAGACGAGCCGCCTTGCGGGGGATGAACTTCAACAGTTGCTCTGCTTCAGCCGCGGGACGGCCTTGGATCTCGCGAGTTACTTCGCGAGCCTTTTTAGGTGATATGAGCACGTATTTGGTGAGTGCCTGGACTTCCATGATTTCTATCGTTTAAAGTGTTCTTAATTTCGGTGTAGCTCGATCTCCGAGAGCGAATGCTTTGTTCGGGCTAATTGAAGTGATGAGTGCTACTGAACAATCGCTTTGGGAGCGGGTGACCAACAATTCTCCAATCTTTCGCTCATTGCGAAAAACAGAGAGAACCATTCCACGTTCGATGCCTTGTTGGAGCCCACCACTGATAGCGACGAGGTCCGCCAGATCTCCAGCCTCAATGGCGGAGATAAGCATTTGCCCTGAAGCATCCTGAGAATTTGAATACAGCACTGCGGAACCGGCTCCGTAAATCAGAGCAGCTACTATCAGCGAACGTATCCAAAGAATCAGTTTCATGCTAAAGTTATTTCTTGGTCATTCCTCCGTGGCCTTTAAAAGTGCGAGTAGGAGAAAATTCACCGAGTTTGTGACCGACCATATTTTCTGTCACATAGACCGGTAGAAAAGACCGACCGTTGTGCACATTGATGGTAAGACCAACAAAGTCAGGAGTGATGGTTGACCGGCGAGACCAGGTGTTCAGTCCCTTGCGGGAGTCTGTTTTCTGAGCTACCATGACCCGGTCCATGAGTTTGGGGTCTACAAAAAATCCTTTTTTGAGTGAACGTGCCATAAGTTTTAGCGCTTAAATTTCTTTCCGTTACGGTTAACCAAGATGAACTTGTTGGTCGTCTTTGACTTGCGACGTGTAGGGAATCCCTTGGAAAGTTGTCCCCAGGGAGACATCGGATGCCCACCACCTGAAGTACGACCTTCACCACCACCCATTGGGTGATCAACCGGGTTCATTGCAACACCACGAACGCGTGGGCGTTTGCCCATCCAACGAGAACGACCGGCTTTACCAATAGTCCTGCTTTGGTGTTGGTTGTTTCCGACTTCACCGATGGTTGCACGACACTTCTTGTTAAGGAGACGAATCTCCCCACTCGGCATCTTTACAGTAGCGAAATCGCCATCAAGGCCCATCAATTGAGCCGCGTTTCCTGCAGAGCGAGCAACTTGCCCACCTCTGCCCGGAATCAACTCAATATTGTGAATCTTGGTTGCTGGTGGAATAACCGAAAGCGGCATAGAGTTGCCTGGGTCGATCGAAATTCTGCTTTCTGATGAAAGAACGGAATCACCGATAACGAGCCCGCGAGGAGCAATGATGTAACGCTTCTCACCATCGGCATAGGCCAGCAGAGCCAAATTGGCTGAACGATTCGGATCATATTGGATGTCCTGAATCTTAGCTGGAATGTCGAATTTGTTGCGGTGGAAATCGATAATACGGATGTGGCGTTTGTGTCCACCTCCACGACGACGGGAAGTGATACGGCCATAAGCGTTCCGTCCAGCCGAACTTTTCTTGTGAATAGTCAGACGACGTTCAGGACGGTTTTTGGAAAGGTCCTGCTTGTTCTGCTTATAGAACCTCTGACTAGGCGTAATGGGTCTTTTTTCTACGAGTGCCATTTGAAAATAACGTTATCGGTTATACGATTTCGATGGTGTCACCTTCCTTCAGAGAAACGATAGCTCTCTTGATGGATGCCTTTTGGCCAAACTTGCCACGGCGACGGCGATCACTCTTTCGCTTACCTTTGCGGTTGAGGATGTTTACGCGGGTTACAGACACATTGAATGTCTTCTCTACCGCATGTTTCACAGATATACGGTCCGCATCCGGAAATACATCAAAAGTGTATTGTCCCAAATTAGAGGACAGGATGTTGGATTTCTCCGTAATACTAAATTCTTTCAATATTTGGTCGGCAGGTTTCATGAATTGTCGGCCTCCATACGTTGCATGAGAATAGCGAGAGCAGCTTCGGTCAGGACGATCGTGCCATAAAGCGCGAGCTGCAATGTATTCAGGTTAGCGGCATCTTCACGATCGACGCCTGCGATGTTGCGAGCAGCCAGGTGAATCGTATCAGAAATCTCGGCATCGACGAGCAGGATGGATCCGCGCTCAGGAGCAATTTGCTTAAGCACATCTACAACCAGCTTGGTCTTTGGCTCGGATACCTTGAATTCATTGATTACCACCAGTGATTCATCAACCACACGGTCGAAAAGGGCGCGCTGGAATGCCAGAGCTTTCACCTTCTTATTGACCTTCTTGGAATAATCCCGGGGCTTAGGACCCATGGCTACACCACCACCAGTCATGATTGGCGAGCGGCTACTACCCTGACGAGCCATACCCGTTCCTTTTTGGCGAAAAGGCTTTTTACCACCTCCGCTTACATCGGCTCGAGTCTTGGTCTTGTGAGTGCCATAGCGTTTGTTGGCGCGAATAGCAGTGATAACCTCCTTGACCGCTTGAGTGCCTTTTGAGCCTTCAAAGGTTGGACCGGCGAATTCTTTTTCGCCGCTGGAAGTTCCGTCTGATTTAAAAGTCTTCAATTTCATCGTTTAAGTGCTCCTGTTAGGCTTTCTTAACGCGGGTTTTCTTGGACGTACGGATAAGGACCTCAGATCCGTTGAAGCCAGGGGTGCTGCCCTTGACCAGGATGAGGTTCTTGTCTTCGTAGATCTTAACGATCTGCAAGTTTTGTACGGTACGACGTTTGTTACCCATGTGGCCCGGCATGATCTGGCCCTTGAACACGTGTCCAGGATCCTGACAGAGTCCGATAGAACCCACGCGTCGGTGAAACATAGAACCGTGAGAAGCAGGACCTCCCTTGGTGTTCCAACGTTTAACCACCCCTTGGAAACCACGGCCTTTAGTGGTACCAACAATATCCACCTTCTTGCCTTCTTCAAAACCACTCACAGTCAGCGTGTCGCCGATGTTGTGACCAGGGGCTTCCTTACAGCGAACTTCTTTCAAAACAGAAAGACCTTCCTGGGAAGCTTTGGCGAGGTGGCCATTCTGGCCAGCCGACATGTTTTTAGCCTTTTTGCGAGGGAAGCCGATTTGGATGGCGTTGTAGCCATCGGATTCCTCGGTCTTGACCTGAGTTACTGGACAAGGTCCAGCTTCGAATACGGTGACGGGAACTAGACGATTTTCTTCGTCATAGACCTGCGTCATCCCAAGTTTTTTACCAATGAGTGTGTGTAGCATTTTTTAAGCGGTAGGCGGAACCGGAGCTCCCTTTTCAGTAGTCCTACTTTAATGATGTGAAATTAAGTTACTTCAGTACTCGGATTTAAAAATTAAACGTTGATTGAAATATCCACTCCAGATGGAAGATTCAGCTTCTTAAGCTCGTCGACCGTCTGAGCAGTAGGCTCAACGATATCGATGAGGCGCTTGTGCGTGCGGATTTCAAATTGCTCCATGGATTTCTTATTTACGTGCGGAGAACGGTTCACAGAGAACTTCTCAATATGAACGGGAAGAGGAACTGGGCCAGAAACCCGTGCTCCGGACCGCTTGGCAGTCTCCACTATATCCTGGGCGGAAGAATCGATTACTCGGTAATCGAATCCCTTAAGTCTGATGCGTATTTTTTGAGCGGACATATAAATTAAGTGCGAACGGGTTCGCGATAGGTAGTTTGTGTAATAGACTCTAAGAGGCTGGTGGGCACTTCCTCAAAATGTGAGGGCTCCATGGAGTAATTTGCCCGGCCTTTGGAAAGCGATCGTACATCGGTCGCATAACCAAACATCGCCTCTAATGGTACCATGGAAGAAATAATGCAAGCATTCGTTTTCGTTTCCATGTTTTGAATGCGACCCCGGCGACGATTTAAGTCGCCCATAACCTCTCCTTGGTAATCTTCCGGAGTGGTTACTTCTACGCTCATGATAGGCTCAAGCAATATGGGGCCTGCATTCTTCATGGCATCACGGAAAGCAAAAATACCAGCCATTTTGAAAGCCATTTCGGAGGAATCGACGTCGTGGTAGGACCCATCGACGATGCGCACTTTGAAATCGATTACCGGGTAGGCAGCGACGACACCATTTTTGGCAGCTTCGTAGATGCCATCCATAGTTGGCTTAATAAATTCTTTAGGAATCGCACCGCCTACAATTTCGGAAACGACTTCGACTCCGGCACCTTGTTTGTTGGGCTCAATCTCAATGACAGCATGACCGTATTGGCCTTTACCACCGGATTGGCGGACAAACTTACCTTCACCACGCGCACTATTCGAAATAGTTTCGCGGTAAGCGATTTCGGGCTTTCCGGCTCGGGCTTGTACTTTGAATTCACGGAACAAACGATCGCGGATAATCTCGAGGTGAAGCTCACCCATACCTGCAATCAGCGTCTGCCCGGTTTCTTCATTGCTGGAAACTTGGAAAGTTGGATCTTCGTCCGAAAGACGACTTAACGCCATCGACATTTTTTCCTGATCGGCCGTAGTGTTAGGCTCGATGGACATAGAAATTACGGGTTCTGGGAATGTGGGAGGCTCAAGAGCTACATCCAGTGATTTTTCGCAAAGCGTATCACCGGTCTTCACATTTTTCACTCCGATCATGGCACAGATGTCTCCGGAGTAGGCTACATCAATATCGTCGCGGGCGTCAGCCTTCATGATTAAAAGGCGACTAACGCGCTCCATCTTGCGAGTGCGAGGATTATAGACCTGTGTTCCCTTTTCCAGCTTGCCGGAGTAAACGCGGAAAAATACCAGTTTCCCAACAAATGGATCTGTCCAGAGCTTGAAAGCCAACCCAGCAAACTTGCTGCTGTCATCTGGGCCAAGTTCCACATCTTCCTCCTTCGAATTATGTCCGCTCATCGGAGGTAGGTCCAAAGGTGAAGGAAGGTAATTCACAACCGCATCGAGTAAAGATTGAACACCTTTGTTTTTGAATGCGGATCCAGGGATGACCCCAATAAATTGAATAGAAGTAGTCGCCTTTCGCAGCGCTATTTTAAGCTCATCTTCTTCGAGCTCTTCACCACCTAGGTATTTTTCAGCGACCACATCGTCGAAATCTGAAACAGCTTCGATCAGGGTTTCACGGTGGGTATCAGCCTGCTCGCGCAAGTCAGCTGGAATATCATTCACGTCGAACCTTACGCCAAGTGCATCTGACTCATCAAAGTAGATCGCTTTCATCGACACCAAGTCGATAAGGCCGACAAAGTCTTCTTCTGCACCGATGGGGAGAAATAATGCATGAGCGTTAGCACCCAGCTTATCGCGCATTTCCTCAATCACCGCAAAGAAGTCGGCTCCGACTCGGTCCATTTTGTTAATAAACGCGATCCGAGGCACACTATACTTATCGGCTTGGCGCCACACAGTTTCGGACTGAGGTTGAACACCACCCACTGCGCAAAATACAGCTACAGCTCCGTCAAGAACTCGAAGCGAACGCTCAACTTCGGCGGTAAAGTCTACGTGACCAGGAGTGTCGATAATGTTGATGCGATGCTCTTGACCATTAAAAGGGCCTTGTTTGGTTTCCCAAGCACAAGAGATGGCAGCCGAGGTGATAGTAATACCACGCTCACGTTCCTGCGCCATCCAATCGGTCACAGCTGTGCCTTCATGAACTTCGCCAATTTTGTGAACAACCCCGGTATAGTAGAGTATACGCTCTGTGGTCGTTGTCTTTCCCGCATCGATATGGGCAGCTATGCCGATGTTCCGAGTACGCTCCAAAGGAAACTCGCGCTTGGGCGAATTCTTTGAAGATATGTCGGAAAAACCCATAGTTACTCCTTACCAGCGAAGGTGCGCGAACGCACGATTGGCCTGGGCCATGCGATGGGTATCTTCACGTTTCTTAACGACCACACCGGTACTGTTGTAGGCATCTACAATCTCGAGCGCGAGGGCCTCGGTGAAAGGCACACCCTTCCGACTCTTAGCCGCTTGGATCAACCAGCGAAATGCCAGACTCTGCTGACGCTCGAAAGAAATCTCTACTGGAACCTGATAGGTAGCACCACCCACACGACGACTCTTAACTTCCAGGCGTGGACGGATGTTTTCCAAGGCTCCCAAAATGAGATCGATAGGATCACCCTTCTCCAGCTTTTCAGCTACGAGTTCAAAGGCTCCATATACGATTTTTTGCGCAATGGATTTTTTTCCAGAACGCATAACCATATTGGTTAGATTACTAACCAGCGTGCTGTTGTAACGAGGATCGGGAATGGGTACCCGTTTTACTGCTCTGCGACGACGTGACATAGTATAAAGCTTATGATTTTGGACGTTTTACCCCGTATTTCGAACGGCTACGGCGGCGTTTATCCACACTCAAACAGTCCAAAGTTCCACGCACGATGTGGTAACGCACACCGGGTAAATCCTTCACACGACCACCGCGAACCAGCACGATACTGTGCTCCTGAAGGTTGTGACCTTCGTCGGGGATGTAGGCGATGATTTCATGACCGTTGGTCAAGCGAACCTTGGCAACCTTGCGGATAGCAGAGTTCGGTTTTTTAGGTGTACGGGTCATTACTTGGACACAAACTCCACGGCGAAATGGGTTTGAATCCAAGGCTGGCGATTTGGATTTGGTCTTAACGACCTTCCTGCCTTTGCGAACTAACTGGTTAATGGTGGGCATTGTATATGGTACAAATTTTGCGAAAAGAGGTGGAAAGTATCACCCTGCAGTTGTTAATCAAGTATTAATTTGGCGTTTTTTCGGATAGAAATTCAGCTTCCTTCAATTCGAAGGAATCCAAGTATCTATCGGGCTTTGCGCCGCTGAATGGTGCTCTAAGAAAGCGCTGATAAAATGACTGAGGCAGACCCCTTATAAAGGGCCTGCCCCAACCGGTAAAAATGGTTAAGAAAAAACCTTAGCCAACTTCTTCATCCGAGTCGTCATCAGACACGAATTCGTTGCCGAAGGTATCAATTTTCATGTTCCGATACTTAGGCAGTCCGGTTCCCGCAGGAATCAAGTGACCCATGATGACGTTTTCCTTAAATCCGGTGAGGTCGTCGACCTTTCCGAGAGTAGAAGCGTCAGTCAAAACACGGGTTGTTTCCTGGAAAGAAGCAGCAGAAATGAAACTCTCGGTCTCAATAGAGGCCTTGGTAATACCAAGGAGAATAGGTTCCCCTTCAGCAGGCTTACCACCAGCTTCGATGATCCGTTCATTTTCCACCATAAAGGTTTTCCGTTCGATTTGCTCACCCCAGAAGAATTCAGTATCCCCTGGATCGGAAATGCGAACTTTCCTAAGCATTTGGGAGATAATGACTTCGATGTGCTTATCGTTAATCGTAACACCCTGCATGCGATATACCTTCTGGATTTCAGAGAGCAGGAATTCCTGTAAGGCTGTAGGCCCGAGAATATCAAGAATCTCATGTGGATCGGCTGAACCTTCAGTCAGGTGCTGGCCTTTGTAAACACGGTCGCCCACCTGGACAATGATGTGCTTACCATGAGCGATCAGATGATCTTTTTCTTGGCCTGATTCTTCGTCAGATACCACGAGGCGTTTTTTGCCGCGAACACTGGTTCCAAAAGAAACAATACCGTCGATCTTGGCCATTTCCGTAGCTTCCTTCGGACGGCGAGCTTCGAAGAGCTCGGCAACCCGTGGAAGACCACCGGTAATATCCATGGTCTTGGACGCCTGACGTGGAGTCTTCGCAATCAAAGTTCCAGCTGTAATGGTGTCACCCTCCCCTACTGCGACCTGTGCTGCGGTCGGAATTGCGTAGGTTGCGATGGCTTTTCCAGAATCATCCTGAATCTCAAGTTGAGGATTCAAATCTTCCTTGTGCTCAGTGATTACTACACCGATCCGGCCAGTTGATTCGTCCAGCTCCTTTTTGATAGTTACACCAGGAATCATGTCGCGGTAGACGATATGACCTGCTTTTTCAGAAAGAATAGGCACATTGTGCGGATCCCATTGAGCCAAGGTAGCTCCTGCTTTAATCTCAGAACCGTCCTCGAGTTGGATTACGGCTCCTACTGGGATGGCGTAATTTTCGAGTTCTTTATCGTTCTTATCGAGAATCTGGATAGATCCAGTCTTGTTCAATACCACGTGCACACCTTTGCCAACTTCTACGAAGCGCAGGCCGGTGAACTTAGCAAATCCGTCGTTACGAACCTGGATGTCATTGCTCTTGGACAAGTTCGATGCAATTCCACCGATGTGGAAAGTACGCATGGTCAACTGAGTTCCAGGTTCACCAATAGATTGGGCTGCGATGATTCCTACAGATGATCCCATTTCCACAGTCTTATTTGTGGCAGGATTGATTCCGTAACTGCGGGCCGTAATTCCGTTGATGCCGCGGCAAGTCAAAGGTGATAGAATCTTAACACGTTCGATTCCCAACTCCGCGATGCGCTTGCCCATCGCCTCAGTTACCATTTCGGCTTCTTCAACAAGCACTTCATCCGGGTTCAATGGGTTGCGAACTTCTTGAGCCACACAGCGACCGATAATACGATCTTGGAGTGGCACGATCTCCTCATCACCTTCACGAATATCACGCTTCCAGATACCGTCACGTTGTCCGTCATCATCTTCAGAGATAATCACGTCCATGGCCACATCACAAAGCTTACGAGTCAGGTAACCAGCATCTGCAGTCTTAAGAGCCGTATCTGCGAGTCCCTTACGAGCACCGTGAGTAGAGATAAAGTATTCGAGAACTGAAAGACCTTCCTTAAAGGAGGAAAGAATCGGACGTTCGATAATTTCACCAGATGGTTTAGCCATCAATCCACGAGTTCCGCACAACTGACGAACCTGTTGACGGTTACCACGAGCACCGGAATCCATCATTAAGTAAACTGGGTTTGGTTCAGCCTTACCATTGTTGTCGTCCAAACCTTCGAAGGTTGCCTTCTGAATTTGGTCGGTTGCTCCGGTCCAGATATCGATGATCTTGTTGTAGCGCTCACCTTGGGTAATGATACCCTTGCGGTATTGCTCTTCAACTTCATCAATCTTGGAACGAGCATCTCCAACGATGCTGTCTTTGCTTTCAGGAATGATCATATCGCTCACACCCATGGAAATACCAGCGGTGGTTGCGATATCGAAACCGAGTTCCTTTAGATCATCGAGAACCTCAATGGTCTTTTCCTTACCAGAGACCTGGTAGGTAGACAAAATGATATCACCCAACTTGGACTTAGGCACGGCGACGTTGATGAAACCTAATTCTTTTGGCCAAATCTGGTTGAACATGATCCGTCCAACTGTGGTCCGAATGATCTTACGCTTATTATTACCGTATATCGTTTCCGGACCTTCAAAGTCTGGATTTACCAGATCAATCCAGTCGTGCTTATTCAGGATACCGTCTGCTTCAGCGAGAAGAATCTCATCCACTTCAGAAGCGAGAGGAACTCGTTGGCCTTCAGCAGGTTTTGTGCGAGGCTCGAGAGTCACATAGTAGGCTCCCATAACAACGTCCTGTGAAGGAGTCAGCGCAGGTTTACCACTCGAAGGAAGGAAGATATTGTTGGTAGCAAGCATGAGGAGCTTACACTCCATAATCGCTTCCAAAGACAATGGAACGTGTACCGCCATTTGGTCACCATCGAAGTCAGCATTGTAAGCCGCACAAACGAGTGGGTGAACACGGATAGCATCTCCCTCAATCAAGACAGGCTCGAAAGCTTGGATTGAAAGACGGTGAAGCGTTGGAGCACGATTCAAAAGAACAGGGTGACCAGCGGTTACTTCTTCAAGAATATCCCATACTTCCGGAGTCCGTTTCTCGATCATCTTGCGAGCACCGCGAACCGTGTGCACAAATCCGAGCTCTTTCAATCGACGGATAATAAAGGGTTCGAAGAGCACCAAAGCCATCTTCTTAGGAAGACCACATTGGCTGAGCTTTAGATCAGGACCAATAACGATCACAGAACGACCAGAATAGTCTACGCGCTTACCGAGCAAGTTTTGACGGAAACGACCTTGCTTACCTTTGAGCATGTCACTCAAAGATTTTAGAGGACGATTTCCAGCACCGGTTACGGCACGGCCGTGACGGCCATTGTCGAACATCGCATCGACCGCTTCTTGCAACATGCGCTTTTCGTTATTGATAATAACGTCTGGCGTCTTGAGCTGCATGAGGTTTTTCAAACGGTTGTTCCGGTTGATTACTCGGCGGTATAAATCATTCAAGTCAGAGGTCGCGAAGCGGCCACCTTCCAACGGAACCAAAGGACGCAAGTCGGGAGGAATGACTGGAAGAACTTCAAGAACCATCCACTCGGGACGAGTGTCACTATTAATAAACCCTCCAATAAGCTTCAAGCGTTTGGAGATCTTCTTCTTAATCTGCTTGGAGCGAGTGTTTTGCATCGCTTCGTGCAGCTCGTCCACCATGGGCTCGAGAACAGCATTGGTCAAAACGTCGCGGATAGCTTCTGCACCCATCTTCGCGTTGAACGCATCTTCACCATACTCATCGATCGCGTCCTGGTATTCAGACTCGGTAAGTAGCTGCTTCTCTTCGAGAGGAGTCTTACCGGCATCGGTCACCATATAGTTCTCATAGTAAATAACGCGCTCAAGATTACGAGCGGTCATGTCGAGCATGAGACCGATGCGACTAGGCATACTCTTTAGGAACCAAATGTGAGTAACCGGAACAGCCAACTCGATGTGTCCCATGCGATCGCGTCGTACCCGTGAAACGGTTACTTCAACCCCACAACGATCACAGACAACACCCTTGTATTTGATACGCTTGTATTTGCCACAGGCGCATTCGTAATCCCGAACGGGACCAAAAATGCGTTGGCAAAACAGGCCACCTGGTTCGGGTTTAAAAGTCCTGTAATTGATGGTTTCCGGATTCTTTACTTCACCACGCGACCACGAGCGGATGGTGTCAGGGGACGCTAAGGTGATCTTGACGGAGTCAAGCTGGTTTTCTCGGTCAAATCCGAGAACTTCTTTTGCTTCTTGTGTGCTCATTCTGGGTAGTGGCGTAAAAGTTAAATTCCAGCTTTGGCTTGGTTTTCGAGACGAATGTCGAGACAGAGACTTTGCATCTCCTTAATCAGGACGTTGAACGACTGCGGAGTGCCCGCACTGAGTGAGTTGTCACCCTTCACAAGATTTTCGTAAATCTTGGTCCGGCCTTGAACATCATCAGACTTTACAGTGAGTAGCTCCTGCAAGGTGTAGGCGGCACCGTATGCTTCAAGTGCCCATACCTCCATCTCACCGAAACGCTGACCACCATATTGGGCTTTACCACCCAATGGCTGTTGCGTGATGAGTGAGTATGGACCCACCGCACGAGCGTGAATTTTGGATGCAACCAAGTGATTCAGCTTCATCATGTAGATGTGCCCAACAACCACCTCTTGGTCGAGAGGCTCGCCAGTTCTACCATTAAAGAGCTGGCTCTTGCCGTGTTCCGGAACTCCAGCCTGCTTACAGTGCTCACGGATTCCAGCTTCGTCTATACCGTCGAAAACGGGAGTGGCGATCTTGATGCCAAGCTTGTGGCACGCATAACCGAGGTGCGTCTCCAATACCTGTCCCACGTTCATTCGGGAAGGAACTCCCAATGGGTTTAGGCAGATTTCAATGGGTGTTCCATCAGAAAGGTAAGGCATATCTTCCTCGGGAACAATCTTGGCAACAACACCCTTGTTTCCGTGACGACCAGCCATCTTGTCACCGACTTGAAGCTTACGCTTGGTGGCGATGTAGACTTTCACCTGCTTGATGACACCTGAATCAACTTCTGTGCCAGATTCGATAGTGGCAATCTTGCGCTCGCGCTCCTCTTCGAGCTCGTCGAACTTAGCCTGGAAGGAATTGATGATCTCCAGGATCTTGATACGAACTGGAGACGGATCGATTTCCACATGTTTCGCAACAGCGGCGAGACGTCGAAGCAAGGTCTTGGTGATCTTGCGGTTTGCCGGGATGATAATTTCACCAGACTCACCGTTCACTACATCGAGAGGGATCTTTTCACCGAGCAGAATGTTGGAAAGAGCCTCAGTGAGGTTTTCTTTCAACCGGTCAGCTTCATTACGGTATTCCTCATTGATCTGCTTGGTCTGACGACGACGATCAGATGGACTTAGAGTTTCCGTTTCCCCGTCAATTCGGGTGGAAACTTTTACATCCATAACGATACCGGTCACACCAGAAGGGACGACCAAGGAGGTATCCTTAACATCGGCCGCTTTCTCACCGAAAATTGCACGAAGCAATTTCTCTTCTGGAGCAAGCTCAGTTTCACTCTTTGGCGTAATTTTACCAACAAGAATGTCACCAGGCTTAACCTCAGCGCCTACACGGATAACACCGTCGTGGTTGAGGTTCTTGAGTGCTTCCTCACCTACGTTTGGAATATCTCGAGTGATTTCTTCAGGTCCGAGCTTAGTGTCGCGGGCGGTGACTTCTTTTTCCTCAATATGGATGGAAGTAAAGATGTCCTGCTTGAGCACTTTTTCACTGATGAGGATCGCATCCTCAAAGTTATAACCATGCCATGGCATGAAGGCTACCAATACGTTTCGACCGAGGGCGAGTTCGCCTTGCTCGGTGCAAGCACCATCAGCGATCACATCTCCGACTTTCAACTTCTGGCCTTTCTTAACGATGGGTTTTTGGTTGAAGCAAGTTCCAGCATTGGAACGCATGAACTTACGGAGCTCGTAGACGTAGATGTCTTTCTTCGGATCAGATGCAGGATTGCGAGCTAGCTTAACCGGTAATTCTCCATCGGGAGTAGTAATGACTCGGCGGGAATCCACTGAGGCAACAATACCGTCATGCTCAGCAAGTGCAACCGTCTTAGAATCTTGAGCAACCTTACTTTCGATTCCAGTTCCTACATAAGGAGCTTGAGTGCGAAGTAGAGGCACACCTTGACGTTGCATATTGGAACCCATCAATGCGCGGTTCGCATCATCGTGCTCGAGGAATGGGATCAAACCTGCAGCAACAGAAACGAGCTGCTTCGGTGATACGTCCATGTAGTGAAGCACGTTAGGATCCGCTTCAAAGAAGTTGTCACCCTGGCGTGCGGTTACCGCTTCAGTAAAATTGCCCTTATCATCAATTTTAGAATTCGCCTGCGCTATAATCATACCTTCTTCTTCATCGGCAGTAACGTAGCGAACTTCTTCAGTGACTTTACCATCTTTAACCACCCGATAAGGGGTTTCGATGAAACCAAATTCATTGATCCGAGAGAACACACTTAAGGAATTGATCAAACCAATGTTTGGACCTTCAGGTGTTTCAATGGGACAAATACGACCGTAGTGAGACGGGTGAACGTCACGCACTTCGAAACCGGCTCGCTCACGATTCAAACCTCCAGGCCCGAGAGCACTCAAACGACGTTTGTGAGTGATTTCAGCCAACGGATTGATCTGATCCATAAATTGGGACAGCTGACTTCGGGCGAAGAAGTCACGGATAACCGTACTCAGCGCCTTGGGATTGATCAGCTTTTGCGGCGTAATTGAATCTACGCTTTGATCGTAAAGGGTCATACGCTCACGAACCAGGCGTTCAGTACGAGCCAGGCCGATACGGCATTGGTTAGCCAACAGCTCACCAACGGTGCGCACACGGCGACTACCTAAGTGATCGATGTCATCAACCACGCCTTCGCCCTTCTTCAATTTGATGAGGTAACGAGTCGCTTCTACGATATCCTCAACCATAACGATCCGCATATCCAGATCGGTATTGAGAGTAAGCTTCTGGTTGATCTTGTAACGACCCACGCGACCGAGGTCATAGCGCTTTGGATCTTGGAACAGGCGTTTCAACAAGGCCTTGGCGTTTGCCGTTGTAGGAGGCTCACCAGGGCGGAGACGCTTATAAATTTCTTTCAGGGCTTCCTCTTCATTGCGAGTAGGATCCTTTTTCAGTGCACGAATGATTGCTCCTTCATCCACAGAAGTGTCGATCACCCGTATAGCAGAGACTTCTGACTCTTCGAACTGGCGAATGATACTCTTGGTCAACGGCTCAAACGCACGCGCCAAAACTACACCTTGTCCAGCATCGATGATGTCTTCGACCAAGGTCAGGTTACTTACGCTGTCCATCTTCAGTGCTTTACCGATATCCAGGTCTTGGATAGAATAAAACAGATCGAGCAATTCTACATCAGAACCATAACCCATTGCTCTGAGCAATGTGGTAATGAGGAATTTACGACGACGACGGCGACGGTCGAGGAATACATATAGCAGATCATTGTTGTCGAACTGCACTTCGAGCCAGGTTCCGCGATCGGGAATGATACGGAATGAGTGGAGCAACTTACCGCTGGTGTGAGGCGCTGTTTCAAACGCGATACCAGGGGAGCGGTGCAATTGGCTTACAACTACGCGCTCAGCGCCATTGATGATGAAAGATCCACGCTCGGTAATGTGCGGAATTTCACCCATGTAAATTTCTTCGTCCTTGATCTGGTCTTCTTCACGAAGGCGCAATTTCACGTAGAGAGATATGGAATACGTAACACCTTCCCGGATACATTCCATTTCCGTGTACTTGGGTCCAACAATGTTGTAGGACACGTACTCCAGAACGGATTTTCCATCGTAACTTTCGATGGGAAAGATCTCGCGAAACACAGCTTCCAGTCCTGTGGGCTTGCGCTTGGATGGAGCGCATTCCTGCTGTGTATATTCCTTAAAGGAATCAATTTGATTCTGAATGAGGTTAGGAGCGGAAATAACCTCCTGAAGTTTACCGAAACTTATGCGATCAGACATATTATAAACCGGGATGACGGTGGTTAGAAAAAAGAAACAACCCTAGAGTCAGGGAAGAATTTAAGCAAAAAGAGACGGCAGGCTTGGCTGGGTAGCCAAACCTGACCCGTCTCTTGAAAGAAGATTATAAAGGTAAATCAGATTACTTGATTTCGACTTTAGCACCGGCAGCTTCGAGCTTCTTCTGAATTTCAGCAGCTTCGTCTTTGGACACGCCTTCCTTAACAGGTTTTGGAGCGCCTTCAACGAGGTCTTTTGCTTCCTTGAGTCCGAGGCCGGTGATGGCGCGAACTTCCTTAATAGAAGCAATCTTGTTATCGCCAGGTGCGGCAAAGATAACATCGAATTCAGTTTTCTCTTCAGCGGCTTCGCCTCCACCACCACCGGCGGCGGGTGCTGCAGCTACTGCGACAGGTGCGGCTGCGCTAACTCCCCATTTATCTTCGAGGTCTTTAACGAGCGATGCGATTTCAACGACAGACTGGCCGGAAAGCCAATCGATTACTTGATCTTTAGTGATATCAGACATGTTTAACTCCTTGGCAGATTAGTGTTTCGGTAGAAACGTTTAAGAGAGATCTCCTAATATACCTGTTGAATTAGTATTGGTTTGATTCCGGATGGATCCGAAATTGTGAAATTAGTTGTCACCCTCCTGGTCGGCTTTGGCTTGCAGAACATTGACCACGCTGGTCGGAACCGCATTAAGCACAGATACCATTTGAGTGGCTGGCTGGTTAAGAAGTCCAAGCAATTGAGCCTTGAGGACTTCGATGGATGGTAAGTCAGATAGAACCTTAACGTCTTCTGCGGTCAGAGTCTTGTCACCCAATACACCCACTTTAACGTCGTTCTTATCCTTGGCCTTACAGAATTTTCTTAGAACTTTGGCAACTCCAGAAGGATCGTTTCCTCCAACAACAATTGCTGTTGGGCCTGCGAGCCATTCTTTAAGATCGGGAAGATCACGATCTTTCGCTGCTACATCGAGAACGCTGTTCTTAACCACGTGAAACTCTGCGCCTTCTTTAGCAAGTGTTTCGCGAAGCTCACTCGTTTCTTCTACAGTGATGCGCTCGAAGTTGGTCAGGAATACGTAGTCTGACTTCTCAAGGTGGGATCCGGCTTCTTCAACCAGGTATTTCTTTTCGTCTCTCATAGTCAGGTAGGTTTAAGACTCTATGTATTTGGAAGTATCGACTTTGACTCCGGGGCTCATAGTAGAGGAGACGGAGAGATTTAGGATAAACTTACCGTGGAATTTATCTGGCTTAGCTTTTACCACTGTGTCGATCACGGTTTCGATGTTTTCCTTGATCTTGTCAGCCTCGAATGAGCGCTTACCGACAGACACAGCCATATTAGCAGACTTGTCCATTTTGTATTCCACACGACCGGCCTTCACTTCGTTGATGGCCTTGGCAACATCATCAGTAACGGTGCCGGACTTGGGATTTGGCATAAGACCACGGGGTCCAAGTACGCGGGCAATGGCACGAACTTTCTTCATCGCAGCGGGTGTCGCCACAGCCACATCGAAGTCCATCCAACCACCTTTGACCTTTTCGATCAGTTCATCGAGACCGGCATAATCGGCCCCGGCAGCCGTAGCCGTTTCATCATCTTCTGTGAATACTATAACCGTCACCTTCTTACCACTTCCGTTGGGAAGTGATACGGTGCCACGTATCATTTGGTCGCTTTGGCGGGGATCTACTCCCAAGCGGAAAGACAGTTCAACCGTCTCGTCGAACTTTGCTTCGGAAAATCCCTTTAAAATCGTGATCGCTTCATCGAGCTCGTAGGACTTAAGGGCCTCAACGGTCTCGGAAGATTTTCTGTATCGTTTGCTCTGAATAGCCATGATATTTCGTTCCTCTGGGGTTATCCTTCTAATTCGATTCCCATGCTGCGAGCGGTACCGGCTATAATCTTGATAGCCGCCTCGTCGTCGTTGGCATTGAGGTCGTTTTGTTTGATTTTTACGATCTCGAGCACTTGTGCCCGTGTGACCTTACCCACCTTGTTCCGGTTGGGTTCACCTGAACCCTTTGCGAGGCCTGCTGCTTTCTTTAGAAGAATAGCAGCTGGCGGCGATTTCAGAATAAAGGTGAAAGACCGGTCCGCATATACGGTGATCACAACTGGGAAAATGGTCCCCGCCTGATCTTTGGTCTTTGCATTAAACTCTTTACAGAATCCCATGATATTCACACCAGCAGCACCTAAAGCAGGTCCAACTGGGGGAGCGGGGTTAGCCGCGCCAGCAGGGAGCTGTAAACGTATCGTTCCTGTTATTTTTTTAGCCATTTAGCTTAGTCAGTATTCTTTTCCACCTGCCAGTATTCGAGTTCGACAGGTGTAAAACGTCCAAAGATGGAAACTGAAACCTTCAGTTTGCCCTTCTCCGGATCAATTTCATCAATTTTCCCATTCAGATTGAGGAAAGGTCCATCGGTGATTTTCACTTCTTCACCAATTTCATGCGCTACCTTAGGTACTTCCTTACCTTCGGCCTCTTCAACGTGAGAGATGATGCGATCAATTTCTGACTTCTTAAGTGCACTTGGATTTTCACCACCCACGAAGCCGATCACACCGGTTGCGCCTTTTATAAAATAATACGGCTTATTCAGGAGAATGCCATTCTCGTCGTACAGTCTCATGTGCACGAATACGTAACCAGGGTAGAGTTTTCGCGTCTTGCTGGTCTTTTTACCCTGCTTTACTTCAGAAACCGTTTCGGTAGGTAGCAGAACGTCGAGGAGAAATTCCTCCATCTCTTCCTGCTTTTTGTATTTATCAAGGTACAGCTTTGCTTGGTTCTCTTTATTAGAAAGAGTCTGCAAAACATACCATGCGGCATTGGACTGGGTAGTTTCTGTCATAGCAACTTAGATCAACCGCGAACCCAATCAGTGAAGAGGTTAACAACTTGGAAGAGTGAAAAATCCGCAATACCGATAAATGCGCCCAGCAGAACGACGGCAACTAACACCACAATTGTGGATTCACGGAGTTCGCGCAGAGTCGGCCAGGTGGCCTTCTTCAACTCGAGGATGGTTTCACCCCAGAAAATTCGAATACTGCGGAATGGATTTTTCATAGACTTTTATTTGGCAGGACAGGAGGGACTCGAACCCCCAACCGACGGTTTTGGAGACCGCAACTCTACCAATTGAGCTACTGTCCTATATACCAGCTTGTAAATTAGACAGGTAAGCCGGGAACCCGTTTTTGCGAGTTCCCGGCCCAGTTGAAAGGGTTAATAAATTATTCGATGATATCAGTGATACGTCCGGCACCGATGGTGCGGCCACCTTCACGGATCGCAAAACGCTGACCTTTTTCCATCGCGATGGGTTGGATCAACTCAACATCGAGTCCGAGGTTATCACCGGGCATTACCATCTCAACGCCGTCCGGAAGCTTTACGTTTCCGGTTACGTCGGTGGTTCTGAAGTAGAACTGAGGACGGTAGCCATCGAAGAAAGGAGTGTGACGTCCACCTTCATCCTTACTGAGGACGTAGATTTCTGCTTTACCCTTCTTGTGTGGGTTGATGGTTCCAGGCTGAGCAAGAACTTGTCCACGCTGAACAGCTTCTTTTTCGATACCACGGAGAAGAACACCTACGTTGTCACCCGCTTGACCTTGGTCGAGCAGCTTGCGGAACATTTCCACTCCAGTAACAACTGTGCTTTGAGTGTCTTTCAATCCAACGATTTCGATGGTGTCACCTACTGTGACGATTCCACGCTCGATACGACCGGTAACAACAGTTCCGCGACCAGTGATGGAGAAAACGTCTTCAATGGACATTAGGAAGGGCTGATCGATGTCACGAACAGGCTCTGGAATGTCATTATCAACTGCGTCCAGTAGATTCTGGATTGCTTCGAGACCTTCAGGTTTTCCTTCCAGGGCTGCGGTTGCAGATCCACGGATAATTGAGATATTGTCGCCGTCGAACTCATACTTGGAGAGAAGTTCACGAACTTCCATCTCAACAAGCTCCAAGAGCTCTTCGTCATCAATAAGGTCAACCTTATTGAGGAACACAACAATGTTTGGAACACCTACCTGACGAGCGAGCAGGATGTGCTCACGCGTCTGTGGCATAGGTCCGTCAGCTGCGCTTACGACCAAAATAGCTCCGTCCATTTGGGCGGCACCAGTGATCATATTCTTAACGAAGTCAGCGTGACCCGGGCAGTCAACGTGAGCATAGTGTCTATTTTCAGACTCATACTCAACGTGAGCAACTGCGATCGTAACGATTTTAGAATCGTCACGAACAGTTCCACCTTTGGCAATGTCCGCATAGGACTTCATTTCTGCTAGCCCTTTGCTGGCTTGCACAGAAAGTAAAGCTGTAGTTAGAGTCGTTTTACCGTGGTCAACGTGACCAATGGTTCCGACGTTTACGTGTGGTTTTGTTCTTTCGAATGTTCCCTTAGCCATGGGTGGTGTTCGGTCAAGGTTTGGTGATTAGTGATGTATAATTTTGAAGATCTTCTCTTGAATGGAGCCCTCGAGCGGATTTGAACCGCCGACCTCGTCCTTACCAAGGACGCGCTCTACCAACTGAGCTACAAGGGCACACTATCTAAATAAGAATCGTGTGAAGAAAATAGAGGCGGGAAAATGGCAAAAAGGAAATTGGGTCGTCAACCCTTTATTTGCCTTTTTTCCAAAGGATTTCAAAGCCCGATTCTAATGTATAAATATCCGGTGGTTCCCACAAGGAGTGGATGGACCCTTTCCAGGATAAAATCGCGGACGAAATCGTCCGTTATTTCGCTGCCACTTGGGTTGACCAATAAGGGATTCCCTGCGAGCCCGTAGTCGGTGATTGAAATGGAGAATTCGGCGGGATTGAGCGGGAATTCAACGGGTTGCTCTGAATCAAATCCAATGAAAGTATTGAGCACTGGTTTCCCCAGGGAAGTTTTTGCCTCTACGTACAACCCAAGAGGTCGTGTTTCGACCTTCACTCGTGTTTCGGTGGCAAACTCAGAAACAAAATCCCGAGATACTGGCTGTAAGAGCTCCAAAGCAGTTCCTGCACCTGGGTTGAGCTCGCTGTCTAGCAATAGAAGAGAATCGTCCCAGCGGATGTCGGCCGGGAAAGAAGCTGCCAACTGCACTTCAGGTTCCCAAATACTGGCGTCCGTCTTGATTGGGCCGGAGTAATTGCGGTCTGTGGGCAAAAAGATGGGTTCAGAATCGAACAAATAAGCTTGTTGCTCCAATTTATCACTCTCCATGGGGAATCCTTCAGGTTGGAATACCACAAAACTCTTTTCTGCTAAGCGATTGGCTGGCTCATCCAAGTCCCAGTTAAAAAGATAGAAGGCCCCGGCGTGAACGACCACTGCCACGATGACAAAAACAAATACCCAGCGTTTGTAGCCAGGGTGCTTTTGAATCTCCTCCTTCTTGCTCATTGAAACGTCGGTAGATCTATTGCCTCTTTCTCGCCCGCAACATGGACCTTGGAAAAGCCAGCTTTTTTAGCCTCCCCACTGATTTGGAAGAAGGTGTCCATTTTAATGTCAGGATCAAGACGTAGGAGCAAAACTGCGTTTTCCTTTCCTTGAAGGTACTCGCGCGCTTTTTCCTCAAATTGGTTTAGTTTCAGATTTTGCCCCTCAAACAGTAACATGTTGTCACGTTTCACGGTGAGCACCGACGTAACGTTGATACCGCTAACCAGGCTTTCGTTGACCTCGAAATCTATCACAACTCCCTTGGGGACCACAAAGGGAGAGCTGAAGATTCCAAAAAACACAACAATGACCAGAATATCTATGATAGGTACCACCTCGAGGTCGGACTTGGGCTTGGTACGAATGAATCGTTCCAGTTCAAGCGGTTGGCTAAGCATCTTTTTGCCCCTCCTTCGCTGGTGCCGCACCTGCCTCGGCTTCTCGCAAATCTCGCATGAGGAATTTCAACATTTCGTTTCCGGTCCACTCCATATCGCGGACTAAGGCGCGTACACGGCCATGTAGGAAGTGAAACCCAATAAAGGCGAGTACCGCTATAGCCAGTCCACACGCCGTTGTAATGAGGGACTGCCACATCCCATTGGATAGAACAGTCGCATCTGAGTAATTACCTGACTGTTCCATATCATAGAAGGTTTGAGCCAAGCCGAGCACCGTACCCAATAAACCCACTAATGGAGCTGATTTTGCCAGGGCAGCCAAGGTGCCGAGTCTTTTCTCCAGAACAGGAATCTCAACCAAAGCCGCTTCTTGGATTTCGTAGCGTATTTTTTCTTCGTCCTCCCCATAGTGAAGGAGACTAGCTTTGACCAGGCTTGGAACCGGCCCAGGCGTTTCCTCACAAAGAGTCAGCGCTTCCACCAATCGTTGTTTCCGTACGATATTCTTAATACCGGTTACAAACTCGGAGGAACGTATCTGACCACGGTGCAGAAATAACACCCGCTCAATAAAGATCAGAAAGCAGACCAGGCTCATCAACAAGAGGACCCACATCATCGGCCCTCCTTTTTCCAATAAACTTAGATCTATTCCTTCCATCATTTAACCCTTTTCTGAGCCAATCGGCTCAATTTACCCTCCGCAAGACTATTGAAAGGGAGTCCAAACTCCTGGATATAGGAGTAAACACGACGAGCAGCGTCAACGTCACCCTGCTCTTCCAAGACCTCACCTAATGAAATAACAATTTTTGACATCCAGTATCGCCCAGTAGGTCCAAGCAAGTCGGACTGATCGGCATCGAGAAGAAACTGGTTAATGGCCAACCAATAGATTTCGACGACGCGATCAGGATTGCTTCGACGATCATAAGAAAATGCCCACATCCAACTCGCCTCTACTCGTAAATCAATCGGAAGCTCTGGTAGCTCAGCCAATCGCTCAAAACGTCCAATCGCCTGGTCAAGGCGCGCTTGGGAGGTATCAGTCTGGGCCAAAATGCATTTGGCCTGAGCCATCTCAACAATGTGCTTATCTTTGTGCTGCGGGAAATCCACCAACAATCGGTCGTAGACCACTTCCGCACCCCCAAAGTCGTTAAAGCGGCGAAGTAGGTTCCCCTGGTGAAGACGGCTGTAGAATACAAGCGGATGCTCGGCATGTTCCTCGGCTAAGCGATTGAGGATTTGATTCGCTTCCAGACGAGTCGCATCCGTTCCACGATTCAAAGCATTCAGAGCAGCTTCATAAAGCGCAACGGGTGTGAGTTCGCTCCCAGGGTAATTGTCCGCAAGCTCGATGTATCGCCGTTGGGCCTCTACCAGGAGATTTTGCGATGCATAATATCTCGCTTCAGCCAAATAGCTCTGGGCCGCAGCCCGCGTACTTGGATAGTCACTGCGAACCGTCTCCATCAATTCCAATCCCTCTTCCTGCCGACCTGCAAAGATAAGCGCTTGCCCTTCCAGAATATTGGTAAGCGTCGAAACATCGATTCCCGTAGCCGGATCGATCGCTCCCTCGGCTGCCGTTAATCCAGCATACACTTCTCCAGCGAGAATGGGGGTCGCCTGGTAGTTTCCAGTCTGGAGAGATAATTGGCACCGGAACCAAAGCAGACGAATCCACAGATCCACTGGCAGCAAGTCTCTGGCATCTTGAGTCAACCAGGAGTTGAGCACGTCGAATGCTTTATCTTGTTCTCCGGCAGAATGCAGGGCTGTCAGGTAATTCCAGAGTGCTCGCCATTTCTGAACAGGATCCAAGCTTCCATCCGTTTTGAAACTCTCCATGTGCCTGCCAGCCTCCTCTAGATTACCGGCACGAATCTCGGAAAGCACCCATTGAAACAAAATCCCACCGCGATTCGCACCTACTTGCTGAATAGCAATACCATAGGATTCAGCGGCATCTCCGTAGTCACCCGCTTGAAAAAAGCAATCAGCCACCAACAACTGGAGCTGGTTCTGTTCATCTGGGTCGACAACCAGATTGCTCAATTCAATTAAAAGACCCGATGCGGTGCGATATCGCTGCCGCTGGAATGCGATGAGCACCAACAAGCGAGTTGCCGACTCCCGAAGTTCTACATCGGGATTTCGCTGGAGCAATGCCTCACAATCCGTTCCTGAAGCCTCATAGTCACCTTTCCTGTACAATAATTGGGCTCTATTATAAAAGATCTGATTGGCCAACTCCTGCGGAAACTGTCCTTGGTCCAGGGTATCAGTAAAATTGAGGAAGTAATCGATCTCTTCAACCGAAGACGCCACGGATACCAACTCTCTCAGGGCCCGCAAACGAAGTTCTGTCACAACGCCCACAGAAACCAGATCTCTGAAGGCATCCGCACCAATCGTCGAGTCGTAGCCAGCTATAATTCCAAGGAGTAACAACAACTCGTCCCTTAAATCATAGTTGGCCTCACTTATACCAGGAAGGGTTTGTGTGATGGCCTGAGTCGCTTCGGAAAATCGATCCGACAAATAAAGCGCTATGACATACTCCTTGGTAAACTGGTATCCAGCTCGAATGTTTGAAGCCAAACCTTCATCCATTTTCGTTTTCAGATCCTCCAGATCATCCTCATCGAGAATATCACCATTCAGCAGGAGGCTCCTATATATAATCAGGTCGACCTGGGAGCTTTGTTCAGGGGAAACAGATAGTAGGCGAGCCCGGTTCAGCAGAGAATCACCCTCTTCATTCTCCGATCTCTTTTCAATGAGGCCTAAAAGCAAATAATACCAGGCCAAGTCATACTCCTTTAGATCTTCAATGGTTATCTCCTCAAGGCCATCCTCGGCATCTTCGAAGTTACTATTGAAAAAGCTTACCAATGCCTGCCTTAAGGTTACCCTGGAATCCACATTGCCTTGGAAACTGGAGAGGGCTTGCTCCGCATCCTCCATCCGCCCCAAAGCGATAAAGGATGAGATTCGATTGAGCTCCATCTCATGGGTCCGGGGATCCTCTCCGTCAGCCCCAACCAAGAGCTGATCATAAAGCCCAATAGCAATGGAGGCCAGACCTGACCTCAAGGCATTGTCTGCAGCCGCTTCCTGCCAAAGGCGTAAATTACCTGCTCGTTCAGCTCCTAAGTCTTTCTCCTCCACCAAAGGCACAGGCGTCATGAGCGGGTCCTGATTCTGCCCGAATAAAGTCAGCCATACCTGACTTAAAAAGCAGGCCACCAAAAGGACACGTTTCATGTTACAGGACTATTACCAAGAGAGACGGGACGAACTAAGTTAAGAACCTAGATATGGCGCGAGTCTTCTTCGTCTTTGGAAGAATACCCACTATCCTGTCGCTGGTGGTTCACTTCGTTCTTTTTAAGGTAAGCCTGGTAGACATCGTCGGGAGTCATACCCAGCACTTGCCCCAGGGAAATGAGAAAATGGAAGAGATCTACGACCTCGACCTTGGCATTTTGTTTATCGAATTCTTGATATTTTGCCCACCACTTCCAGGGAACCGAGTCGATGAGCTCTGCCAACTCCTGCTGCATAGCGCGCGTGTAATTGAGGACCCACTTGGTTTGCTCCTCCTCAGACATTCCATCCGTATTCACACCAATGCGCTTATTCAATTGGTCTTGTAGGCTAAAAATTTCATCGAGTTTATCCATGGGCTGAAGGTTTGGCCAAGCCACCACCCGGGGCAAGTCGAATTCAGTGATACTCTGCGATCCAGCCACATTGCCAGCGATATAGCTTAAAGTATCCCCCATCCTCCTGAAGGGAAACTAGTCTCCAATTCGAGGATTCCCCGATTATTACCTTGTAAAAAACAAGGGCATTTCTGAAAGATAAACCCTTTTAACCAAGGTCACCATCCGAATATCTGAGGATTCTAACAGGCACCCATAGAATGACTTGCACATCTGATATCTCATTCCCTACCTCTCAAAAGCCTTCGCTGCCTGCCTCCCACGTATGTGACCTCCTCAATACATCCAAAAACCATCAAGATAAGATCTTACCATGCCCGAATTTGAAGAGGCCAAACCCGTTAATACCAAAACCGATTACGATCTGAATTCTGAAGATTTTTCAGCTCCATCAAAGTCATCACAACCATCTGTTCCTACACCACCAAGACCCTCACAGAGTAATAACCCTGCTCCACAAAGGCGATCCAGATACAAAAGCGAAAGGAAGCCGGCCCCTAAGAAGTCGGTGCCTCAGTCCAGTACTTCGTCACCGAGCAAGCCGGCTTCAGAGCCACAGCCAAAGCAGGGGCAGAAAGCCAAAGACTCCGGGCAAAGCGCCCAAGAGCCTAAAAAGCGGGAGCAGAAACCACGCGCTCAACATCTGTCTGAGGACGGAGATAATCAAGGCAACGCCAAGAAACGACCACGTCGTAGACGGCCACAGAATCGTAATCGGAACCGCAACCGTTCAGACCAGAACGACCAGGACGATTCTAAAGGTCCAAGAAACCAGCGCCCTCGTAACCAACAGAATCGCTATGGGAATCGGGAACATGGACAACCCAGGCAAAACCGTAATAGAAATCCGAACCGGCGTAACCAACCTAGAAAGCCGGCCAAGAAAGGGTTTTTCGCATCGATCATTTCCAGCATAAAGGGTCTCTTTGGTATCAAAGAAGAGGAACCCAAGAAACGATATCGTCATCGCGGTCCACGCAAACGTCGTCCAAGACGCCGCAAGAACCACAATCAAGGCAACCGTCCACAAGGCCAAGAAAACCACAAAGGCGGCAACAAACCACACGCTAAGTCGGAGGGTGGTGGTGATCCAGAAAATGCTAAAAAACGGCCACGCCGCAGAAGCCGGAGACGCAATCGCCGCCCACAGCAAGACAACCAGAATTCTGAAGCTTCTTCCAAACCGGAAAGTAAGCCCGAAGCCTCTTAACCTCGAGCTTGTCTCAACCCTATGGAAGTCATGCGAATCGAGGGTGGTAACACTCTCAGCGGAAACATCCCCGTAAGCGGGGCCAAAAACGCGGCCTTACCCATATTTGCCGCCACTTTACTCACCGGAGAAACATGCATTCTGAGGAATGTGCCCAACCTGAGCGATATCCGCTTCATGGCACAAATCCTTGAGCACCTGGGAGCGCAGGTAGAACAAGTGGATCCTACAACCTGGGAAATAACTGCCAAAGACATATCCCACCGGGCGCCTTATGATCTTGTCCGCAAAATGCGGGCCTCGGTCTGTCTCATGGGACCTTTGTCCGGTCGTCTGAAAAAGGCCGAGATATCGCTCCCAGGGGGCTGCGTCATCGGCCCACGCCCGATCGACATGCACATCAAAGGTTTCAGTGGCCTGGGCATAGATGTGACAGTCGACAAAGGATACGTCTTTCTGGATGCGGCAAATGCCGAGGGGAAACCGATCTTCCTGGGAGGCCGTCATGGCAGCACAGTCACCGGAACGGCCAATGTACTCATGGCTGCTGTCCTTACACCCGGTAAGAGCGTCATCGAATGCGCCGCTTGCGAGCCGGAAGTTGTCGATCTCTGCAAGATGCTGGTTTCCATGGGGGCCGATATCGATGGCATTGGGAGCCCTACCCTGACCATCAGAGGAGTCGAAAAACTCGGCGGTTGTGACTACACGATTTTGCCAGATCGAATTGAAGCCGGCACGTTTCTCATCGCCGGAGCCTTAGCAGGCGAGAATTTAACGGTAGATAACCTCCGCGTCTCCGACCAAGCAGCTCTGATTGATAAGCTCACGGAAGCGGGCGTACCGCTGACCATAAACTCCGAGACCTCCATTACCGTGAGCAAGAGCACTTCCCCTCTAAAACCGGTCGATGTGGTCACACACCCCCACCCTGGCTTCCCGACTGACGTTCAGGCACAAATGAGTACGCTCATGGCCGTCACTCAGGGCATCAGCATCATCACTGAAAAGATTTTCCCAAACCGATTCATGCACGTGCCCGAACTTCAGCGCATGGGAGCGGACATCGCCATTGAAGGTCCCAATGCCATTGTAAAAGGCCAGGAAAAGCTTTCCGGTGCTCCGGTCATGGCTTCTGACCTCCGTGCCAGTGCGGCACTCATATTGGCAGGACTCGTTGCGGAAGGAACTACCTGGGTACTTCGTATCTATCACCTGGACCGCGGTTACGACAAAATTGATGAAAAACTAAGAGCAGTGGGTGCCGTCATTGATCGGCTACCAGAAAAAGACATGCCGCAAGATTTGAATCCTGAAGCAGCTTGATCCTTGGACGACGAAAACTCAGACGTACCCGAAAAAGGAGTACACTTTATTCAAGACGCATTGGAGAATAAAAATACCTCTAGCGACAACAAGCTACGCCCACCCAGTTTCGAAGATTTTACCGGCCAGGCCAAAACCCTGGAACGGCTCGAGATCATGGTCGGAGCTGCTCGCGATCGAGAGGATGCACTCAGCCATATTTTATTTAGCGGGCCTCCAGGCTTAGGTAAAACCACTTTGGCTTTGATTTTGGGGAATGAGATGGATCGTACGGTTCGCATCACCTCCGGACCCATCATTGAAAAGCCAGGCGATCTGGCAGGATTGCTCACCAACCTGGAAGAAGGTGATCTTCTCTTCATCGATGAGATTCATCGCATTTCCAAAACGGTAGAAGAGTACCTCTACTCGGCCATGGAAGATTTCCGGATCGATATCATGATCGACCAAGGACCGAATGCTCGCAGTGTTCGGTTGAACATTCCTAGGTTTACTTTGGTTGGCGCCACTACTCGCATGGGCATGCTCACAGCTCCATTGCGTAGCAGGTTCACTTTACAAACACGTCTCGATTACTACGACCATGCCGCGCTCAATTCAATTGTCATGCGCTCGTGCAAGCTCTTGGAGATTCCAGCAGAAGAAGAAGGCACTCAGGAAATCGCGAGGCGTGCCCGCGGAACACCAAGAATTGCAAACAACCTGGTGCATTTTGTCCGCGACTATGCCGAACAACGTGGCGATGGAATCATTAATTTGAAAATGGCACAAGCAGCACTTGAGCTGCTCGAGATCGACGACAATGGACTCGACGAAATGGACAAACGTTTGATGAAAATCATGGCGAACAATTATCGTGGTGGTCCGGTTGGATTAGGAACCCTAGCCGTTGCGGTCGGCGAAGAAGAGGATACACTAGCTGAGGTCCATGAGCCCTTCCTCATTCAAGGAGGCTACATCCAACGCACTCCTCAAGGCCGTGTTCTGTCATCCAAAGGCTACCGAGCGATTGGTCTCTCAGATCTTACCAGCAAAAATACCGACGATTCCCAAGAGCAGTTCCATATCTAAGGCACCAAAGGTAAAAAGGCTTTAAAAGCAGCCTCCGAACTCCATCTAGGAACAATTGAGCGTATAGGTTCAGTCTTTTGAATCTACGCATGAAACTTTTTCGGACATTGTGCCTCGTTCAGCTAGTCGCTTCAGGACTTCTGAATGCCCAGGAGGCAAACCATATCTTAGCTCCATCCATCAATCCTCCCAGCTTGCCAGCAAACCCCTGGGAATTGCCTGAGAAGCAGAACGACACTCCCCAAGCACCCTTAGCAACGCCCTCCACTGAATGGACCTTTCACAGCACCGCCGATGGCAGCCGCCCGGATGGGAACGAGCAGCAAATGATGTGGCTTATGAATCGGGCACGCAGCAATCCGGCGCGTGAAGGCATCTGGTTAGCGGATGGATTAACTCAAGGAAATGTCACCAGTGCCATTCGCTACTTTGGTGTAGATCTAGACGTGCTCAAAGCAGAGTTCGCCGCCATCAACGAAGCTCCACCCGCCGCATTTGACGCTCGGCTTTGGAAGGGGTCAAAAGATCACTCAGGCGACCTCATAGCTCGGGATGCCCAAGACCACAATGGCCAGTTCAACAAGCTGAGCAACTACTTCACCTACAATGACGGTTCGGCCAGTGTGTTCTCCTATTCTAAGGACGCGGTTCACGCACACGCCGGATTCAACATCGACTGAGGTGGAAACGATGGCACGGGCATGCAAACCGGTCGCGGTCACAGACGAGCTCTTATGGATACGAATGGTTCAGGTCTATCGAATACCGGAATCGCTATGATACCTGATAACAACAATTCCAACTCAGTCGGTCCACTTATAACCAGTATCGGGTATGTGCGCGCACGAACGAGTGTCGCTAACCACTATAACCGTAACATCGTCGGAACCATCTGGACGGACACCAACGACAACGACCAATACGATCCCGGTGAGCGACATGGTGGAGTTAGTATCATGCCCGATCGTGGAGACTTTTATACCGTCACCGGAGACCATGGAGGCTTTGCCATTCCTGCTACGGAGAGTGGCACCTACATTATTACCATTTCTGGAGGCGCGATTGGCCAAGCACAACAACGAGTCTTAGAAGTCAGTTCTGAGAGCGTACTCATGATCTGGAATCAGGCAGACACCTGGGACGATCCTGTCGATCTAGTCATCCCTGAAGCGCCACCTATTACGATGCAGGTTGTGAGTGAACAGACTCGAGTCTCATGGAAAGAAGAGGAAGGACTCCACTACCAGCTTCGCCGCTCCAATAATCTAGTCTCCTGGACTGAGGACCATCGTACCATCCAATCCTCCGGTTCAACCCGCTACTTTACCCTCACTCAAACCGACATCGAACAACGGCATTTTTTCAACTTGGTCGTTACAGTCGAATAAAGTCTACTTGTTAGGTAGGGCAATAGCGTCCGGCTATGCCGAACGAATGTGTTGAAGACGACATGTTAGGTTGATTTCGTTTCACTCAAAACTCGCTCCTCTCTTTGATGTATTGTCCCTCGCCCTGTGCCCCTTGTCCGGTTCAAACTGCTACTTTGCCCTAACTCAAAACAACATTTTTTTCAACCAGCTCATTACGGTCGAGTGAAGTCTCTCGTCCCGCGCAACTTGGCTAATGAACCGTGCTCGCACAAATCCGATCGAAGAAGGCAAGTGGCTCGTGGGCGATATTTTAACCCTGCCCAACAATGTTACCACAGAATTCAATTTTCGAGGAATCAGCAAAGATTTGGTCCGCGAGGAGTTTGCAGCCATTGCAACCAAGCCACCAAGCGCCTTTGACAGGCGCCTCTACGAAGCCTCCAAAGCTCACTCTGGATACATGATTTCGATAGACACGCAAACACACGATGGCCAGTTCCAGAGAGTCTCTCAGGCAGGATTCTACGGAAACGGAGGAGCTGCCAGCGTATTCTGGAGAGCCCAGGATGGTGTGCATGGCCATGCGGTGCTCAACATAGATTGGGGCGGTGGCACTCCCGACGGATTACAAACCGGACGCGGCCACCGTCGATCCATTCATGCCGACAATGGGCTATGGACCAATGTGGGGCTGGCAATGGTCGCAGACGAAAATACACAAAATCAGGCAGGCCCCCTGGTTACCAGCATAGCTTACTATCGAGCATCTACATTCGGAACAAGCGACCACTACAACCGCTTCATCGTAGGAACCATCTGGACCGATACGAACGGAAACAGCCAATACGATCCAGGAGAGGGTCACGGCGGAGTTGGGATTCTTCCTGACATTGGACAATTCACTGCCATTACCGGTGATGCTGGAGGTTTTGCAATTCCCGCAACCGAGGAAGGGACCTATACAATAACGACCTGGGGACGAGCCATTACTGAACCACAAGAACGCAAGGTCACCGTTCAGGACCAGAACGTCCTCATGATCTGGAAGGAGGTCGACAAGTGGCCGGATCCACCGGTAGCGGAAGCACCTGTTCTCCAAGTCGCTCGCAACGGCTCGCATGAATTCTCATTCATGGTTAAAGACGGTCAATCCTATCAATTGCGAAACACCACAGATTTCAGCACCTTCCAAAACGACCCCCGTACGATCAGCATGGATGGCGATTTCTACCGTTTTACAGTTACTCAAGTTGACATAGATTCCGGCACCTTTTTCGCCATCCAGGCAACAGTAAATTAGTCGCTGGTCATTTTCGCCCTATTACTTCACCTCTAACTTTATGTCATCCATTCATCGGTCTAGCCTTTACCTATTCTTTGCTCTCGCCTCTTCGCTTTTCAGCTCACCCAACGTTCTTCTCATCTACACCGATGACCTTGGCTACGGAGATTTGGGCTGCTATGGGCACCCGGTTATTCAAACACCCAACATCGATCAGTTGGCGGCAGACGGTCTTCGCCTGACTCAGCACTATGCGCCATCGGCACTTTGTTCACCTTCACGTGCTGCCCTACTCACAGGTCGCACACCCTATAGAACCGGGATACAAAGTTGGATTCCCGAAGACACAGGGATCTATCTACACAAGCAAGAGCTCACGATTGCGGAGCTACTCAAAGAGCAGGGATATAGTACCGCCATCATTGGGAAATGGCACTTGAACAGTGACCTCGGAAACCGGGAGGAACCACAGCCTTCAGATAATGGGTTCGACTATTCCTACGGACACAATGCATTCCAAACGCCGACCAATAGGAACCCCAACAATGTGTATCGCAATGGGAAACACCTGGGCGTCGTCGAAGGCTTCACCGCAGAAATCTATGCCGACGAATCCATTGCCTGGCTGAAACAAAGAAAAGCCGAAGACGAACCATTCTTCCTATACTTAGCTCCGGCCGAACCTCATACGCCTTTGGAGAATCCAGATGGGTTCAACGAAATGTATTCAGAATACAGTTACGGACCGATTGTGCCCATTCCATCAGGCGGGGCCATTCCTTACGAAAAACTGAATGCAAATGGGCCGGGCGAATATTACGCCAACATCACGACCATGGATCATCACGTGGGAAGAGTTCTCAAAGCAGTCGATGAGCTAGGCTTCCGAGACAATACCCTGGTCATATTTTCAAGTGACAACGGCCCGGTCACTTCTGACTGGATCAACTGGTGGGAAACGAATGCCTACGGAAGCACCGGGGGCTACCGTGGACGCAAGCATGGGCTCTATGAAGGAGGGCTCCGAGTGCCAGCCATCATTCGTTACCCAGGTGCCATCCAAGCCGGAAGCGTTTCGGCCGAACTTTCCATTGGCATGGATTTATTTACAACCATCCTCAAGCAAACATCCGCAAGAGTACCCAACGATCGGATACTAGATGGCATAGACCTATCACCCCTCTTCAAAGGGCAGCCACTCCCGGCGGAGCGTGGTTTCTTTTGGGCACTGCCTACACGCTGGAATAAAGATTTCGTTTATCGTCGCGGAGATTGGAAACTCATTCTGGATAGCAGCCACGAACCGATTGAGCTGTACAATCTAAAGGACGATAAACTCGAGTTCTTCAATCGGACCAACGAAGAAAGAAACATCGTTTCCCAGCTGATGGCCGGGTTCTCAGCAATCTGGACTTCGATTCAGAATGATCCGTTGAGGCCGAACTAACACCATTCTAAAACGGTTGCCTCGGCGATGCGACCCTACCTTTCCTCGAACAACCAGACCTCTGACAATCCTAAGTCTTTCAGCATGTCCCGAGACTTTCTAATTGTGTTTTCATGGATTAAAGCTGTCGTGCTTAATAACTGTTCCGAGAAGCAAAGCTTCGACAAGACCGGGCTTGAAAAGAACCGGAACAAGAAGAAGGAGGCACACACGGCATGTCGGTCCGCCGTGTCGTGCCGTATCCTCTGGCGAAGGCTGAAGGATGGAAGTAAACACCCATGTAGGATTTCAATCGCAATCAAAACGAAAATACAGATATCTTCTAAATAAATGTTTCTGTTTAATTCCATCCGATGAAAATGCATATCGGCCATATGATTCGAACATTTTTCGTGGGCGCCCAGATTTTCTGAGGTCAAGAATTGGGGTCGCGGTTGCTGAACTTCATCAGCAAGCAAAACATTACGACAAATCCAATAAGAAAGAGGGTAACCAAATATCCATCTGCCACGCGCTCAGTTCCGAAAAAGGGATGCGCTCCTTCAACTTCATTAAAGGTTTTGAAGAGGCTTTGGATACAAACGACCCAGCCGGCATGGAGGCCGACACAGGTCCAAAGGTTTTTAGTGTAGAGGAAGGCCAGGCATAAAAGCACGCCTACCAAGAACAGGTTGAAAAATAACAGTGGCTCAAAACCGGTGGTGAAGGCGGTCAAGGTCCCCCAGATCGCGGTCAGACTATCGTCGAATCCAATCTGTGCTGGCGGGATATGCTCCATGACTTCATCCGCCATTTTAAAGTGGAGATAGGCAAAAAAGAGGGAGGATCCAATGATCGCCGGAATGGGCTTAAGCGCGGTGTAAAAGGTCCTGAAAACAAATCCGCGAAAAAAGGTTTCTTCCATGAGGCCAATGAGAATGGCACCGATGAGACCGAGGCCCACTTTCTCCAGCTGATAACCCCAGGTCCAATTGTCGCGGGGTTCCAAGATACCAAATCCGAAATCAACCAGGTAAACGATACTCATCATACCAACGCCAATAGCGAACCACTTTCGAAAGTGCCCCCATCCACCTTCCAGGTAACCGAGCCGCTTCCATGAAAGCAGATTGGCCTTTTTCATTAATACCGGGAACAGGATGAGCAAACAGAGTAACCGCCCGCGATCAAAGTAATCGGAAAAGGGTTTGTTTGCCAGGTAGCTTTGCGTTTCAGGGTCCAATAAATGAACCAGTCGGAAGACCAAAGGAGCAACCACAGCTGAAAAAAGCAGTGAGCCAAAGTAGAGAATGACAATCAGCCAAATCCCTTTAAAGGAAGTTTCTTCCTCCTTCAAATCATAGAGTTGGAAAAAGGAATCTCGTTTCATGGAGAGGAAGAATTAGGCGGACAGTTTCTCTAAATAGGTATCAGTCGCTATCAAGCGCAGACGGCCGCATTTTTCCATCGGTCGTAGTGCCAAGTCCACTGCTCTGGATATTGATCCACAACTCCTTCAATCGCAGTGGCCATTCTTTGGGTCAGCTCATTCGTGTCTTTAATCCCATGGCCAGCCGGAACTACCTCACTGGAAATGAGCTCGTAATGCATGGGACCTTTTCGAACACAGAAAACCGCATAGACTGGGGCATCAGCGATGCGGGCTGCTATCGCAGGGCCACACACAAATTCTGTCTCTCTACCCAAAAAATTTACAGTCGTCTTTCTCCCTCCAGCTGGACGCTGATCCATCACCACGCCGAGGAGTCCACCCTTCTTCAACGCATTGACCATCTCCTTTAACACGAGCGGTCGATCACTGAGCATCACTTTCATCCCCAAACGAGCACGAAACTTGTCGAAGAAGCGAGTGAGGGCTTTACAACTGGGTCGGCGAGCAAGTGCATAGCAGTTGGATTGAGTCAGATTCGACATCGCCCAACCGACAGATTCCCAGCTTCCTAGATGTGCCGATACAACAATGCAGCCGGTTCCATTATCACGGTCTTTTGCCAAAAGTGATTCAAATTGCTTTTTGCCGTCAATTCGTAACAGTTTCTGGTTACATGAGAATTTTAAGGTCTCCAGGGCAGAGCAAATATGGCTGAAGAATGTTTGTTTCTCAAATTCTCTGGCAGCCTCGCTACCGATAGGTAGTTCTCGCATCTGCGCCAGATTTTGCCTCAAGATCTGGATATCACGCCCCACAAACCCACGTCCCACGAAACAAATACAACGCGCAACGAGGGGAACTAAGCGCTTGGGAGTAAATTTTAGCAGCAATAGAATAAAGTCGTAAACGGAAAGAACCAGCGATTCTTTGAAAGTGGCCTGATCGGTCATAAATGATATCAACGAGACCCAATGCTTCGTCCTCCATGTGTAGGAACAAGGAGGAATGGTCTCAAAACGAAGAAAGAAGAATGGTAAAATTAATCGAAGATGCCAAACGCTTACTGGCATCCACAGAGCTCATAAGAAAACAGAGCAAGTAATCTAAAGGCAAGCGCAGATGCATATGACAGAAAAATGCGAAAATACTATTTCCAGGGAGTCCCCCCTTGAAGAGGCTTAGAGGATAGCCCAATTCAGTGGATTCAATGATTAGAAGCGTAATCGAGTCCAATCTTCCAGCATCCTATACCCTCTATACTACATGAGCCGAATCCTCGGAATTTCAGCGTTTTACCATGACAGTGCAGCGGCATTAGTTGTAGACGGTGACATTATCGCTGCGGCCCAGGAAGAACGTTTTACCCGTATCAAACACGATCACGAGTTTCCCACCCATGCGGTCAAATACTGCCTGGAAGAAGCCGGAATCGAGCCCGAGGACCTCGATTACGTCGTATTCTACGATAAACCTTTGCAAAAGTTTGATCGCCTGCTTGAAACCTACGTTGCCTACGCTCCATCAGGTTTTCGCTCATTTCTCATGGCCATGCCCTTGTGGCTAAAAACCAAGCTTCACCTGCCCCGGGAAATTAAGAAAGCACTGGATAAGCGGTATAAGAAACGCATCGCCTTCACGGGACACCATGAATCTCACGCAGCCAGTGCCTTCTTTCCCTCACCTTACGAGGAATCCGCCCTTTTGACCCTGGATGGGGTGGGTGAATGGGATACCGTTACCATCGGGCACGGAAAAGGAAATGAGATTGAGTTGATAAAGTCACTCCACTTTCCCCACTCACTTGGGCTCCTTTACAGCGCATTCACCTATTTCTGCGGATTCCGTGTTAATTCGGGTGAGTATAAGCTCATGGGGCTCGCGCCCTATGGTGAGCCAAAATATGCAGACAAGATTTTAGAGCACCTGATCGACCTGAAAGAAGATGGCTCCCTTGCCATGAACATGAAGTATTTCAACTACTGCCAGGGTCTAACGATGACCTCCCCAGAGATGGATGCTTTGTTCGATGGACCTCCCAGGACTTCTGAGACTGAGATTTCACAACGTGAAATGGATTTGGCCGCGTCCATCCAAAAGGTAACTGAAGAGGCTGTTTTCCGCATGGCCAAAACAGCCAAGAAGCTAACGGGTTCCAAGAACCTCTGTCTGGCCGGAGGGGTTGCGTTGAATTGTGTAGCCAATGGTAAGCTGCTTCGTTCCGGGATTTTTGAAAATGTCTTTATCACGCCCGCATCCGGTGACGCCGGAGGAGCATTGGGAGCGGCCTTGTTCGTGCACCACCAATTGCTGAAAAATGAGCGTAAGGTTGTCGAAGGTAAGGACTCCATCAAAGGATCATTTCTGGGACCTGTTCATAAGAATGAGGACATCAAGGCATTCCTCGATAAAAGGGACATCCCTTACAACTATTTTGAAAAGGAAGAAGAGCTTCTAGAAGCCACCGCCAATGAAATGGTGGACCTGAATGTGATAGGCTGGTTCAGCGGCCGCATGGAATTCGGACCACGTGCTTTGGGAGGCCGAAGTATCATCGGTGATCCAAGAAGTGAGGCAATGCAGTCGCAAATGAACTTACGTATTAAGTTCCGTGAGTCGTTCCGTCCTTTCGCTCCCTGCGTATTGGCCGAAGAAGTGAGCGATTATTTTGATCTCGATCGCGAATCGCCCTACATGCTTATCGTCGCCGATGTTAAGAAAGAGCATTGGAATGAACTCACGGAAGAACAACGCGAGCAGATGAAACATCCGGATCTTCGCAAACGGGTCAATGTACCTCGCTCTACGCTACCTGCGATTACCCATGTTGACATGAGTGCCCGTATTCAAACCGTCGATGAAGAACGCCACGGACGTTACTATCGACTGATGAAAGAGTTTAAACGCCAAACCGGTTGCGGTGTCATCGTGAACACCTCGTTCAACATTCGCGGTGAACCCATCGTTAATACGCCGGCCGACGCCTACCGTTGTTTTATGGCGAGTGATATGGATGTCCTCGTCCTCGAGAACTGCCTTCTCCGTAAGAAGGAACAACCCCTAATAGACGAAGCCACTAAGAAAAAATATATCGAAAGCTTCGATCTCGATTAATCCTTTTTAAGACCAACCTATTCGAAACATGGTAAATCCTTTCAAAGAAGTAAATTGGAACCCCAATATAGAAGAACGGCGGACCTTCGCAAAAAGTCTCATCATTGGCTTTCCTTGTGTCGCCCTTGCCCTACTCCTCATCGGCAGACTTACATCCGGCAACTGGAATACAGAGCTCTCACTCTGGATCGGTGGAGTCGGCATCGCACTCGGCATCATTTTCTGGATCATTCCTCAAACTGCCAAACCCTTCTACCTCCTCTGGTACTGCATTGCCTGCTGTATCGGAATCGTTTTGGGCAACGTGCTTCTCGGACTGGTCTTCTATATTTGGGTAACCATTATCGGCTTAATCATGAAGCTGTTAGGACGGGATCCTCTACGCCGCACCATCGATAAGGATGCGGAGACTTACTGGGTCGATGTTGAGAAGATCGAAGATCCCACCCGCTACTACCGCCAATTTTAATTTAAACCTCAACCTGCTCCTTCAATGAGTAACGAAGATACCAACCAAGCACCGGAAAAGAACGAGTTTGCCGCAGGCAGCAATGAGCAAAATGCAGGCATCGTCAGCGAGTTTGTCCAATTCCTTAAAACGAATAAAAAGTATTGGATGATTCCTCTTTTGGTAACCTTGCTCGCATTGGGTGCCTTGATCATCCTTGGCGGAACCTCCGCGGCACCGTTTATCTACACACTCTTCTAATAAGAGCTTAGAGAAAAATTAGACTAGCTTGGGGGTTTATTCACCCCCATCCTGGCTCACCGCCCATGCACTGGAGGCATGATCTTTGAAGTAAGGCTGAGTTCGCCCGAACTGACGCCTTTGCAGGTCAACATACGATCAGTGATAAACCGCAGGTTCTTAACCGGACCCTGAACCAGAACCACCTCCATAATGTAATTACCTTCGAGTAATACGTCGTGGGTGCTGATGACTTCTTCGACATGTTCGCGTTGGACCTTTTTGAGCTTTTGCAGGAGCCCTGGCTTGGTCGAATCATAGAACAATGTGATCGTTCCAGCCATGATCATGTCGTCATCCTCCCGATGATGGGCATTCACCCGTTCCTGAATCATCTCGGAGATAGCCTGGGAGCGATTATGAAACCCACGCTCAGACGCCATTCGATCAAGCTCTGCCGCCAAATGCTGGGGTTATGAAATGCTGATTCGTTGGACGGCAGTCTTATTGGGGACACTTACTTTCGTTTTAGGTATCTCCAAAACAATCGTAGCAGTTTGCAATACATGGCAAGGCAAACGGGATTCAAAGCCGTCACTTCATAGCCATTCGTAATACTTTTTGCACATAATATATTACCTGGAGGTAATTGGCGCAGAATTGGTCTGATTCCTGTATTCCCCTGTCTCGACGGTGAACATCTCATCGTCGCTGAAAATTAAATCGGAAAATTAAGCCAGCACCGGAAAGGCCCGGTTTAGTTCGAGTGGAAAAGGATGGCGTGAAAATCGAAGGCGAAGAATGGCAGTTTCCCCGCTCGTCGGTTGGAGATTTTCTGGCCAAAATTAAGCAGCCGCTGGGCTTGGGAGAGGTGGAGCTTTCAGATGGTCGCCTGTGCCATGGTTTTCTTTGCGAAGCAGTCGCTACAGGAGACGCAACTGACATTATTACAACAGCTGGTTGGCGCAATTTCCAGGCAGGCTAGAACCGTTGCACTACCCAAAATAGAGCCACCATTGAAATGCTCAGGGATACGGGAAGCACGATCCGTCGATGATACCAGGGACGTTTTCGAAACCAGGCTACAGCCATAAAGAGTAAAATAAGAAAGCTCAGCTGTCCCAACTCAACGCCGATATTGAAGGCAAAGAGAGAGAGTAAAAAGTCAGCTTGTGGTTCCATAAGCCCGGACAGTGCGGACGCAAAGCCCATGCCATGCAACAAGCCAAAGGCTCCAATCAATGCCAAGCGAGTTTTGGGATGTTTGAATCGGAAGGTATTCTCAACTCCAATCCATAAAATGGATAAGGCGATCAAGAGTTCTATCAACTGTACAGGTGGCTCAATAATACGATAGCTGGCTAATCCCAGAGTGAAAGTATGCGCTACTGTAAATACACTGACCTGCAGCAGGAGCTGACGCCCATTGGACGCAGCCAGGAAAATACCCAAGACAAACAGCAGATGATCCCATCCCCCGGGGAGAATGTGAAGAAAACCCAGTCGCACATAATTGCTGAATACTTCTAAGGTCGGAGCCTCATTGGCATCAGCGGCGATCGTATCCGGGACCTCTCTGTTAACAATAAAAAGAGGACTCGATTGACTAGCCACCAGCCAGCGGCTCTTGCTCTTACCTGTAATGGCGGAACGCATTGTAAGCGCGATCGGTTCTTCAAAATTCATCTGCGGCAAGAAAGTCACCTGCATGGTCCCTTCGATTGAAGGAATATGCCCGGATAAGGCGACTTGAGTTCTCGGCCAGATAAACGGGTTTTCAAAATTCTTTTTTGACGCGTCTTCCGGAGGTAGCACCGATGTCACCTTAAGGGGCAGGGATTGGGCATTGATGCGAATATCGATAGATTCGGCCAAGATACTCCAAAGCTCATCCTGTTCCGACATTGCGGCTTCTGAGTCCAACTGCGAAAAGGCATAATAGGCGTCCGGCGTTTCAAGCTCTTTAGAAAGATCAACCTTAACCTCCACCTCAACCTTCCCCTCCTGGTCAATCAAAAGTTGAACCTGGGTCATGTTGAGCAGATGGGCCGATAGAGAGCCTGCCCCAAAGAAGCAGGCCGCTATGAGCATAAACCTATACACCCGATTCACCAAACAACCGGGTGCGTTTCTCCGTTGGTCACATTCACAAAGCCGCCTTCATTTCCCTCGTAGGGAGCAACCAATTGCCATTGCCAGGGCGATGCAGTAAGGAATGCAAAACGCATCCTTTCAGGTAATCCCGGGCTGCCAATCCAATCCATCTCATCGGCAGCGTTGTGAAGGGCTTCGACTTCAGCTGCCACTTCGTTCACCGGCCTGGCAGTGATCAAGCCCGCCAGCTCCAAACGTACGGTAGCTACGACTTCACCTTCTGAGACGAGGGCCCATCCACCTTGCATGTCAGCGACGGTATTGGCTGCCAAAGCCATCGCGTCATCGTCATTTCCCAAAACCCAGATATTGTGCAGGTCGTGCGACTGCGAGCTGGCAAGGGCGGATTTGGCAGTGATGGGTCCCACGTTCTTCCAAAACATTTTGGAGACTGCAGCATTGCCATGATACCGATCGACAACTGCTACTTTGCTGATTTCTCTGATCGTATCAGGATAAACAATACCGTTCCTTACTGGCATTGTATCTCTCATGAACTCAGGTGCAAAATAGAAGGGCTGCATCAAAGCAATATTCACTTCTGTCCTACCTTCAGGTGCCTGAATGATAAAATCGTCCGCCTTCAGAGTCCGGCCGACGTTCATCGTCTTCGCTATCCAATCGGGATAGCTGATCGTAGGAACCTCGAGCAGGTACTGCGTACCTTTGGAGGCGAGTTTGCCATTCGCGATGACCCGGGTAATTGAAACGGTCTCAGGATCATCCAGTAGAACCACATCTGCAAACCGACCGGGGGCAACAGAACCAACGAGGTGTTCCACATGAAAATGCCGCGCAGTGTTATAACTTCCCATCTGGTAGGCTGCGATTACCGGAACACCACTCGTGATGGCGTTGCGGATATTGTAATCCATAGCACCAAGCTGAATTGTGGCGGCTACGTCCCGGTCATCCGTGGTTACCGAAATATTACTCCAATCGCTTAGCCCATTTTCTATCAGGTAAGGGAAAAGCGTCCGAGCCGTATCAGGTCGCACTTCGAGAAACACCCCGGCGCGCACCTTGATCAGTCCTTCCTCATTCCGGCGTACTTCGTGGTCGGACGACAACCCGGCGGCCGAAAACGCATTGATCTCGTTGGGAGTATACAAGCCCGATCCATGCCCTTCCACCACTCCACGGTTTTCCCAGGTGGCACGGATCATTCCCCAGATGCGTTCATTACCCGGTGAATCCGGATTACTGACTGCCGGCCAATCCATAACCTCACCGAGGCCTGGGACACGGATGTCGTATTTCATAAAACCATCCATTTCTTTGTGACCGTAGTAGCCACCTCCAAATTCATAGACCGTGGGCGGAGTCGCCGATCCAATGGTCGGGAAAATCTTTAGCGGACTTCCCGCATCTTCCGCCTTGAGCCAAAACTCGGCATTATAATTGCCCACCACATTGGACAATTCGTGGGACCCTTCCATCGTCCATGTATTACCGCGGGGAATCACCAGGGCGGCCTCGTACTCGGGTGTGAGATAGCTGCTTTCTATATGCTTGTGGGATTCTCCAAAGCCGGGAACCGCCCACTCATTCCGCGCATCGATTTCAGCAAGTGCTTCTCCGCCCCAGGTACCCGTAGCTCCTACCCAGGCAATACGCTTGCCTTTGATAACAATATCCTGATCCGGCAACCATTCGCTGGTAAAGACATTCAAAACCGTAGGCCCGCGGATGATCAGGTCTGCTGATTCCCGTTCCAGGGCCGTGGCAAGCAGAGATTGGCGAATCTCTACCTCTTCTTTGAGGTCGTAGCCCGTCGCAAACAATGGAACGAGCAAGAAAAATAACAGGCATAGCGCAGAGCGAATAATCATCAGTAAAATAGGAAATTAAGTGAAGGAATATGGCAGCTCACCAAGTATGGGCGACATAGAACTATGTTTATCAGCAAGAACCAGGCCCGATAAAAGTCTATTAGCAAAGGGTAAACCGTCCAAGGACCTGATGGTTTTGTCTCCTCAACTTTCTATCGGATATTGAATGGGTTCAAGCAGGAGTGGGTGCAGCCAATTAATAGAAGCAAAAATCTTCAAGTTGTCCTCAAAAACACTTGATGCGCATCCACCCATCTCGCTGAATGAGCTTACATGGCAATGCGCTTCACCATTTTGGGAAGCAGCAGCTCTGGCAACTGCAGCCTCCTTGCTACCAACCACTGTAAAATCCTGATCGACGCCGGCTACACGGGCAAACAAGTATGCAACTTGTTGGCCTCCGTGGGTGAATCGATCGAGGACGTGGACGCTGTGTTCCTAACTCATGAACACTCCGATCACACAGCTGGAATCCGGGGGTTGAGTCGCTTTGAGCACCTGGAATTTTACGCCAATCGAGATACCGCACAGGCGGTGCAATCGAAGTTGAAGAAGCGACCGGCCTGGAAGCTATTTGATACCGGAAGCACGTTTGATTTTCGCGACCTCACGGTCACCAGTTTTTCCATCCCACACGATGCTTACGACCCTGTGGGCTTTGTGTTTAAAAATGGCAATGGCGATCTCTTTACCCCTCACCGAAGCCTGGCCTGGGCGACCGACCTGGGCTATGTGTCGGAGCTCGTTCGTGAACGGATTCGCCACGTCGATGTACTAGTCCTCGAAGCCAACCACGACGCGGACATGCTCAATCAGGACACCAAGCGTCCCTGGTCAGTAAAACAGCGTATTATAGGTCGCCATGGGCACCTGTCGAATCGCGCGGCGAAGGAGTTGCTCGATTCCATGGAAGAACCCTGGTGGAAGCGCGTTTATCTTGCTCATCTAAGTAAGGACTGTAACTCCGTGGAGAAAGTAGCAGCTACGGTTACGAATGGAAAACATCACCAGCGGAACTATGAGATCCACGTGGTGCCACCTGGAGAGACCCTCCCTCCCTTCGAGATCTGAGGGGTTTAGCGGATGGGTGGAATAATGGATACCCTATTATTTGTATTCCATCTCAGTTGTGATTACCAACTTCTGCCACATTCGTTTCCACCCATCCTTGGGCCAACATGCCAGCTGTTCCGGTCTGCTGCGCATCCGGTCTTGTCATAGCATGGCTACTCGGAAGCCTCCCGCCTAGCTCAATCACGCAGCGAAGTGCGCTCACTCGCCAGTTCGTCGTTAAGCCTGACATCTAGATCTCATAAACCCCTCAGATCAGCTCGCGGATGTTTCAAAAGTCATAAAAATATTCTGCGAAACACAAAACTACCCCTAATGCCAAACCGGAGCTCTTGTTCCGGTTCTGCTTCGCAGCCCGGTCATGTCGCTTCGCTCGGAACTCTTCCTCTTTCCTTCTTCTTTCTCCAATGGCCAATTCCGCAGTGCTCATCCGCGGCTACACTCAAATCCCTCTATTTTCTTTTTGTATCGGAACGGGGCCTGCTTAGGTTACAGTCCTGAGGAAGACTGATTCCGCATCTCATCCGATTCTAAAAGGCTTCACTCTGAATAAGTTCATGAAACAATTGTACCGACATACCAAAATCATTTTCACGATAGGGCCCGCAACCGAAAGCGAAGAGATGCTCGAGCAGCTCATCAACGAAGGGGTCGATGTCTGCCGCATTAATATGGCTCATGCTACTCACGAATGGACCAAAACCACCGTGGCACGTATTCGGATGGTCAGTGAAAAATTGGGTAGAGAGATTTCCATAATGATGGATATCAAAGGGCCAGAGATTCGGACCTGTCCTCTGGATGAAGCGATCCAATTGAAGGAAGGGGACCGGGTTGACCTTTCCACCGAAGCAAACACATTCAAACGGGACGAAGATGGGGGCTATCCCGTTCTAGGAGTGAACTACCCTTCCCTCATTGAGGACTTGTCCGCTGGAAACAAAATCCAAGTCGATAATGGACTGCTCAAGTTTGAAGTATTGGAGGTGACTGATTCCAGAATCCAATGCAAAGTTCTGATTGGGGGTAAGCTAACAAGTAGGCGCCACATAAACCTTCCGGGAGTAAAGGTGAACCTACCGGCGATCACCCAAAAGGACAAAAACGATGTTCAAGTGGGAGTCGAAGCCGGGGTGGACCAATTTGCCCTCTCCTTCGTCAGGGAAGCCACCGACATAGATACTTTGCGTGAGCATTTAGTGAGCATTGGATCTCAATCCAGAGTTGTGGCTAAGATTGAGGATCAGACAGCCATCAGCAATCTCGACGAAATCATTCGAGCTGCCGACAGCCTGATGGTTGCTCGGGGAGATCTGGGAATTGAGTGTTCTTTGGAGGAACTGCCCATCATACAGCGCAAAGCAGTTAAGAAGTGTTTGAAACTGGGCAAACCGGTCATCGTTGCGACCCACATGCTGGAATCGATGATTGAAAATCCGGTGCCTACGCGAGCAGAAGTTACCGATGTAGCAAACGCCGTCTTTGAGCAAGCGGACTGCATCATGCTTTCGGGCGAAACCACAATTGGAAAATTTCCCCTGGAGTGTGTGAAGGTGTTCAAGCGGATCGCACTTCGCATCGAAAGATCTGGTGGAGCGGGCTTCGCGGAAGGCCGCATACTCAAAGGACCCAAGACGATGATGCTCCGCTCGGCAAAGATCTTGGCCGAAGAACTTAAAGATACTCCGATCTTGGTGTTTACCCGTACAGGTAGATTGGGAGAGATTCTTTCATCTTTGAGATGCCAAGCCCCCATCTATGCCTTTACCGATCGCCCACGTATACTCAGGCACTTGGTCACCCTTTGGGGAATAGAACCTTTCTCAATGGAATTCGATGAGGATCCTGAACAAACGATTCAAGACGCTTTCAAGGTGATGCTAGAAAGAGACTGGGTCAAAAAAGGGCAAACACTGGTCGTCATTACCAACGCCCTGGCCCATGGCCGCATCATCGATACCCTGCAATTGAGGTATGTGGATTAGGAAGGGGGCGCGGGACGAGGGGCACGAGGCGAGGGGTTGAAAATCGTCCTCGAACTCCTACTCGCCCTTGGCTGTTTCCTCATCCACGGTATTATGTTCAGGCTATTGCTACAGACGTGGCTTTGGTAGGGCAATTGCTTCCAGCAATGCCGTTTTAAGAAGGAGGAGAAGAGAACGAGGACAATTGAAAAAAGCTACAATACCCAAACTCAAACTACGCGTCTGGTGAAGCCTAGATGTGGAGCTTAACGACTGTTCCGAGAAGCGTAGCGCCGACAAGACCGGGCTCAAAGAGAACCGGAACAGTGCGAGGGCGCGAACTCTGGTGCGTAACCGAGTAATGAAGGAGGCACACTCCTCATGTAGGCGAGAGGATGGGTGTATATCAGTTCCCAGTTAGCAAATCCTCAAAATCCGATTTTCACCCTCCATCCAATTCCGAATCCTATACATCCATCCGTCCAAGCGGGCAGGTTACTCGGAAATCTGGCTCATCCGATACTGACTGAGCCCATCCTTCATTGCTTCATAGGGATCGATCGCAGATTCAGTGAAGTGCATGTAGGTGTAAATCAAACGCGGCGAGTCAGATACAAAATCAACTACTCCAAAAATCGTCCGATCTGTAGAATCATCCAATAAGGTCCAAGGCTCGGAAACCGGGTGCGCCCAACGATCACAATAGCGCCCGACAAAGTCACGCGCATTGGTAGGGCCTAAAAACGGAAGCACTATATAAAAGCCTTCACCGACACCCCAGGCACCCAGCGCCTGGCCAATATCTTCAACGGGGGGATTCAATCCCTCAAACTGATCGGAAGCCTTATGAAATCCTGCCAACCCAATCGTTGAGTTCACCAGGAACTTTCCGGTCTCCTGGAAAGATTCCTCCACTTTTAGCTGCAATAGATTTCCTGCTAAGCGCACAGGAAACTTCACATTGTCGAAAAAATTGCTCAATCCATTCTCAACCGGATCTGGTGTGACATCATGATAAAACTGAGCTACAGGCCCCAGCAGCTTCATGTAGAAAAAATCATTAAACTCAAAGAGGGTCCGATTGAGCCCAATCAGGGGATCCGGAACAGTATGCACCTCCTCAAACTCTTCCTCAAAGAGGTCCTCATCGCTAAGAAAAGAGTCTTGGGCAGAGAGTGGCTTCGCCAAAAAGAGGCTGAGGCAAAATAAGGTAGCCACGCTCGAAAGAGTGTGGACCCCCGAGTCCTGCAATTTCTTCCTCGGTGTCACCACCGATGCTACATTAAAGTCACCTATCATAGCGCTTCCAATTTATTCTCTAATTGGTCAATGAGCTCGTCCCCACCCTTCTTAAGAAAATGAGAGTCAAACTGCTTGCGATAATTACTTACGATGCTCACACCCTCGACGAGCAGATCGTAGACCTGCCAACCCGATTCCAGGCGAGCCAAACGGTAAGACAAGTTGATCTTATTGTCCGGCAGCGTAAGCACCGAAGAAATTTCGATTTTGTTGGCTGACAACTCTAAAGGCTTTTCAAAACTTACCGTTGGGCGCACACCTTTTTTGAACTCCTTGGTATAAGTGTGAATCATCAACTCGGTTGCCAGGTCAATAATCTGCTTCTGTTGGTCTTCGCTTAGCTTGGCCCAATTGCGGCCTAAAGTGCGACGCACCAACACATCGAAGGAAAAGCTTTGCTCAAGCGCTTCTAACACCTGAGTGCGAAGCTGTTCAACGCTCATTGAATCATCAGCCTGGTACATCACATCGATGACGGCTTCGACCGTGGCTTGCAGTTTTTCCTCTGGTTTATCCTGCCCGAAAAGGGGGATGGAGATCAGAATGGAACTGACTAGAACGATGAGGGGCTTGTTGAGGAGATGTGGTTTCATTTTTTTGTTTGGTAGACCTTGAGGGAGATGACTTACGAAAGCGGGAAAAGTTTCAAACGATTTTGTGGAAATAGCTGATCCTATTCTTCGTCAATACTGCCGAAGGCAAACCGACTGATGAGGTCCTCAATGTCGACAGCTGATTCGGTATCGACAATGACTTCACCGGCTTCAAGAGGAATCCTCGAGCCACCTGGGTTGAGAGCGAGAAATTTATCTCCAATCAATCCGGTTGATTTGATGGAAGCGATCGTATCGTCGTCGAGTACCAGGCCTGTCGGCAGTTTGATTTCTACCATGGCGACCATTTGTTCCTTATTAAGAGTAATGCTGCCAACTGTTCCCACCTTGACGCCGGCTATCTGCACGGAACTGCCTTCGTTGAGCCCACCGGCATTTAGAAAACGAGCCTGCAAACTGTAGTGATCGCCAGCCCAACGATTACTGCCGACCTGAAGCGCCAGATACAAGATGGCGATCAAGCCGATAAGGACAAAGATTCCGACGGTGAGTTCTACTTTTTTAGAGTTCATGAAATGGATTGGAGTTTAGGTTCCAGAAAGGTTTTTAAATCGGAAGGCGAGTTCGTAAGTAATTCAGAGGGCGATCCCCAGAACGCAATCTTGCCCTGGTCGAGCCAGGCGACCTGGTCAGAGATTTCAAACACCTCAGGAACATCGTGGCTGACCATGATCACGGTGAAACCAAATTGCTGACGGTACTGACGAATCATATCGAAGACGCTAAATTTGCGTTCGGGATCGAGACCCGTAGTCGGTTCATCAAAGAGGATGATCTCTGGCTGGGTAATCAATGCCCGAGCAAGCGCTACCCGTTTCTGCATACCACCGGATATTTCGGCCGGGTATTTTGCCGACGCATTTTCAAGGTCGAGCTTTGCCAGCATAGCAGTGACACGATCGTTAAGCTCAGACTTCGAAACGCGCTCACTTTCTCGAACCGGCAGAGCTACATTATCGAATACGGTCATCGAGTCGAAGAGTGCGTTCTGCTGAAAGAGGTAGCTGCAGTGAGGGACGGGATCACCATTGTCCAAGGCAATCGTTCCCGCATCAGCTTCGAGCAATCCAGCAATACATTTCAAAAATACGGACTTCCCAATGCCACTTCTTCCAATGAGAGTGGTGTGCTTGCCAAGCGGAACTTCCAGATCGATCGTATCCAAGATCACCTGATCACCAAATCGTTTACTGAGCCCCTGTATCAATAATTTGGATGCGCTCATGCCTGAAGAAGAAAGGAAGTGATAATGTAATCCGCAGCGAGGATCACGATACTTGAGTAAACGACCGCACGAGTCGTCGTTTGCGAAACACCACGAGCACCCGGCACATCTGATAGTCTGTTTGTGAAGTAGCCATTAAAGGCACAGACGGCGGTTGTCAGAAAACCAAAGGAGATGGCTTTGATAAATCCGTCACGCACATGAGTGAAGGTGACTTCGTCATAGAGCCTATTCCAGTAAGCTCCATGATCGACTCCTAGTAACTCGACACCCGTCAAATGGCCACCCCAGATCGCCACCCAATCAAAGAAAGCCGTCAGTATGGGAAAACAAATGAGTGCGGCCCATAAACGAGGTGAAACTAAAAACCCAAGCGATTGGATACGCATAGTTTCCAAAGCATCGATTTGCTCAGCATTGCGCTGAATGCCCAACTCCGCGGAAAGGGCTGACCCTGCTTGGCCGACGATCATGATGGCGGTAAACACCGGGCCTATTTCCAAGATCGTAGTCAACGATACTGCCTGCCCCAAAAGAGTCTCAGAACTAAAGTTCGATAACACGTAGTAAAGTTGAAGCCCCAGAACCAACCCAGTGAACAGTCCCACGATCAAAACGATCGGCACACAGCGCACGCCGATCTCATAGACCGCCCGAATCAATTTTTCACCGGCGTGTCGTTGACCAAACAAAGAAACCAGTGAGTGCAGGGTAAACACGGTCAGCTGACCCAATTCGGCCACGGCCCCCACCCCTGCTTGTCCTAGTTTTCTTATCATCTGGCTCGTTCTGTTAAACTAACCGGTAGAATGAGATATGGTTCCCCTTTGTCCAAAGAATTTATCCCAGGTCTTAAAATGGCTTCCTCTTCCTCTTCCTCTTCCTCTTCCTCTTCCTCTTCCTCTTCCTCTGCAGGCAATATCCCATATACTTCTTCCCTCGAAAGAAATAACACCGCTCATTTGCAAATTCCGGACTTTCCGTCATTCTATGAGATATCTCCATGAAACCATTCTCCGGCAATCTAACACAATCAAACCTAAGGATGACTCTGCTACTGGTTGCCATTCCATTTGTGGCGCTGACGGTGGGCATCGGTTGGATTGTGCAAGACAGCCCTGCTACAGCTTTCAAAGCGTACCAAAGAGCCTTGAGTATCAGCGACTGGGATGCGGCATTGGAGATTTCTGATAGTAACACCATCGAGTATCTGGAAAGACTCAATGAATGGATCATGGCAGACAGCAGAGAAGAGCTTTACGGGCTCGGCGCATTCGACCAATTCCTTGTTTTAAGAGCACGCTTCGAAGCAAAAAAGAATCCTTGTGAGAGTCTCGACAATACAGAGCTCTACAGCATTTGGATGAAAGCGCTGGACGTTCGTTCGAAGCTCTTAGAGACGAAGATCATGAATCAGTACTACTTTGGAGATATCGCAATTGGTCAGCTGTTCAGCTCCAAAACGCATTCCAACACAGGTTTGAAATTCCGGCTGATTCATGAATCAGGCTGGAAAGTAGATGCGATCGCTCTCATGAGAGCCTATTACGAATCATCAGGTTGTGTCGGAATCAATGAGGAATCAGTGGAGATCGAAAGCCCCACGCATAGCTACCTCAGCCGACATCCGAGTGAATCGCCACGCATGTCCAATCGACATACGCTTTAGTCGTTTCCGCGTATAAATCGCTTTGCCTTCTGCCAGCTTTCCAGGTCATCGACATCCGATTCTTCCTTTAGCAGGGCAACCGACAATCCTTCTCGCTCACAGATACTAAGTGTCGTTTCGCAAACGGATTCAGTTCCCCAATCAACGCCAGCAAACAACTCCGGTCGGCTCTGTTTGATACCGATTAAATAGTAACCGCCATCCATCGCAGGACCAATAACTACATCATTGGTGTCCAGCGCGGCAAAGGCCTCGTCTAATCGTTCCTGATCAACAAAAGGGCAATCACCTCCAAGAAAAATCAGTTTATCACACCCGGTCCTGAACTCCCATTGCATAGAGCGGGTCAAGCGATCACCTAGCCCCTCTCCCTCTTGCAGGTGATATAGGTAATTCGGTCCCAACCAGCCCTCCATCTCAGACAAGGCATCGGGTGTATAATGGACATGCACATTTGCTTCCGGAATCCGTTTCAATAAAAACTCCACCAGCTCGCAGTAAATTATCAAGGCTCCTTCATCCCCGATGGACTTTGCCAAGCGGGTTTTCACAGCTCCAAGGGTCGGAGCTTTCAAAAAGAGGGAAACGACGTTCATTGCTTTAATAATAAAGGACTTTCTAATCCTCATATTATTCCGCGCAGAAGCCCATAACACAGGCAAGCTGTGAAAAACTTAATCTAATCGCTTGACAACATACCAACTGGTCGGTTTTATAATGACCAAAAATTAGAAATCATGTCTCCACACGTCAAAGCACCTGAAGAAACCAGGGCCCGGATCCTCCAGGTCGCCATGGAAGAAATCCATATGCAAGGATTTCAGGGGGTGAGCATTAATAAGATCGTGGAGAAAGCCGGGGTTACCAAGGGAGCCCTCTTCCATCACTTTAAGGGTAAGAATGAGCTCGGATATGCCGTGGTTGACGAGGTCATTAGCAGGGAGATCCACGAGTTCTGGATTAAACCCATAGCCAATTCTGTCGATCCGGTAAAAGATCTGAAGAAGATACTTTTTGAAGCAAAGAACGAATTCCTCGAGAACCCGGAAATGCTCGTAAAAGGCTGCCCTCTGAGCAACTTGGCTCACGAGATGGCTCCCCTGGATACCACTTTCCGGGAAAAGATCGAAAATCAGTTTTCGCGCTGGCGTGGGGTGCTGCAAAAAGCCTTTGAAGCCGGCAAAACCGCTGGCACGGTCAAGCAAGAGGTCGAAGCAGATGTTGCCGCCGTGTTCATCGTCTCAGCCCTCGAAGGCCTCATCTCTACCTGCAAAAGTTCCCACAATATGGAATTAGCAGCAAAAGTTATGAAAGGCTTTTTCGCCTACCTCGACTCACTGAAAAACTAGAAAGAAATAACTCAATATATTTTTTACACCCAAACATACCAACTGGTCGGTTTTTAAAAATTTAACACATCACTCCCATGAAAGACACAACGCCACACCAGTGGAGAACTTCGCGGCCTGGACCATTCGGAACCGCTGGCTGATTTTGATTCTATCAGTTATCTTCACTCTCGGCGCCGGATACGGTGCCAAGAACATTGAGTTCCTGAACAATTATCGGATTTTCTTTTCGGAAGATAACCCTCAGCTACAAGCGTTTGATCAACTCCAACGCGTTTACACCAAAGACGACCAGGTGTTGATCGCGATGACTCCAGCTGGAGGAGATGCGTTTGATCGACAATTCCTCGAGGCCATTGAATGGACCACCGCTGAAGCGTGGAAGCTGCCCTTCACCACTCGGGTCGACTCGATCACTAATTTCCAAAACTCTGTCGCCGAAGCGGACGACCTCTATGTGGATGATTTGATCATCAATCCGACCGCCATGTCGCAAGCTGAGTTGGACTACACACAGGAAACGGCTTTGACCGAACCTCTGCTGGCTGAACGCCTCATCACACAAAAAGCCTACGTGACAGGCGTAAACGTCACTATGACCTTCCCTGAAAAAGACATCACTGAAGGAACCATTGCCGCAGAGGCTGCCCGTGACCTGGAACAGCGAATTAAAAACAAATTTGCCGGTATCGACGTTCACTTAACCGGGATGGTGATGATGAACAACGCGTTAACCGAATCATCGATGATGGATATGCAAACCATCATTCCTCTCATGTATCTGGGAATCATCAGCAGAGGAGTCGCACATCGACGCGGCAATCCGGTGGAAGGGGATCGTGGGCGACTTTGATATTGGGGCACACTATTTCAGAGGAAACGGACGCGACCCACTTCTTATCCCCCAATTTAAAGAAGACGGACCTGAAAGCTTCAGACCTTTTTTTGGCCAAATTGACCAGTTTGGCATCGACCTACAATAACCCAAAGAAGCCTGGCTCTGGAAATTTGAAGGACTCACACGATCGGGGTGGGACAAAGTTATGAAGCGTCTGTCGGTGGATATGAATACACGTTTTATGGTGTGATAGGATCGGCAACAGATGTAGGTGCCCTTGTGGAGTACCACTACGATTCACGAGGAAGTCGGGCGACCAGCCCCTTCAATCGCGATGTGTTTGCCGGGACCCGAGTTACTCTGAACGATGAACGAGACACCAACATCATAGCCGGAACATTCTGGGATCGCAGCAACGATACCACCTCTGTTCGTATCGAATTCCAACGCCAGATTGGAGCCAACTACAAGCTCGAGGTAGAGTTACAAGGCTTTGTGGAAGTCCCAGTCGGGGATCCCTTCTTCTCCTTCCGTAGGGATTCATTTTTGCAGGTGGAATTGAGGAGGTACTTCTGAGAACTGCTTGTAGCCATGGTCGTGAGACCATGGAAGTCCACAGTCTCACGACCGTGGCTACTTCATCCAGGGAACTAATCCACCTGCAGGATCAGTCCATGAAGGTATTCGCTTTCAGGCATTGAAAGCATCACTGGATGATCCGAAGCCTGGTAACAGTGATGTGAGATCCGCGCCGTCCGACGGGCATCGCTGGCAGCGTCAGTCAAAACAGAGGTGAACACCTCCATCGATACCGCTTGCGAGCAAGTGTAGGTAGCAAGAATGCCTCCGGGATTGAGGGCTTTCAAAGCACGTAGATTGATCTCTTTATAGCCTTTAAGCCCTCCTTCAAGTTGGCCGTGTGAACGCGCAAAAGGAGGCGGATCCAAAATAATAAGATCAAATTTCTCCTCCCGGTTATCCGAAAAGTAATCAAAGACATTGGCTGGCTGGAAGCTTGCCTCCAGCTCGTTGGCTTCAGCATTTACTGTGGCCGCTTTGATGGCGGTATCCGAACTATCGATACCTAATACGGATTCAGCTCCAGCCTTGGCACACTGCAAGGCAAAGGCCCCTTGATTGCAAAAGGCGTCGAGGACCTTTTTGCCAGAAGCGAATGAAGACACCAGAGCATGCTGTTCCCGCTGATCAAGGTAGAACCCGGTCTTCTGCCCTTCAAGTAAATCAAGCCGATAGGTAATTCCCCCGATCTCAACGTCAAAGGGTTCCAAGGGCAGATCTTCAAACGTGCGAATGTAAGTATCGAGTCCCTCCAGCTTTCGAACCGTCGCATCATTTCGGAAAACAACAGCCTCAGCGTCGGTGAGCTCTATTAAAGTAGTCGCGATAGCGGGTAAGCGCATATCCATCGCCAGGGTCAACGCTTGCACAACCAGGACCTTTTCAAATTGATCCACGACCAAGCCCGGTAAGGCATCGGACTCGGACCAAACCAATCGGCGACAAGGTTCCTCAGACCTACGAGCAATGGCTTTTTTCAAAGCATGCCGTACGTAGCCCATGCTAAAAGGCTGTTTATCCATGGAATAGCGGCGCCAAACGATTTTGGATTGGCTGTTGTAAATTCCACTACCAAGAATTCGTTTACGCGAATCGCGGAGCAATACCGTCTTCCCATTTTCAGCGTCTGGTAACAGGGACTGAACCTCGCCGGCAAAGACCCAAGGATGGCCTGAGAGAACCCGACCTCGAGACCGGGGTTGTAGAAACAAAGATTTCATAGGGTTACTTAAGTCTCGAATAGAGATACATGGCCAATGCGACCATGATGATATTGGGCGTCCATGCAGCCACCACTGGAGGCAAGGTGCCCTGCTCCCCAAACATTAGAACCAGGCGAATCACCAAGTAGTAGGAAAAGAACAGGCCGGCGGACTTCGCCACTCCCACCATGGGATTTACGCGAACGCCGGAGACGGAATACGGAACGGCCAAGCCAACAATGATGAAGCAGATAACAGTTCCGGCTAAAATAGAATGATAACGAACCTGGAATGGAATGGCCTTCGGGTTATTCTCTCCTTCGTAGTAATCGAGAATGGTCCGAAGTTCGAAGAGAGACAGGTTCTTCGCCCGTTGCTCAAGCGTGAGAAGCAGTCGAGGAGTTTCGACCAATCCCTCGAGCTCGAGCTGTTTAAACGGTTTCGAAGTTTCCTGAGCTCCGGTTTCCACATTGAAACCCAAATTACGCCCCTGAAGAAAGGTCCAGCTTTCCTCTGCAGTATTAAAAAAGCACTCTCGAGCCTGGATCTTTGACACTTCCTGATTCCAGGCATTGAGCTGAGACACCGTCACACCATAACCGCGATAGGTGTTTTTGTTGAAGCGGTTCATGAACCAGATCCGCCCATCCTTGGGATTGCTAAAGGCCACACTGTAAATAATGCCAGCATCGCGAACCTGCTGCGTCTCCAACTCATAATTGTACTCAAGGTCGTCTAAGATCTGACGTGCCTCTTCCACCGCCCAGGGAACCACCTTCGCGTTTAGATACAATAGCAACCCCGAGAGCATCATACCCGCCAACCAGAGGGATCGGGAGATTTGCCAGAAACTCACACCGCACGAGCGAAGGGCAACTATTTCGTTATTTGAATGGAGATTACTAAGGCAGAAAAGTAAGGAGACGAGAAAGGCTACCGGCAAAATATAGGGCAGCAGACTGGGGATGATAATAAAGTAGTAGTAGAGGATGTCGGCACTCGCTGCATTGAAGTCGAGCAGGTCGCCAAGATTATCATACATATCAAAGATGACCAACAGCCCCAGGGTAGCTCCAAGAGCAAGTAGAAAGGCGCGCAGCCATTCCCAAAATATATAGCGGTCAATTTGATTCACTGGTCAGTATTCCAATGAGCGTACGTCCGCCCATCAAGGGATTTGTTCCTAGAAGAACAATTAATCGCGGCGCTCGATCGTTCCGTCGGCGATTTTGGCCAAATATTTGTTTAGTTCCTCCTTCGCTTTTGGCATGAGGAAATAGAGGCCAATCACATTGGGGAAACACATAGCGAAAATCATAGCATCTGAAAAATCGATTACATTGCCGAGGGTCATGGACGCGCCGATCACTACGAACAAACAAAAGATCAATTTGTAAATGAGTTTGGCTTTCTCGGTGCGACCAAACAGGTAAACCCAACATTGTTCACCATAATAGGACCAAGCGATCATCGTAGAAAAAGCGAACAGGATAACCGCAACGGCCAAAACAAATTTAAACCAAGGCAACACACTCTCGAAGGCAGCAGAAGTAACTCCCACACCCCCTAGCTCTTCAGCTCCCGTCCAAGTTCCGGTGATAATGATGACCAAGGCAGTCATGGTGCAAACCACTACCGTATCTATAAAAGGTTCTAGTAAACTCACTAATCCTTCACTGGCGGGATTCTCAGTACGAACGGCCGAGTGGGCGATAGAAGCTGAACCGATACCTGCTTCATTTGAAAAGGCAGCTCGCTTAAATCCTTGAATCAGAACGCCAATAAATCCACCTGCAACGGCACTTCCCGAGAAGGCACCACCAAAAATTTGACCGATCGCGGAAGGAATCTGCGAGAAATTGGTAACTAAAATCACAATCGCTGCCGTCACATAGATCCCACACATGAAGGGAACAATCTTAGCCGTTGTTTTAGCGATGCTACGAATACCACCGATAATTACCACTCCGACAATGACGGCGACAATGAGTCCAAACAACCAGCCTTTGCCAGCCCACCAGCTAGTATCTCCGCCCGTGACGTCCACAAACTGGGAGTATGCCTGATTAATCTGGAACATGTTTCCACCTCCCAAAGATCCGCCGATACAAACGATGGCGAAAAATACAGCCAGCACGTTACCCAAGCCCAGCATGCCTTTCTCAGCAAAGCCGCGGCTCAAATAATACATGGGACCGCCATAGGTCGTTCCGTTCTCGTCGATCTGACGATACTTCACACCAAGCGTACATTCTACAAATTTTGAGGACATACCTAACAGCCCGGCAAGAATCATCCAGAAAGTAGCTCCTGGTCCTCCCAAACTGATGGCCACCGCAACACCCGCTATATTTCCTAGCCCAACCGTTCCAGACAAGGCAGCGGACAGAGCTTGGAAGTGAGACACCTCGCCCTTCTCGTTGGGATCCGTATATTTCCCACGGACAATGTCGATAGCCAGCCCGAACCCCCGAATGTTAATAAAGCGAAAGTAGACAGTAAAAATGATCGCACCAACCAATAACCAGATAAGCACAAGGGGTACCATCTGACCTGCGATTGGAATGCTGTAGAAGACAACGTTAACGATGACGCTGGTAACGGGTTCCACCGCGGCATTGATCTTATCGTCGAGATTTTGTTCGGTCACTTCAGCAACTGCATTTGCGGCAGCTTCAATCTCTTCCTGTGCAAACAACGGTACTCCAAGGAAAAGCGTTAAACTAAACAGAAAGAGCCCACAGGTTCGAGAAAGGTTAACAATATTCATGCAGAAAAAGAAGTTGCTGAAAAAACTGCACTATTGAGAAGCTCATCTCAGAGGCAAGTTTTTAGACGCCAAGGATAACCGAATCCAAGCTGTAGGAAGGGAGCTTGCTCCCGAAATCAAACAGTCCTTAAGAAATCGAATCGGGAGCAAGCTCCCTTCCTACACTCCCAAATAATCCATCAAAACCGACGGATCCTTAAACGAATTAAAAAGCACAGACGGCTCGTGATCTCTGAGCTGTTCAACGGAATGATGGCCTGTGGCTACAGCAACCGTGTGGGCACCAATGACTTTACCACATTCGATATCTTTGGGCGTATCCCCGATGACATAGATTTGCTCCGGCGACCATTCCAGATGCAAATGTTCACGTGCCAGATCCAAGGCATGGCGACTGAGATCATTTCGATGATCGCTGTGGTCAGCAAAGGCCCCAAAGCGAAAGAAATGGTCCACTCCAAGGTAGCCCAATTTGATATCCGCCCCTCTTCGTACATTCCCGGTAAGCAATCCCTGATGCACCGCATCATGATCATGAAAATGCTCCAGAAGCTCTTGAGTACCTTCGATGGCACGCGCATTGGAAGCGTCCAACATTTCAGGTAAGTAGGACAAGTAGCAATTGATCAGCTCCTTCGCTTCTTCACGCGTTACCTCTCTACCCGCTTTCTCCAACATTGCATAGGCAATGGAATAATCGGTGGCGCCTAACCAATCAATGGATGCAACCGGTATTTCATAACCAAAGTGGTCCACCGTGGCGCGATCGAAAGCCATTGGGCCCGCTCCTTTTGCCGATAGAAGCGTCCCGTCAATGTCCCATAGTAAAAGTATCTCCTTAGAATAGTACATAAATTAGAAAGAGCTCGACTCGCACTGCGAGGATGCTGTGGCCCTCCCTTTCCTCAAAAACAAGGTAGGGCTAGAGCATCCCTGCTCTGCCGCTTCAGAGAAAATGAAGTATCCCTTACTCATGGAGTAGATATCAGTGTTTGATTGGCCACTTTTTGATTGGGCATGAGTTTTATCAACGTACCTTCAACGATGTCTCCCACTACGCGATTCAATTGCACCTTGGCAATTTGGTTATGCAGATCTTGGTCCGATTCAACAACCACTCGAACGAAGTTATCGGTATAGCCCGGCCATAGCCCATCTTTGGGATCTTCGAAGAGAACCGTCATTTCTCTACCTACATGGGTTTCGTAATAATCGTAGCGCTTCGACTCGCTCAAGCGACGAAGCTTGGCACTCCGTATCTGCTTCTCAGGTACACTGAGGCGATCCTCCATGCGAGCTGCTGGTGTACCGTCGCGTTCAGAGAAAGAAAACACGTGGCAGTATGAGAATGGATTATCCATAAATGTCCGGCAGGTCTCTTCAAACTCCGCTTCCCCTTCGTTGGGATAACCGACCATGATGTCTGTTCCTAAACAAAGGTCGGTCACGGATTCATGAGCCAGGTATAAGAAATCTAGATACTCTTTGAGATCATACTTCCGGCGCATGGATTTAAGCACGGCATCCGAACCCGCCTGAAGTGGAATATGGAGGAAAGGCAGGAGCGCATGCTCCGGATCATTCATCCGTGGAAACAGTTCGGTAGGAATCGTTGTAGGCTCAATGGAGCTGATGCGGATGCGATCAATTCCCTCAATCGTATCCAAGCGATCCAGGACCTCTAGCAAGTCACCATCGTGGCTGTTGAAGGTCCCAATATTAACACCGGTGAGGACAATCTCCCGGACACCCCGATCAGCCATCTGTCGTGCCTCAGCCAACAGGTTTTCCATGTCACGTGACCGTGCAGGCCCACGGGCTTTTGGGATAATGCAAAATGAACAGATGAAACTACAGCCATCCTGGATCTTTAGATTGGCTCGCTTCTCGTAGGGCTGGTCGCCCACAAAATCGATAGTAAAGTCGTCCTTGGTAATCCTATCGCGGATAATGGCAGGCTTTTCATTTTTACCCAGCTGAACGTAGTCGAGCACGTTTAGCTTTTCACGATTACCCATAATCAAATCGACGCCTGGAATCTCTGCGATCTCCTTATAGCCAATCTGTGAGTAGCAGCCGACAACCGCCACAAAGGCTTCTGGGTTTTTCCGGATGTAACTTCGAATCGCATTCCTACATTTGGCATCGGCCAAGCGAGTCACCGTGCAGGTGTTGATGATAGCGAGGTCGCTCGCTTCGCCAAAAGGAACCGTATCATAGCCAGCCTTCTCAAGCTGATCACGCAATATGAAGGACTCCGACTGATTAAGTCGGCATCCAAGAGTATGCACAGAAGCGCGTTTTCGACTGGCTTTGACAGAAACCATGGTGGGCTCAAAGACGGTCTTTAGAACCGCCTATCGAGCAAGCATAAAATCCCCATTTCCCAGGATTCCTCTGGTGATCCAACTAAGCTCCATCCTGATCTAGAACGCGAGAAAACGCGACGAAATGTGAAGTTGACGAAGAGATAGACAAAGGAGCGCACGTCCGTACGTGACAGAGCCGAGAAGGAGGAACACTTTGCATGTCGGTGCGAGGATGGGAGCAAACATACTTCCCAAAACTCTTAGTAGCTTCGAACAGGACCCACCAAAACAGCAATCTCTACTCCGCTTGCTCCCATTCTCTTTTCTCGCGATCTAGACTTTATTGTTCTTTCGCCAGCGGTAAAGCGTCGTCAGATGAATACCCATACGCGATGCGACCCAAGCGTAGTCATTGTCGCTTTGTTCGAGGAGCAATTTTGCATGTTTGTAACGATCCTTCTTATTAGGGGGGGCTCCCTGAAGATAACCTGAAATATCATCGCGCGCAGGTAAATTATAGACCGGTGCCGGTTGTGGAGCAGCAGCTGGAGTGGTCAGCGGAAATGGATCAGCGGTATACCCGGCTACTTGAGGAGTTGGCTGAGAAACAGTAGCAGCATGGGCCCGTTCCATGGCCAATGATTCGTGACTTCTACGAGGTGCTTCCCACCAACTTGAACGCAGTATTTGTCCATTATTTAATATAACCAGCCGATCGATGGCCTGCTTAAGCTCCCGCACGTTGCCTGGCCAAGCATACGATTGAAAACGGTTGATTAACTCAGGCTCAATGCTGTCGAAGCTTTTCCCGAAACGTTCTACGCTCATTTTGAGAAAGGACTGAGCAAGAATGGGGATATCTTCAACCCGTGCCCTCAGAGGTGGTATATTCAAAATAACTTCCGATATCCGGTAGTACAGATCTGCCCGAAAGATTCCTTTTGGAATCTCGAGTTCCAGATCGCGATTCGTAGCCGTGATCACCCTGAGATCCACAGAGTATTCCTCATTACTACCCAAACTTCGCGCTTTTCGCGTTTCCAGGAAACGCAATAGCTTCGGCTGAAGCATGATGTCCATTTCCCCAATCTCATCGAGAAAGAGCGTACCCCCATCTGCTTCCTGAATCAGTCCCTTTTTGGAAGAGACGGCTCCGGTGTAAGCCCCTTTTTTTACTCCGAAAAGCTCGGACTCAATCAGATCCTTTGGGATGGCAGCACAATTCACCGCAACAAAACTATTTTTCCCGGAGGAATTGTGAATCGCCTGTGCAACTCGCTCCTTACCTGCTCCCGATTCTCCTAGCACAAGTACCGATACATTGGTCGGACCGATGATCGATGCACTTTGCTTCAAACTCTGCAATGCGGCCGATTGGCCAAGCAGGTCCTCATTAGTAGAGGAGGAATAGCCTCCGTAAAGCTGCCACCATAAATCTTGGGAGCTTACAGCTTCATGGACCGCAGATAGCCAACGATTGTCAGTATCCCGCAGATCCAACACATCAAAAGCCCCATCGCGAATAAAGGTAATGACCTGCTCGGTAGAAAGATCGCCACCGACAACCAGGTAATAGCGGTTTCCTTCGGCCAATCGCATGCGAATATCTGCCCAATTTTCCCCTTGGGCTGTCTCTAAGGAGACAAAATAGACCTGCTCGGTATTCTCGGCCTGCAGATCATTGATATGGTCCGAGTCCTCCACATAGGGAGTCAAACCGATCGCCGCTAGCTTTGCGAGATAGGCCTCTGAATTGGCACATGGTATGAGTGTAACCTGCATAAATAAGGAGTTTTAGCAAAAACATTGCAAATGCAAGTGAGGAAATCTGCAATAAATTGGTGGAACTACGGATTCAAAAACTCAATCGTTCATTGGGCGATTGTTGGCCTGAGGTGCTACATAGAACTCCAAAGTGGTTCGATCGGAGCGTTAAAGCATAGAACGCAATATATGAAACACGCCTTTAACCACCTCCGGCCAACGATCGCCTAGTAGGATTTGGCGAAAACGACGAGCTGCTTGCTCGGCTTCCCGGTAAAGATGCAAGTCCCTGGCTCGGGATTATCCGTCTGTGGAATACACCGAACCGTAACTTTTAGGTCTGATTGTATCTTCTCTTCCAGCTCATGCTCACCCGAATAGTGGGCCAATGCAAATCCGCCATGAATTTCCGGTTGGTTTTTATTCTCAGGCGTAAAGAAGTCATAGAACTCATCTTTTGAATCAATCGTCACGGTGTTCTCTTCGCGGAATGCACGTGCTCGAGCCAATAGATTATCCTGAATATCATCCAAAGCTCCCGTGAATGAATCAATGAACTCAGCTCGCCCAATTCCTTTTCGCTCCTTAGGCCCTTGATCACGTCGACCAAAGAAAACCGAATCCGATTCCATATCTCGAGGCCCTACTTCAATCCAGGTTGGCACTCCCTTCTTGATCCAAGACCACATTTTCTCCCCGCCACGTAGATCACGATCATCGATTTCTACCCAGATCCGACGACCATGGTAAACTTTGCTTTCAAGCTCGGCCTTGATCTCGCGACAATATTCAAGAATAGCGTCGTTGTCAGAGTCTTTGCGAAAAATGGGAAGAATAACCAAATGAGTAGGCGCAATCTTCGGAGGAAGCACCATGCCATCGTCATCGGCATGGGTCATAATCAAGCCTCCGATGAGGCGGGTTGATACTCCCCAGGACGTCGTCCAGGCAAGCGAGCGTTCGCCCTTTTCATCCAGAAAATCGATGTTGGAAGCCTTGGAGAAATTCTGACCTAGAAAGTGAGTCGTCCCTGCCTGGAGGGCCTTCCGATCCTGCATCAACGCCTCAATACAGTAGGTGTTAACAGCACCTGGGAAACGCTCGCCTTCGGTCTTTTCACCCTTGATGACTGGAACGGCCATCCAGTTTTCTGCAAAGTCAGCGTAGACATCGAGCATCTTTAACGTTTCTTCGATCGCCTCTTCTTCAGTGGCATGGGCGGTATGACCTTCCTGCCAAAGGAACTCGGTGGTGCGGAGGAATAGTCGGGTTCGCATCTCCCATCGCACCACATTCGCCCATTGGTTTATGAGCAGAGGCAGATCACGGTAGGACTGAATCCACTTGGAAAAGGTTTCGCCAATAATTGTTTCAGAAGTCGGCCGAACAATCAGGGGCTCATCGAGCTCACCAGCGGGGATCAGCTTACCGTCCTCACCTGCTTCCAGGCGGTGATGGGTGACCACAGCACACTCTTTGGCAAACCCATCGACATGTGCTGCTTCCTTTTCTAAATAACTGATAGGAATAAAAAGCGGGAAATAGGCATTTTTGTGGCCTGTCTCTTTAAACATCTCGTCTAAGACTCGCTGCATGTTTTCCCAGAGCGTGTAGCCCCAAGGCCGGATCACCATACATCCACGGACGGGTGAGTTCTCAGCAAGCTCGGCTGCTCGCACTACCTGTTGATACCACTCAGGATAATCCTCGTTGCGAGTCGGGCTAATGGCTGTTCGTTCCTTTTTACTCATCAGTTGTTAAAAAGTTTTAAAATAAGAAAAGCCTCAGTGAACGGCAATGGACTTAGACTGCAAGCCAAGGATTACTTGGAACACTTCTAAAGCATACCCATCCCAAGCATAAGATTACTTTAATAAATCCGTATATTTCCAGTCCCTCAGAAATACTGAAATATAATCACAATCTGTCTCGTCTAAGAGAAACCACATGATAAGACCCTCAAGCCCTTGTTTCATGAAAGTCACCGACACCAATGAAATTTCCTTACCTCGCGAAGAGTTTAATGAGACCTTTCTTACCATCCAGGAGCTCTTGGCCCAGGAGGCCAATCCTGAGGAATTCATTGTCGAGGATCCATTTATTTCCAGCGCAAGTGTTAAAGTCGACCTACGCAAGCACCTGCAAAGTCTCTATGACCGCATGGTAGATATTAAAGAATCCATGGCTCCAAGCACACACATGGTGACCATCGATTTTAGTTAGAAACCATCTACAATCCCAACTACTTTCAAGCCGGCTGGACCCTCAGTCGGCTTTTTCCTGTACGAAGAGCTAAGCAGAAGCTGGACCTGTATGAGGGAGTTTGCCTACACTCCTTGGACCTATGAAAAACTACCCCAGCCTAAGTCGTCGCAGTTTTCTCAAATCATCGAGCCTTGCGAGTGCGGCAGCGTTCTTACCCGCTTGCGGGAAACAAGCTCAGGTAAGTGGAATATCGGAACGCTACAAAGACCTAAACTCGTCCGACTATTTGGGCACATTGAAAACCGAAACACGGATCGATGACAGCGCCATCTTCACGGAAGGACCCGCAGTTGATAGGGAGGGGAATGTCTACTTTACCAATATTCGAGTCTCCAAGATTTTGAAATGGGATCCCAAAAAGAAAGCCCTTTCGATTTTTCGCGAAAACTCAAACGCAGCAAACGGCCTCCGATTCGACCCTCAGGGAAATCTTCTTGCATGCGAGGGAGCATCCGGGCGTGTCACACGGACCAACTTGAGAACAGGTGAGATCAGTGTCTTGGCAGATAGCTTTGCAGGAAAACAACTCCAGTCTCCCAACGACCTGGACTACGATTCACATGGACGCATCTATTTTACCTCCCGGGGAAACAATCCTGATTTGGAGAAGGAGAACCTCAAGGCCGTCTACCGCCTCGACCCCAACGGAAGGGGTACCCAACTCCTCGCCGAACCCGATGTGCACATGCCCAACGGAATCATTGTTTCTCCAGACGAGAAGACTCTGCACTTGATTGAAGCCCACGGTGAAGCATCCAAAAAAAGGTGCATAGTCTCATACAAACTCGCAGCAGATGGCAGCCTATCCAAACGAAGCCAGATCATTGATTTTTACCCGGGGCGAAGTGGTGACGGAATGTGCGTGGATGAAGCCGGGAACCTTTACGTCGCTGCAGGACTTCATAATGAACGTGGAAGCTCCGAAACACTGGATACACGGCCGGGTATTCATGTCATCTCACCAGAAGGCGAACTACTTGCCTTTGTAGAAACACCCGAGGACACGATTACCAATTGCACCTTCGGCGGCGAAGACCTGAAAACCTTGTATATTACTTCCGGATCTCATCTACTCAGCCTTCGCACAACCATTGCTGGCAAGGCAAGTTACCGGCCACAAAGCTGAAGCTTTAATCATTACTAAGAAATCTATGAGATATCTCTACTCCATTCTCGCTCTATCCTGCCTCTGGTTTGTCGGCTGCTCGCCCTCTGAAGAGGCCAGTCAACCATCAGTCGATCTATTCAACGGCACCAACCTGGATGGATGGCAAAATTTTGGCGGAGGTAAATTTTACGTGGAAAACGATGCCATTGTTGGCGAAGCGGCGCCTGACCTGCCCAATAGCTTTTTAGCTACCGAAAAGATGTATGACAATTTTGAACTGGAGGTAGAATTCAAAGTCGACCCACTGCTCAACTCAGGCATTCAAATTCGGAGTAGCACCTATGCGGAAGAGACCACTACGATTCGTTGGGGAGGTCGCTTTAAGGAAGACGGAAGTCGAGACACTAGAGAACGAGTCTGGGAGAAAGGCCGCTTCTGGGGATACCAGGTAGAGATTGATCCAACTGACCGTGGCTGGACCGGGACTCTTTATGAAGAGGGCGCTCGAGGCTTCCTTCACACACCCGATGAGAACAAAGCTCCAGCAGGCACATTCAAGGCTGGCGATTGGAACCACTTCCGAATCATCGCCCAAGACGATCACTTTCAGATCTGGCTCAATGGTGTGCAAACCGCGGATGTGCACGATGGGGACACCCCCACGGGATACATTGCTCTCCAATTACACGGCATTGGGAACAACAAAGAAAAGATCGGACAGAAAGTTTACTGGCGAAACATCAAGCTCACCCAATAAGGTGAGCCGCCGGTCCCTCAAGATAGAAGAAATCGCAGCAGCCCTTCAGACTCTGGATGGGTGGGAAGTCATCGAAGTCGATGGAATCTTTCGACTACGAAAGAGCTATGCTTTTAAGAACTTTGAGGAAGCACTCGCTTTCACTAATCAAGTAGGAGCGCTTGCTGAAGCCGAAGATCATCATCCGGAGATCTTAACCGAATGGGGCAAAGTTACCGTAACTTGGTGGACCCATACGACGAAAGGTCTGAGTTCTAATGATTTCGAAATGGCTGGAAAGGTAGACGCTCTTTAGGTTCGGCCTTCTTCATGATCATACACGTCAAACCAGACGTATACGATCTTCCCAGCAGGGATATACTGAGGAATGTAGCCTTCGAGAAACTGTTGTAGCTCGATGGGCATTTCAGAAATGCGTTTACCCCGCATATCGTTGTTCCACTGAATGACCTCTGTCTCATCCTCTTGCTTGGCATTCTCCTGAATCCAGGCACCCACCGCCTCATCGTCTGCACCCGTAGCAACAAACGCTTTAAATGCGTCCGCCGTAATCCCGGTAAAATCGAAAAAGAAGTTATCCAAGGGACAATCGAAATGATATTCTCCATTGGTTCCCGCAATAGCAGCCCGACATTTATCGAGTGTTCTACCAGCGACGACATAGCCACCGAGCAATGCTCTGGGGCTGCGTGGGAAATCTGTGGAGAGGTCTAATGCAAGCGCTTCTACTGTAGCCATGCAAAGAAACAAGCTAATCTCCAAAGCCTATCCTACCCCTGTAAATCAGGTTTTTCGTTTTTTTAGTGTCAATTTAGTGTCAATCGACAAAAAAAGCCTCTTGGCGTCAGAGGCTATAAATTCTGTAAGTCGTTGATTCATATTGGTGGCCAGACCCAGAATTGAACTGGGGACACAAGGATTTTCAGTCCTCTGCTCTACCAACTGAGCTATCTGGCCTTCCAATATAAGAGGACGGACTAAAATCCCTGCCTTGCAGGTCGTCAACTGGTTTTTCGTAAAAATATTCGTTGGTTTTCGGAACCCTCTTTACATTTATAATTCGCGCTGCTGAGAGGCATTTTGGTTTTGAGCGAGGCGATCCATCTCAACGTAGGGCTAAAAGCCCGTCGCGAGATGAATAACGCTGCTCAAAGCCCAAAGGACCTTAGCCCAAAGGGTTTGCGCCATTATGCTCTCCAGCGGTGTTGCTTCCAAAAGAGCGGGCTTACCAGCCCAACTCTTTCGAAACCGCCTTGCCGGATAAACCTTCTAGCTGCAAACAGCATCAAATTTTAAATGTAAAGAAGGTTCATAGAATGAACTGTGGGATTGATTCCTCACGATTATTAGCCCAGATTGAAGGCGAAAATGAAAAAGGCAGCTGCAGTTCTAATTATCATGGCGATCTTGAATCCGCTATGCTGCTGCTTTGCCTTTGGAGAAGGTCATCAGGTCGATATGCCAATGAAGGCCGACCATTCCTGCTGCACCTCCGAGTCACAAGCTCCGGGTAGTGCCAATCAGGAACAGGATGCCATGAATTGCGAGCAGGCCAGAGACTCAGTCATTACGGCCAACGCCCACATCTCAATTCCGTTTGCAAGCCTGCTAGTGCAAAGTGATTTCTTTAAGGAGGCCCAAAGCTTGGATATCCTCCAGACATCGCTCGAGGCACCTCCAAGGAATTATGAGGCAACACAGTCGGTCCCACGTTGGGTGGGAATACAGACGGACTGTGTACGAAGACTTTGAGATTGAGTATCATCGCTCTTGCAGGCTGCGGAGCTCGATGAATCGCTACGATTAGCACGTCGCAAACGACGGAATTACAGCTGGATTGCGATTCATTGAATGAGCCCATAAGGGGGCTCTGATCCGTACCCAAACTGCCGATCTGCAATTTGTTCCACTTGGTTAATCCACTAACCACCGAATCAATGAAAACATCATCTTTAAAACTATCTTCTATTTATACCATTCCAGCCGGACTCGCTGTCGGTCTCGTACTGGGCTACTTTCTATTTTCCACGCCGAAGAGCACAAGCTCCGACGAGCAGGCAGAGCCCTCAGCAGGAGAAATCTGGAGCTGTGCGATGCACCCCCAGGTTCAGCTGCCCGAAGCGGGCCCCTGCCCAATTTGTGGGATGGATCTGATCCCCCTGAGCGACATGCCCCCTTCGACCGCGAATGGTGCCCTGCAATTATCTGATCAAGCCCGAACATTGGCAGCCATCCAAACCACGGAGGTAAAAAAAGGCATCGCTCAAAAGGAGATACGCCTATTCGGGAAGGTGACCTATGACGAAACGCGACTAAAATCAATCAGTGCTCGCTTTCCTGCGCGGATTGAAAAGCTCTTTGTAAATGCGACCGGTATCTCGGTGAAAGAAGGAGATCACCTCGCCTCGGTTTACAGCAAAGATTTGCTCGCTGCTCAGACCGACCTGATCACCGCGTTGAAGTTCAGCAGTCGACAGGATGCTACTCAAGGCCCTCGCGAACAGCTTCGGCAATGGGGATTCTCAGAGGAGCATATCAATGCAATCGAGCAGAAGCTGGAAGCACAGGAGTTCCTGGATATTGATGCCCCGATCGGTGGAACTGTCGTAGGAAAGTCGATACAGGAAGGTGACCATGTAAACCTGGGAGATAACTTTTTCACCATAGCTGATCTAACCCACGTCTGGATCACCTTCGACGCCTATGAGTCGGACCTGCCTTGGATCCACTATGGACAGGAAATCACCATCAACGCCGAAGCCAATCCAGGGGAAAAAATCATAGGGAAGGTTTCTCTCATTTATCCTGAAATCGATTCCATGTCCCGCACGGCGAAGATTCGCGTCTCCATTCCGAATCCCGATCAATTACTCAAACCCGGCCAATTTGTGCGTGGAATCTTGCGAGCTCAGCTCAATGAATCCGGAGGAGTCGTGGTCCCGAATCTGGCAGGCAAATGGGTCAGCCCGATGCATCCGGAGATCGTAAAGGACGGCCCTGGCAATTGTGATGTGTGTGGCATGGATTTAGTCCCTGCCGATGAAATGGGACTGGGTCCTAAAGCAGGTCGAGGAGAGCCGCTGCTGGTTCCGAGCTCCGCCATTCTGCAAACCGGAAAGAGGGCGGTTGTATACGTAGAGACCCTGGATGCAAAGGGTCCTAGTTACGAAGGTCGCGAGGTCGAGCTTGGTGTTCGAGCCGGAGACCAATTCGTAATACTAAGTGGACTCAAGGAAGGTGAGCGCGTGGTAAGCCAGGGAGCCTTTAAAATAGACAGTGCCCTTCAAATTCAAGCCAAGCCAAGCATGATGAGTGGAAATATGGGGCAAGAGACGGGTGACGAGGGGCAAGGGATTGCTTTGCAAACTGGAATGGCGCGAGAGCTCATGCCGGGTTACTTGGCACTTCATAAAGCGCTGGCAGATGACAATCTTGAGGATTCCAAGGCGGCCCTGAACACGATGATGGAGATTACGGGGCATTCAGGAAGCCTGCCCGAATTAATACACTCCATGCTGGCAGCTGAAGACTTGGACGGGATTAGACGTCCTAAATTTGACGAGTTGTCGGCTGCAATGATTCAAGCCGTCAAATCCGATACTCATGCATTTGAAGGAGACTTATACTTGATGCACTGCCCTATGGTCTATGGCCAAACCGGAGCTGATTGGATCCAAGACACTGACCAACTCCTCAATCCGTATTTTGGATCCCAAATGCTTACGTGCGGTGAGGTAAAGGGAAACCTGACTGATCATGCGGGGCATGGACACGGGGCGAGGGAGGAAAACCGATGAGTACGGAGTCGTTGGAAAAGTTTAAGGCCTATCAGTTGGCTATGGAGTTGTTTGATTTGGTCGTTGATGATTTTTCGGACCTCGCGAGGAAAAAGCCACTCGAACGATTGGTCTCTCAGCAATTGACGAGCGCGGACTCGATTGCAGCTAATATTGAAGAGGGACACGGGAGAGAAACAACCAAAGAGTATATCCGATTCCTGGTTATCGCCCGTGGCTCAGCTCGTGAAACCAAAGGCAGGTATGTACGGATGAGGCGATGGTTTCCCGAAGACCTCGTTACCGAGCGGACAGATCAATGCGACCACATCATTGCCATCCTCACGAAAACCATGACCAGCCTAAGAAAGCGAGGACGCCAACAATGAAACCTCCGGCTATCGATTCCACCCCCTCGTCCCCCGACCCGCGTCCCACGTCCCTCATCAACTGGCTGATTCGAGCTTGTCTCGAAAATAAGTTGATAATCGTCCTTTTGACCGTCGGCCTCATCTTTTGGGGCCTGATGGTAGCACCTTTTAATTGGGATGTAGCCGGGCTGGAAAGAGATCCTGTACCCGTAGATGCGATACCGGATATCGGAGAGAATCAGCAAATCGTGTTCACCGATTGGAAAGGAAGATCGCCTCAGGACATTGAGGACCAGATCACCTACCCACTCACCACTGCCCTACTCGGTTTGCCCAAGGTTAAGACAGTCAGAAGTTTTAGCATGTTTGGGTTTTCTTCTATCTACATTATCTTTGAGGAAGAGGCGGAGTTCTATTGGACACGGAGTCGCATACTAGAAAAGCTGAACAGTCTTCCTTCAGGAACGCTGCCAGAAGGAGTCGCGCCAAGGCTGGGACCCGATGCAACGGCACTGGGGCAAGTCTTCTGGTATACGCTGGAAGGAAGGGATGAAGATGGAAACCCTACCAGTGGGTGGGACCTCCATGAACGAAGAAGTGTTCAAGATTGGTATGTGCGATTCGCGCTCCAGGGAGTTGAGGGGATTGCTGAAGTCTCTTCGGTCGGCGGTTATGTAAAGGAATACCAGATCGACGTGGATCCAGATGCCCTAAGGACCTACCAGCTTACTCTTCAGCAAGTGTTCAACGCGGTGCGCGCGAGCAACATCGATGTCGGGGCACGGACTGTTGAAATCAATAGCGTGGAATATGTCATCCGAGGTTTGGGCTTTATCGAAAACCTGGAAGACCTAAGACAAACGGTGGTAGCCCATCACAACCATGTACCCATCACACTGGACCAAGTCGCTGAGATTGAATTTGGTCCGGCCGTTCGCCGTGGCGTTTTAGACAAGGAAGGAGCTGAAACGGTCGGAGGGGTCGTCGTCGCCCGTTATGGCGAAAACCCCATGGCTGCAATTCAAGCGGTAAAGAAGAAGATTGAAGAGATATCTCCGGGTCTTCCTTCAAAGACCTTGGAAGACGGTACCCAAAGCCAACTCACCATCGTTCCCTTCTACGATCGCTCGGGCTTGATCATAGAAACCTTAGGCACTTTGGAGAATGCAGTCACCCAACAAATCCTGGTCACGATCATTGTGGTCCTGCTCATGGTGCTGCATCTGAGAAGCGCAGCCCTCATCTCGAGCATATTGCCGCTGGCAGTTCTATTCTCATTTATCGGCATGAGTGTGTTCGGTGTGGATGCCAACGTGGTAGCACTATCTGGTATTGCCATCGCGATCGGCACCATCGTCGACATGGGAGTGGTCCTGACTGAGAATATTCTCAAACACAAGGAAGCCGCGAAGAGAAAATCAGCTCCCTATGAACAGGCTGAACCTTCGAGCCAACAGCTCGTATTCAACGCTTGCTCCGAGGTAGGAGGTGCAATTGTAACTGCTGTTCTCACCACCGTCATCAGTTTCCTTCCGGTTTTTACCATGCAAGCCGCCGAAGGTAAATTGTTCAAGCCACTCGCCTATACCAAGACCTTTGCCTTGTTGGGCTCCATCCTGGTTGCCCTCACGATCTTACCTCCGATCGCCCAATGGCTCATTGCGGGAAAGAACAACGGAGAGAAGATGAAACGTCTCCTATGGATCCTGGTGGCCTTACTGACTTTGATTGAAATCAGTGTACTCGGATGGCTGCCTTGGATGGCGAGGATCCTCATTCTCTGTATTGCTGGATTTCACCTTCTTAAAGGAAAGCTCCCCACTCAAATAGAAGGCCGCGTGACGCTAGGCTTTAACATCCTGGTTGCCTTGCTGATTGCCAATCTCCTGGCTGGCGATTGGAGTCCACTAGGTCCTGAAAGATCGATCGGAAATCTATTATTTGTTATTCTAGCTATCGGGCTCCTGCTTGGCGCGTTCTTACTGTTCATAAGAATCTATCCTCAGCTGCTCGGATTTATCCTGAAGGTTAAAACCATCTTTTTGAGCGCAAGTGGACTCCTGGTAGTTGCAGGCTTCCTGATTGCAATCGATCTCAAGGAAGAGTTTATGCCTTCTCTCGATGAAGGTTCCTTTCTATGGATGCCCACCACCATGCCGCATGCATCGGTGGGCGAAGTGTTGGATGTTATCCAAAAGCAGGATAAAGCCATCCGCGGAATACATGAGGTAGATACGGTAGTGGGAAAACTTGGACGCGTTGATAGTCCCCTGGACCCCGCACCTGTTTCGATGATCGAAACGATTATCAATTATGTGCCCGAGTATGAAATCGACGAAGATGGTAATATCCTGACCTACAAATTTGATAAAGGGAGTCATGAATTCGTAAGAGATCCTGTCGGTGACCTGATCCCAGATCGAAACGGTAAACCATTTCGTAATTGGCGAGATCATATCCGATCCGCCGATGACATCTGGAAGGAAATTGTAAGTGTCGCTCAAGTGCCGGGAACTACATCTGCCCCCAAGCTCCAACCCATTGCCGCACGCCTTGTCATGCTGCAAAGCGGAATGCGGTCACCCATGGGAATCAAGGTGTTCGGCCCGGATCTGGAAAGCCTGGAAACAGCCGCGCTCCAAATTGAATCCGCGCTAAAGAAAATTCCGTCTGTCAACTCAGCAACGGTATTCGCCGACCGCGTGGTAGGTAAGCCATACATGGAAATAGATATCAACCGTGAGTCGATCTCTCGATACGGCATGAGTATTCAATCAGTCCAAGACGTGATCGAAGTTGCGGTGGGTGGAAGGCATGTCACCCAGACCGTCGAAGGCCGGGAACGTTATCCAGTCCGGGTGCGCTACATGCGTGAGTTGCGTGATAACTTTGAAGAGATCGGGAACATCCTCGTGGCGAGTCCTGATGGCTTGCAGATCCCTCTAAAACAACTGGCTGACATCAACTATGTTCGAGGGCCACAGGTCATTAAGAGCGAGGACACCTTTCTCATGGGTTATGTCATTTTTGACAAGGCTCAGGGATATTCCGAAGTGGAAGTCGCCGAAGACGTAGAGAGCATCCTGAAAGAAAAGGAAGCTGCCGGGACACTCGTGCTGCCGGAAAGCGTCACATTCAAAACGGCGGGAAATTATGAGAATCAACAGCGAGCGGCAAAGCGCCTCATGCTGGTGATACCCATGGCTCTGGTACTCATTTTTATAATTCTCTATCTGCAGTTCCGAAGGGTGCTAACTTCGCTTCTTATTTTCACGGGGATCGCCTTCGCATGGTCGGGAGGATTCATCCTCATTTGGCTGTATGGACAACCCTGGTTTCTGGATATCACGGTCTTGGGCGCCAACCTGCGGGATTTGTTTCAAGTTCATCCCATCAACTTGAGCGTGGCGGTCTGGGTAGGCTTCCTCGCACTTTTCGGCATCGCCACGGATGATGGTGTATTGATTTGCACCTATCTCCGGCAGACCTTTCGCGATAGAAAGCCTACATCGGTAGCCACCATTCGGGAAGCGGTCATTTACGCGGGAACAAGACGGGTTCGCCCGGCTCTTATGACCAGTGCTACGACCATTCTGGCATTACTACCCGTGCTCACGTCAACGGGCCGAGGATCCGACATCATGGTCCCTATGGCGATTCCAACCTTTGGAGGGATGCTGCTAGCCCTAATAACCATTTTTGTCGTGCCAGTCCTTTATTCAATGATAGAAGAATTAAAACTTAAGCTAAGACTCACAAAATGAAGACTCGATTGATCGCCTTCTTAACCACCCTGCTCATGGCAGGACCTATGTTAACCGCCGCTAACCATGCGAACTCAGATGCGAGCTGTGCGGACCACATTATTGGCCACTACTTTGCCACTCAGGAAGCACTCGCCGCAGATGATTTTGAGGCAGCCATATCTTCCACCAAGGCACTAAATGCTGCGCAGAAAGACAGCACTTGCTCTAAGGATATCAGCAAGGCCACCCAGGCAATTTTAAAATCCTCGGATATCAAGGAAGCGCGGATAGCGTTTAAGAAATTATCGGACGCAATGATTCCTCTGGTAGAATCTGATGGGATCAAATCTACCCAAGCTCATCTGGTTTATTGCCCGATGGCTTTCGACTTTACCGGAGCCTCCTGGCTACAGAAAGACAAGTCAGTGACCAATCCGTACTTTGGTGCTCAGATGTTTGCCTGTGGTGCGGTAAAGAGCTCCTTTGGGAATTCTAAATAGTTAGAGCTACTCGAGAATTGAGGCCGGAATGAACGGATTCTATAGTTTGTTACTTTCGAAATGAAAGATCTGACAAATCCCTTGCATAACTTCTGAATAAAGTCCTTAAACCAAGCCCTGTTCTTTTAAATTAGAATCAAACACTTTTGTTAATCCAGGGAACGCTGTGAAAATCGGCGACAGTCGCGCTACGGTAACAGGCAAAAAGCCTGAAGTCCGAATACTGGCAACAAGAGGCACCCATACTTGCCGCAGAAGCAGGTGGTAGCGCTCAACGATGGTCTTTGTTGATAATACCTGACCATTCTTCTGGAGTCGGACCCATGTGTTTCTACGGCAGTAGCAATACACATGAAACCAACTCAAAAAACAACCAGATCCATTGCAGCTGCTGCAACCCTCCTATCTCTGGTATCTCCTGCGCGATCACAGGAAGACAACTCAGATAGAACTATATACGACTTGAATCCGATGGTCATTGTGGCCAATCGATCAGAAGTCCCGCTGAATCAAATCGGTAGCTCCGTCGAGATCCTCGACCGTTACGATCTTACCAAATCAGAACAGTCCTTCCTGCTGGACAACATGCGATACGTACCCGGTTTTTACCTACGTAATAATGGTAGCCCAGGTGGAGCCTTCGGGATTACTACACGGGGATTAAATGCCAATACGCCCACCGTACTCATCGATGGTGTAAAAGTTGATAATCCATCCACTGGGCAAATCGTTAACTTCGGTAGTTTGTTCGGAGATAATGTGTCCCGAGTAGAAATCCTGAAAGGACCTCAAAGCTCCCTCTATGGCGCCAACGCACTTGCCGGGGTGATAAGTATACAGACCGCTGATGGGAGAACAGACCCAGGAAGCCAAGTCGGAGTCGGCTATGGCGCTCACGATACTGTCAATGCCCACCTGACTACGCGTGGAGCTGAAGGACAACTTAGTTGGGCCCTCAACCTCAGTCACTATGAACATCAATTCTCAGTCCAGGACCCCAGCTTCGGACCCGAGTGGGAGGATGAAGATAAGTATGAAAATACGCAGGCTTCCTTAAAGCTAGACTATGAACTCAGCGAAACCACTTCGTTGAATTTCATGACTTACTGGTTTGATACCTTATCTGAATTCGATCCTGGTGATCCCAATTCATTATTCGGCGCACCTGAACTCATCAATTATTCTGAAACCACCCAGTTCTTCTCCCGCGTTGGAGGGGATTTCAAACCAAACGATCAATGGGATAGTTCACTGGGTATTGCATTTAACGATGCCGATTCTGTCAGTGTTACGGGAGGCAGTTTCCCGAATGATGGAAAACGATACAGCTACGATTGGAAAAATACCTACCGCGCGACCTCGACCTGGACCCTCGTCGGTGGTCTGGAATACGAGGAGGAGTATAACGACTCAGGGAGTGAAAGTCGCACAAATAGCTCGATCTTCCTTGAGAATATCGTAGCAGCGACTGAGCTCCTGGATTGGACGCTGGGTGGCAGACATGATGACAACAGCACCTACGGTGAAGAAACGACGTGGCGCTCAACATTTAGCTACCGCCTGGAGGCTATCAACGCCCGCATTCGGGGGTCCTACGGAACATCCTTTCAAGCCCCATCGTTTTTTCAATTATTCTCAAGTTTTGGCGACCCAGGATTGAAAGCCGAATCTGGAGAGGGCTGGGACCTGGCCTACGAACAAAAACTGGTGAATGGGAAAGTTTATTTTACCACCACTCTGTTCGGGAATGAAGTGGAAGATAAAATAATATTCAGCTTCAACTCGTTTACCTACGCCAACGAAGATGTCTATGAAAGTGAAGGTATTGAAAATGCACTGCGTTTCCAAATTGCTGAAAACGCATCCACAACCTTGGCCTACACCTATAGTGATGCGAACTACTTGGACGGCCAAGAGGCGGAGCGGGTTCCTCGAAACATAGTATCACTGGGGTATAACCTTCAGCTGTTTGACAAACTCAACTTAAGTGCCACTGCCCTCTCAGCGAGTAGCCAATACAGCACTCGCTTTTCAACGATGAAACAAAGTGGCTACACGGTGTTTAATCTGGCAGGTAGGTATCAAGTAAATGAAGGCACACAGCTATGGGCTCGCATCGACAATTTGTTTGATGAAGACTACCAGGAAGTTGAAGGCTTCCAGACCGCTGGATTCTCAATATACGGTGGAGTAAGATTTAATTTCTGATGAGTACATTTTCGCAGTTGATTTGGAGACTAGTCCTACCGTTTCTCTTAGGTGGAACGACTCAAGGGCTATACTCTGCCAATCAATATGCGGAGAATTTTTCTCTTCAGTATTTCTCAACTCACAAGCTCCTGACCGTGACCAATCCTTGGCGCGGCTCAGGGGATTTGAGTTATCAGTATGCACTGGTTCCCAAAGGCGGAGAAGTTCCGGACTTACCTGATGGCGTTCAAATCATTCGAACCCCTACAGAACGGATCATCATCACTGCCACGGTCTACCTGGGGCCTATCAGGACTCTGGATTTGTACGACCAATTAGTGGGCATCGCTTATTTGGACTTTACCAGTGATCCGGAAGTGCATGCCCGTGTTGATAACGGAACACTAAAGCCCATCCAGGGAGGAGCCGCTCTCGAAATCGAATCGATACTTCAATTGCAGCCAGATTTAATCTTAACCAGCACTACAGGAGAAAGTCTTTATGACGATCACCCCAAGCTAGAACGAGCTAAGCTACCTGCCGTTCTGACGGCCGGATATATGGAGTCTCATCCATTGGCACGTTCAGAATGGATCAAGGTCATTGCCGCGCTGGTGGACAAGGAGGAGGAAGCGGAGGCGTTCTTCAATCAAGTCGCCCAAGAGTATGAGGCCTTAACAGCGATGACCAGGTCCGTAAAAAATAGACCCACGGTGTTTTCCAATGCTCCCTACGCCGGCGTATGGCACGTACCAGGAGGATCTAGCTACAATGCCCGCGCGTTTGCCGATGCAGGTGCCAACTACCTGTGGGCTGAAAATAGATCTTCAGGTGGAGTCCCTTTGGATTTTGAGGTCATCTTGCACGAAGCAGCGGTCGCGGACGTGTGGCTCAATCCTGGAGCCTACCGAACCAGAGCATCACTTTTGGCACTCGATTCACGGTTCACCGGTTTCCGTGCATTTCGCGAAGGAAAAGTCTTTAACAACTCCTTGCGCGCAAACGAACATGGAGGCAACGACATCTGGGAACGGGGAATCAACCACCCCGAAGAGGTGTTGGCTGATTTGATCAAAGTCTTCCACCCGGATCTATTCCCGGATCATCAGTTTATCTATTACGAACAGTTGAAATAAGAGATAGAATTGTACCCACAAAAAGCACAGGAGGCACAAAAACGAATGAATCAGAGATTAATCAGCTAGCGGATACCATCAGAGAAACAGCATTCGAAACTCATAAGTATTTCAAAAATGGTTTTCTGGAAAAAGTGTATGAAAATTCTCTTAGGAATAGGCTTAGGAAACAGGGCCTAAAGATTGACCAGCAGTTGCCAATTTCAGTCCTGGACGAAGACGGATCAATTGTAGGTGAATATTACGCAGACCTGATTGTTGAGGATCTGATTCTTATCGAGCTAAAAGCCGCAAAAGCACTTGTAGATGAACACGCAGCCCAAACATTAGCCTATCTAGGAGCCACCAAATATAAACACGGTATACTCATCAACTTTGGATCTGCTAAGCTCCAAATTCGTAAATTTATTCAATAAGTGCCACCGAACTATTTTGTGCCTTTTGCGCTTTTTGTGGTTCCAAAATAAAAGTTAGTGAATTTAAAGACACGACATACGAAACAAAGAAAACCAAGCTTACTTTTCGGCGGGCTCGGGTTGCTCTTGCTTGCCCTCTTCTTTGCTAACGTAGGTCTCGGCTCTGTGTTAATCTCGGTGAGTGATTTACTCGGCATATTAACGGGTAGCGCATCAGCTGATCCGGTACTTAAACAAATTGTGGTGGATTTCCGGCTACCCCAGGCGTTGACAGCTATGCTGTCTGGAGCAGCACTTGCTGTATCCGGATTGTTGATGCAAACGATTTTCAGAAATCCCTTGGCCGATCCGTTCGTGCTCGGAGTAAATTCAGGAGCCAGCCTCGGTGTTGCGATTGTGGTCTTGGCAGTGGCGCCTGCTGGCTTGGCTCTCACACAAGGATTGGGATTAAGCGGGCACCTGTTAGTAGTCGTTGCGGCAAGTGCGGGCTCAGCGAGCGTACTGCTCCTGATTCTCATCCTGGCCAGGCGCATGGATGTCATGTCCATCCTCATACTTGGTTTGATGATCAGCTATGGCGTAGGGGCTGTGGTTAGTCTGTTAATGTTTTTCAGTATGCCAGCCAAACTTCAGTCGTTTATTACCTGGTCATTTGGGCATTTTGGAAATGTTACCTGGAATCAACTCAATGTTTATCTTCCAGTTATTTTAGCAGGCACGCTATCAACCTTCCTCCTCTCAAAACCGTTAGACGCAATGTTGATGGGAGAGAACTACGCGGCGAGCCTGGGAACAAGGGTGAAGCAGATTCGCTTCCTATGCCTGATGATAGCCTCCGTTCTTGCTGGGACAGTGACGGGATTTTGTGGGCCAATAGGATTTCTCGGAATTGCCGCACCTCATCTTTGTCGCTATTTCTTTCACACCTCCAGTCACCGTCACCTCATTCCTGCCACCTTGATGGCCGGAGCCTGTCTGGCATTGTCAGCAGACTTGATTGCCAAGGCCCCTGGATATAGCACGGTTCTTCCTCTTAATGCCATCACAGCCCTTTTTGGGGCTCCTGTCATAATCGTAGCTCTGATCAAACAGGGTAAACTGGGAACCCTTTTCGGAAGATGAGCACAAGCGAACTGATTCTGAAAACCGAAGGACTGTCGATTGGCTATCAGGGCCGAAAGCTAGTGCGCAAAGTAGCCAAAGACCTAGAGCTTGAGTTGAGGCCCGGGCGTTTCGTTTGTCTCTTGGGCCCAAATGGGACTGGCAAATCAACCTTGATTCGAACGCTGGGAGGACTTCACCCCAGCATCGCAGGGCAAGTGCTGCTCAATGACACCCCCATCCAAGCAATGGAACCGCGGGATCGAGCAAAATTAGTAAGCCTGGTCCTGACCGAGATGCTGCCAGGTGGAATCTTTACTGTCTATTCAATGGTGGCCTTGGGACGCCATCCTCACACTCGATGGAACGGCTCGCTAACAAAGAAGGATCACGAAAAGATAAGCTGGGCGATTCAGGCAGCCAAGGCCGATTCACTCAGAGACAGAAAAGTAGGAGAACTCAGTGACGGTGAACGGCAAAAGGTACTTATCGCTCGCGCGCTTGCCCAAGAAACACCCATAATGCTCCTGGATGAGCCTACAGCTTTCCTCGACATAACAAGACGTATCGAGCTCATGCATACGCTACGTGGGCTGGCTCATCAGCATTCGATGTCTATTCTACTATCCAGCCATGACCTCGACCTTGCATTGCAATGCGCAGATGAATTGTGGCTGTTATCCGAAGAAGGAAACATTATAAAGGGGTCACCAGAAAACCTGGCGCTAACGGGGCAACTCAGCGACCTTTTCGGAAGTGAAGCGCTGGATTGGGATGCTTACCAGGGCACCTTTCGTGTTCACCAGCAACCCTGCTTGCATGCGCGATTGGAGGGACAAGGACCCGAGCACCTCTGGACTCAAAGAACGCTGTTACGTTTGGGTTATGGCCTAGACGATGCAGAGCCGGCAAGTATGGAGATTCGCATTGTCAATGGTCAGGGGGCAAGCAGATGGGTTGTAACTTTCAATCAAGAAGAAATAATATTTCGATCACTAGACCTCTTTACCCTTTGGCTAGAAAGCCGAAGTAACCACACAACCACTGAAGGATCCAACTTGTAGTTATGAAAGGAAATATTTCTACCCGAGCTGGCGACAAAGGGACTACCGGCCTTTTCAACGGCGATCGCGTGTCTAAGAGCAACATACGCATTCACTGTTTAGGAGACTTAGATGAAACGAATAGTTTCTTAGGACTCCTGAGAAGCAAGCTACCTGACCAGCATGACTGGGAGGAACCACTGCGCCGAATTCAAACCGAACTCATGAATCTCATGAGCCATGTCGCAACCCCTGCGACACCTGAGAAGCCGCCATCGGTTCCACTCCCAGAGAATGCCTCCATCCGGATGGAGGCCTGGATGGCGGATATAGAAACATCGCTTGAAAGCGTCACAGAACATTTTCTCCTTCCAGGTGGCACTGAGATATCGGCACTGTGTCACGTCGTGAGAACGGTCGTACGACGGGCGGAAAGGAACTTGGTAGAGCTGAACACGCAGGATCCTCTCGATCCAAGTATCCTAACCTTTATCAATCGTCTTTCGGATCTGATGTTCAAACTGACACGCCAAGAAATACATCGGGCCGGAGCCACAGAAGAACGGTGGCACCTATTTCGAGCGGAAGATGGATGAACCAAGGATTGTTTCGCTGATTGCCAGCAGCACCGAGACGCTTTGTGCCCTGGGATTCGAAGACCAGTTAGTCGGGCGATCTCACGAATGCGATTTTCCACCTTCCATTCAAAGTCTGACCGTATGCTCTGAGGCCAAATTCGATTTAAATGGCAGCAGTTTGGAGATTGATCAACGGGTAAAGGAAACGCTTCAAACTGCGATTTCTGTTTATCGTGTTTTTCCAGATGAACTGGAACGATTAAAACCGACCCATATCGTTACCCAGGACCAATGCGAGGTATGTGCTGTCAGTTTTGAAGATGTGGAAAGGGCGGCAAAAGAACTCATCAGCTCATCGCCTGAGATTGTTTCTCTGGCTCCCAATAGCCTGGAGGACATTTACCAAGGTATCATGGAGATTGCGAATTCACTGGATGCACAAGCTCGGGGCACGTCACTCGTTTCAAGCATGAGAGAAAGGCTAGTGGATATCGAAAGGAACATAGTCGATTTAAACAAAAGGCCTAGCGTTGTGTGTGTGGAATGGATCGATCCTTTTATGGCTGCGGGAAATTGGGTCCCAAGTCTGGTACAAATCGCTGGAGGAATGGACCTGCGGGGAATCGCAAACGTCCACACGCCAAAGTTAGATCTCAGCAAACTAGTAGAAGCCGATCCCGAAAAGCTAGTCGTCATGCCTTGCGGTTGGGGTATTGAAAAAAACACAGCTGAAATGTTTGAGGCTTTGAAGCATCCCGAGTGGCAGTCACTACGAGCAGTTGAATCTGGTGAATTATACATCACCGATGGGAATCATTACTTTAACCGCCCAGGTCCCCGAGTGGTTGAATCAGCCGAAATCCTGGCGGAGATTTTTCATCCAGAAAGATTCAACTTTGGACACGAGGGTTCGGGATGGATCAAATACAATTAAGAAAACGGTCGGGGATGATTCCCCTATCCAACCAGGCCGCCTAAAAGGCTGATTTCCCGGAAGCGCTTTTCCCTTCAAGTACTTTCGCGCAGTCTTCCATAGAAGCAGTGCCCTTTTGAGGAAGACCCTGTTTTTCGATCATCTCTCCGAGATATTTTTCGATACCATGCTGCGCTGCGAAAAGGCAGGGCGTACTGTAAATCACAATTGAGGCACCCGCATCTTCTAGCTCCTGAAAACTCCAATTCGGAGACTTTCCTCCATGAAGCTGGTTGACCATGATTGGCACATTGATTTGAGAACGGAGTTTGGCGATGGTATCAAGATCACGAATGGCTTCGACCATAACGCCATCGGCACCGGATTCGGCATAAGCAACGGCACGGTCCAAACCTTCGCTTGGATCAGTAGCATCCGTCCGGGCGAGAACAAAGATGCTACGTCGATATTCCAGAACCGTGACCAGCTTTGTTAGATATTCGTCTAGAGGTAAAATCTCTTTCCCTTCAAAGTGACCACATTTGCGAGGACGTTTCTGGTCCTCCATCATGACGGCAGAAAGCCCATTGGCCTCTAGATTTCGAACCGTATTGGAAGCCACTAATTGGTCACCAAACCCATCATCGACATCCACCAGTATCTGAGCCTGAGGCAAGGCATGTCGGACCTTGGTAGCCCAATCAGTCATATCTCGCCAATTCACGTATCCAACGTCGGGGAGACCATAGGCACTAGCTGCATAGCTATATCCACTACAAAACACTCCCTCAAACTTGCGCGAGGCGATCAGTGCTGAGAACACATCATAAACGCCAATCAATGGTAACAGGCGTTTTTGGTCTATCCGCTGGCGAAACGCGTCTCCGGCACTGGGACCCGTAAGACCTTTTGGCTCTTTTGCAGTAACTTGAATCATCGTAGACAGGATGTGTGGAAGGAGCAAAGTCCCCCAAAGATTACAGAAAAGGAAGGATACATCGGGCGTTCCCTCTATAGAAATCCTCCTCGTGCACAGTAGTTTACCGCAATTTTATCGCTCAAAAAGTGGCAATCCAGTAATCTAGAAAACAGAAAGCCCGCGGGTTTCCCCGCGGGCTTCGTTTTAAATCATGCACAAACTTTAGGGCACTAGTCCCTTCCACGTAGCACGATCAAATAGACTAAATGCATGAGGGAACCGGCGAAGGCTGCCACGTAAGTCCAACCGGCAGCATTAAGGGTTGCGGAAACACCGGGTGCTTCGTCTGCCGCCACAATCCCCAGGCTATCGAGCTCACGTTTGGCGCGAGCGGTAGCATCAAACTCCACCGGTAAAGTTACCAAATGAAAAAGCGTTAAGATGGCATATACGATGATACCCAGATCGAGCATCAGTCCGCCTTGAAATCCAAAAAAGAATCCTCCAAAGAAGATGAGGGGTAGAAAGCTGGCCGCAATGTTGACCACCGGCGCCATTCTCTGCCGAACATTCATCATCGTATAACCGACTTTGTGCTGAATCGCATGTCCCGCTTCGTGAGCAGCCACACCAACCGCGGCCAGACTGGAGCCACTGTAATTATGCTCACTCAAAGCCAGCCTTTTGTTTACAGGATCATAGTGGTCCGTAAGAACACCGGGCGTGCGAACGATTTCGACATCGTAAATACCGGCTTTACGCATAACGGCTTCTGCAGCTTCGTATCCGGTGATGCCCCCTCGTGTGGGGACTTGGACGTATTTATTGTAAGTGGTCTTCACTTTAGACTGCGCCCAAAAGGCAAAACCAAGAGCGGCAATCATTAAAAGAATCCCCATTCCGGTAGGGATGATTATAAAAGCAAGTGGAGATGAAAGTATCATGGTATAAGGTATTGGTTAAATTATTAGATAATGAACAAGCAAAGAAGGTTCCAATTCAAAGGAATTGCGAACGAATCCATAACCTGTTCATTATAAGATGACTTGGAGAATAAGAGATTTATTAAGCTCACTTTATTTCAATTCAATACTGTCCCGTTTTCAAGCCCCTCGTGTCCTTTTGTCTCATAGGACAATCAGCTAGAAATAAGATCGTGAGCTCGCAACGGTCCCTATTCAAAAGGTCGAGTGACCAAAAATCGTACTCCTCTAAGTGATTTCTCACGAAAAGATTGAATGCTCTTGTACTGCCAGCCAAGCTCTCTCATTTATATCTGAATGAGTACCGGGAATTTAGAATTTTTCAGCGCGATAGAGATCTCCAAGGAGGACACTCGCACCCAGGACTTTGTCGAATACATCAAGCAATTCAACGACTTTGGTACGAAGACTCAGATCCAAGAATTGCATGTGGGCAACCAGCCTGTTCCGGTCTACGTCAATGAATTCTGGACCTCGAAACAGCGAGCGGCGTCCAGCATCCATGAAGTCTCTTACCGGGCCTGCTTTAAGCCACAACTCCCACGATTTTTCATCGAGCAGCTGACTTCAGAAGGCGATTCGGTTCTCGATCCATTCATGGGTCGCGGGACCACCTTGATCGAAGCGATCTTGATGAATCGCTTTGGCATCGGCTGCGACATCAATCCCTTGAGCAATGTTCTTTGCGGGCCACGTTTCAATCCGCCCACCCTGGATCAGGTAGAGAAACGACTCGAAAAGTTGGAGCTTAGCTATGACGGAGACCTACCAGAAGACCTCGATGTGTTCTTCCAAGAGGATACTCTGAAAGAGCTGTGTGCCTTGCGTTCCTATTTCGCTGAAAAGGAATCCAAGAAAGATGTCGTGGATCGGTTCATACAGATGGTGGCAACCAATCGGCTGACCGGTCACTCCAATGGATTCTTTTCGGTTTATACACTGCCTCCGAATCAGGCCGTCACGGCCGATCGTCAGCGTTTAATTAATGCTAAGCGCGAACAGGAACCTGAATACAGAGACGTCAAAAAGCTCATTCTTAAAAAGAGTAAGTCTCTCCTGAAACATCTCGAGGAGGAGGATTACCAAAGCTTCAAACAGTTCGGTAAGAAAAGCAAAATTGTCATCGGCTCGTCAACAGAAGCCAAAGGCATCAAAGCAGGTTCGATCGACCTGGTCGTCACCTCCCCACCCTTTCTGGATGTTGTGAACTATGCTAGCGACAACTGGTTGCGCTGTTGGTTTAATAACCTGGAGCCGTACACCATTCCTATTTCCATTCATCGCAATGTTGAAAGCTGGTCTGCAGAAATGACCGAGACTTTCAAACGCATGGTGAAACTACTGAAGAAAGGCGCTTACGTTGCCTTCGAAGTGGGTGAAGTTCGCAAAGGAAAAATCAAATTGGAGGATCATGTCATCCCCGCGGCAGAACGAGCCGGACTTACTCCGATCCTCGTCCTCGTCAACGATCAGGAATTTACCAAGACCTCCAATTGCTGGGGAGTATCCAACTTGGAAAAAGGCACGAATACGAATCGGATCGTGCTGCTCAAGAAGCCATAGCTTCGAGGGCCGCCAGGCACCAGCTTGGTAATAATAGGTAATCCATTCGTCCACGGTTTACGACCGCGGCTATAATAAGGACGGACACCTCGGCGATGTGTCCCTACCCTACAGGCAACAGTCCATCCCGTCGGAGCAACGCATCGGGATCCGGCTCGCGTCCCATAAAATCGATAAAGAGCTTTAACGGATCTTCCGAGTTTCCTTTGGAGAGCACCTTGTCTTTAAAATCTTTGCCCGTGGCTTCGTTAAGCAATCCTTCACTTTCAAAGCGCGTAAAGGCATCTGCATCCAGCACTTCCGCCCACTTATAAGAGTAATAGCCAGCGGCATAACCCGTTGGACCGGAAAAGAGGTGTCCAAAGTTATAGAGAAAGATGGGGGCCTTTCGTTTCCGTTCAGCCAGATAAGGCTCCAGAATGGATTCCAATTTTGCCTCCAACGCGTCTCCCTCCAAATCTGCATAGTTGATGTGCATTTCGAGATCCATTTTCCCGAACGAGAGCTGACGCATGGCAAAAGAAGCTGCGTTGAAATTCTTCGCCGCAATCATCTTGTCATACAGATCGTCCGGAATTTTTTCGCCGGTTTCGTAATGCTGGGCAAACAGATCCAGTCCTTTTCGATCCCAACACCAGTTCTCCAGAATCTGGGAAGGAAGCTCTACAAAGTCCCATGCGACATTCACTCCATTCATGGATTTGATCTCAACGTCCCCGAACAAATGGTGAATCAAGTGACCAAACTCGTGGAAGACCGTAAGCACATCGTTGTGTGACAGGAGAGCCGGCTTGTCGTCGGTCGGAGGACTCATGTTTCCGTGGATTTGCCCCAAGTGAGGTTCATTCTTTCCGCCTGATCGATCGCCCGTGAGGGTATAGTTCATCCAGGCTCCACTTCGCTTCGACTCTCGAGGAAACCAATCGGTATAGAAGGTGCCGATGTGATCGTCGGCTTCGTCGAACAGTTCAAAGACCTTTACATCATCATTCCATACTTCGTATCCAGATTCTGTATTCGATGAAGTCGGTGTGTCCGAATAAATGGCCTTCGCCTCCCGTATTGTAACTCCAAATAGTTTTTGCGTGATCTCAAACATTCCGTCCAGAACTCGGTCTACAGGAAAGTACGGCCTCAAAGCTTCCGAATCAAAGTCGTATTTAGCTTTTCGATACTTCTCAGCCCAATAGGCAACGTCCCAGGGTTCCATGGGCTCCACTTGGATGCCGAGCTGCTTGGCGCGAAAGGTGTCCAAGTCTTCATTCTCCTGGTCGAATGCCTGCTTAATTTTCCCATGCAGATCATCTTCGAATGCCAATGCGCGATCTCCCGTTTTAGCCATACGTCGCTCCAATACCAAATCAGCAAAATGCTTAAATCCGAGTAGTTCAGCCTTTTCCTGTCTAAGCTTCAAGACCTGCCCCACCAATGCATGATTATCATGCGGCTCTTGCGTGCCGACCTGATTGAAGGCCGTCCAAAATTCCTGTCGAAGCTCCTCGCTGTCGGCAAATCGAAGAACCGGTATCAACGAAGGCGCCTGCAAGGTAAACCTCCACTTTGGCTCCTCTTCGGAACCCAGGTCTTTCGACTTGGCTGATTGCAAGGCCTGCTCGCGGGCGAGTTCGGGCAAGCCCGATAGATCTGCCTCATCCTCAATGACCTTTTCCCAAGCGTTGGTTGCGTCGAGGCAGTTTTCAGAGTATTTCTGAGTCAACTTAGCCAGCTCCGCCTGAATCTCCTCCATCCGCTTCTTTTTCTCAATTGGCAAGTCAGCCCCACTACTCTTGAAGGAGGCTAGGGTCTCTTCCAGATAGCGCTTTTGAGTTCCCTTCAGAGCTTTCGCTTCCTCGGTCTCGGAATAAGCTTTGATGCGTTTCCAAAGCTTTTCATTCAAAGGAATCTTAGCACCGAACTCAGACACTTTCGGCAACATGGCATTGTAAGCATCTCTCAGCTCTTTTGAATCTCTTACACTATTCAGATGACCCACTTTCCCCCAGGCTACACCCATCTTCTCATCTGCCTCCTCAAGGGCCAACAAGGTATTCTCAAAGGTTAACGCTTCTAAAGGGCCATCAGCCAGTGCATCAATATTGGTCTGGGCTTCGTCCAATGCCAGTTGGATATCAGCTTCAATGTGCTCGGGTGTTAATCGACTCCAGTTAACGCGAAAATTTTCTTCCAAAAAAGGGTGTTGCATGACGGTCACCTTAGGGGAGGCACTCCACAGATCTAGCAAAAAGCTCACACAAATTTTGGGTAGAGAATCAGAGGGTCATCTTGGTTGCCAAGTTCAATTGAAGAAAATCCACCCGGGCTCATTTGGCTGATTCAGGCAAACAGCTGTTTGTGCGCGGTCTTAAACATAGGTCCGCTTCTACATGGTCGATAGATGGATAGAGGATAACTGAACCACACTCCATTGTACGGGATCCATAGGCCCATCCCAATACTCCTGGAATACTTCCATAAAGAATCCGCGCTCATCGTTATGCTTCTTCAGCGGAACAATTTTAACACCATGCAATGGAACACCGTGAGTTATAAAGCTACTATTCTTCATGTTTGTTGTTTCTCCTACCTGTGATTACGAATCAATATGGGCAGCTCACTCATGCATGAGCCTCACCAACACCCTAAGCTTACATGAAATTGGGGAATTTATAAATAGGGCATCTGCACGAGACGCATCCAGGGGAAATCGAAAGCTTAGATCAGTATTTTCCCCTATGCCTCGAATAGGGATTATTCTCAGACAAAGCCGCCTCACAATCAAAGATCGCCAATTCTCTATGAACCTTTAAGAGTCTTCCTCCATGGAATGGGCCGTATTTATCCGTAGAACTGATCATCTAGTTAGGAAAATGCGGAGAATCCTTTCTGCACGAGTTGAGGATCAGCATTCATGCGTTTCGTATTGCGGGTGGGCTGGATGAGTATGTCATTACTTCCATACTCAAGAAACAAGCCCATGGCCATGAGCTCACCATTCGCTTTACACACACCAACATTCAGCAAGACTCCTTTGAAGCCGTTATGGAAACCAGCATTGACGGCGGCAAATCCTGGTGGACTCGTTATCGTCAATACCTGACCCGCTTATGAAATCATTATTATTCGCTCTCACTCTATTTTCTCTTAGCCTTATGGCAGAAGAAGGATTCGTCTCCATTTTTAACGGCAAAGACCTGACTGGCTGGAGCAGCAAACCCGGTGCTTGGGAAGTCCGCAACGGCGAGATCTGGTGCACGGGCGCTTCCGTTGAACGCAACTGGCTCATCTGGGAAGGAGGCGAGCCGGCTGACTTCGTCCTTCGCCTGGAATTTCGGTGGGACAAAGGTAACTCAGGAGTTAATGTACGCAGTGTCGACCGAGGCGAGTGGCAGGCCTACGGTTACCAAGTTGAAATTGCACGGCAGAATGTCATGGGTCTCTGGCACCATTCGCTGCTCGACCGGGAACACCCCAAACGTGAAGAACGCCACTTGATGGCTCTGGCTGGGCAAACCGTTCGGCTTTCAAAAGAGGGGAAAAAGACTTTCGTTCAAGAGGGAGATGGTGAGGTCATCAAAGCGCTCTACAAGGATCACGAATGGAACACCATGGAGATCATAGCCAAAGGCGATACACTCGTGCAGAAAATCAACGGCGTTGTATTTTCCATGGTGACGGACCTGGACAAAGAGATGTCTAACAAAGCGGGAGTTCTGGCACTTCAGGATCACGGGAAAGGCTGCATAGTCGCATTCAGAAATCTCCAGCTCCAACAACTCTGAGAAGTTGCATATAGGAAATATGGTTTCTTTCCCCGTTCCACAAAAACGAGACGATCGCTAATAGATCCAAGTTATCATTATTCCGGGTTCACCAAGGCAACGGATATAAAAACGATTAATTCCGTATTAGTGTCAGGCACATCAGCGGATCTGAAAAATGACCCGACTCGCGAATCTCCTAATATTGGAACAGATGAAATAATTTCCGGTTCATCTGTATCCGTACTAAGACCTTCTTTGAAATCATAAATTCGATCGGCTAAAATGGGATGGAAGTACACGGTCGTTCCAACACCCTCCTTGTGCTCGACCCAAGATCTGAAGTGGTCATTTAGTATGCCATCATCGGGCTTTGTAAACACGTCCCCAGATGTCCCACTCCACGATAATCTGTCCAGACCATCTCCCTTCGGGAAATGGGCGCAATCCTTCTTCCGAAGGGACATATTCATTCAGATGTATATCAACGACACCGCTGTAAACATCCATCCCTGTCTCAGAATCATGATTAGAGCCCTTTTTGTTTGCTTGAGTCGAGATAGTCTGGCTTTGACAACTCATGAACGACTTTAAATCACTCGGCATTTCCAACGACCTCATCAAAGGGCTAGACGAACTGGGAATTCGAAAGCCTACCGAAGTCCAAGAGAAGGCGATTCCATTTTTAATGAAGGAAGGTACGGATTTCGTATGTCGTGCTCAGACGGGTACAGGAAAAACGGCGGCTTTTGGATTACCCCTGTTGAAACGTATTCGGCCGGATTCGGATAAGGTTCAGGGATTGATCCTCACACCCACTCGGGAACTTGCCAAACAAGTCGCCAAGCACCTGTTTAAATACACCAAGTTTACCAACAAGATTTTTACCGAAGCTGTTTACGGAGGTGATAAGATCGAAATCCAGGTCAAGGCGCTTAGTCGTCCCACGCAAATCATCGTGGCTACACCAGGCCGGTTGATCGATCTCCTCCAAATGAGGGCAGTTGACCTTTCCCATGTGAAACGAGTCATCCTGGATGAGGCGGACGAAATGTTGAGTATGGGCTTTCGTGAACACCTCACCAAGATAATCAACGAGACACCCAACCGGGAAAGTATGTGGCTGTTCTCAGCAACGATTCCCGAAGGCATTCAGAAGCTGGTAAAAAACTATATGTCGCATGATGCCAAGCACCTGCTCCTTGAAAGCAAAGACATTTTGCAGGACGCTATCACCCATCAGTATATCCGTTGCCCCATCGAAGAGAAAGTAGAGCGTATCGTGCAATTTCTTGAGCGTCGAGGAAGCGAACGCGGACTCATCTTCTGCCGCTCCAAAGCCGGAGCTATCAAACTCGGAGAGGCCCTCAACGGCGAAGGCTATTCGAATGCTGTCCTCCAAGGTAACCTTTCACAAAAAGACCGTGAAAAAATTATGCGCGCCTTCCGGAAAGAGCGTATTCAATTCCTGGTTGCTACGGATGTAGCGGGACGGGGCATCGACATCGAAGGGCTCTCATTTGTCATCCATCACCAACTGCCAGAGAATGCGGAGACCTACATTCACCGAAGTGGTCGTACGGCACGGGCAGGCCGAACCGGCTTATCTTTTTGTTTGATTGCAGGGCGCGACGGTCAACGCCTGAAGAAGCTGGAGCATGAGTTGAAGATTCGTTTTCAACAAATCGCTTAGCCATCGCCAGTCTCATAAAAAATAAGCGACCCAGATTATTGAGCCGCTTACTTGTTGGAAAAACCTTAGTTCGAATCCGATCGATTAAGTACCCTTCTTAAGAGACTTACCAATCCGTTCCTCACGTAGTTTTCTAATCACTCCCCGTAGTTCCTTCCTGAGCTCACGTTGTTCATCACAGTGAATTCTCAGCTGCTCGCGGATCTGTTCCTTGATCGCTGCTTGGTCCTCAGGAGCTGCTGTTCGCATTCTTTCGCGAAGCTGTTCGAGCTCCTCGCTCAAGACACCACGAACTTCCTCATACCGAGCAATACACTCCTGGATATCCTGATTCTCACGCATCTGATTCGGAACACCAAACTGCCCGTCTCTCGACCCATCCCTGGCTCGTACGGGCTCGTTGACTTGAGCTGAAAGTCCGCCTGAAAGCAATAGACTCCCAACAGCAATTATTGTGATTAGCTTTTTCATTTTTTCTCCTTCCTTCCCAGTTTTTTACCTGTCAGTTTAGTTGCATAACCTATGCCACTATTATCACATTTCGCTTACTCACTATTAATCAAAGAGATCCCGAAAAACGAGAAATGAGAGACAGGACCGAATGCTTCCAAGTTGGTAAATAACCCCCAGATTTCAGGTATCAATTACCGAACGACTGCAGACTATCCCCCTAGAACTTTTAATACTGTTGTCGAATCCAGCCATTGGATCAGATAAATAAATACTTCGTATTAGTATTTTAAATACATTACTATTTTTCATATAATCTAAAATGCCATTCAATCACCTCATCACTGGAATTTTAATCTTAGCCCCTCACATTATATTTTCGGCCAATGCTCCTACCATGGCACGGAAAGCAATGGTAGTATCAGCCAACGAGATCTCTTCAGAAATTGGGGTGGAGATTATCAAAGAAGGCGGAAACGCCCAGGCGGCGGTTGACGCAGGACGAATTCACCACCAATGGCTTCCGGACCAACTCAACTACGAAACACAGGGCTTTTCTCCAGATACCCTTAGAGAACTTGAAAAGCGCGGCCACACCCTCAACGAGCGCACCAATCAAGGATCCGCAGAAGTGATTATCTACAATCGTGAAGCCGATCTTCTCGAAGGTGGAGTCGATCGCCGTGTTCCTGATGGCGGTGCCATTGGTTGGTGACATTTATTCTCATAAAGATCGCACTTGAGGATTATACCAAACAGCACTACTCTCTGCATCTTCTCCTTAGAAAATACCCATGAGTTGCAAATACAGTCGTCGTAAGTTTTTAGGATTAGGTGCAGGAGCCATGGCTCTGACGCCCTGCATGATGAATAAGGCATACGGTCAGCTGAGCCGCCCATTGCAGAACATCATCACCGGCCAGTCCAACGCAGGTCACTTAAAGAATGCGAATGTAGGTATTGTCCAATGCCTCAACTATGGCCCGGAAGTGCATCCGGCCATGAAGAAGATGTTCGATCTCATCGGCGGCATCACTCAGCTGGTAAAAAACAAGACGGTCACTGTGAAGATCAACATGACCACCGCAGATTGGACGAACAAGTTTGGTGGACGTCATCCTGGCGAGACATTCATGACTCATGCAGACACAGCATTGGCGCTCGCCCATCTATTGACAGACGCCGGAGCCACACGTGTGCGCTTCACAGAATCATCCCCATTGCGCGAAGATCTCGACTCGATCCTCAGTCGCGGCGGCTGGGATATACGCGCCTTCAAAGCTGCTGGTAAAAAAATCGGTTTCGAAAATACCCGCAATCTAGGTGAATACAAAAGCTACTCCCAATTCAAAGTCGCTGGGGACGGTTATATGTTCAATTCCTTTGAGCTGAACAAGGCTTACGACGAAACGGACGTCGTCATTTCCCTGTGCAAATTAAAGGACCACATCACCGCAGGTGTCACTCTCAGCATGAAAAACATGTTTGGGATAACACCGAACACACTTTATGGTCGCGAAGCGGGTAGTGAACGGGCAATCGGACACCGGGAGCCACTTCACAGGTTAACCAATTACGATCACTTGGAGCTTCCTGGAATTAAGCCAGAGCAAAGAAAGTATGGAGATCCTGGATACAGTGTCCCGCATATCATCACTGACATTTGCGCGGCCCGCCCCATCCACCTTTCAATCATCGATGGCATCACTTCTGTAAGTGGTGGTGAAATTCCGGACACAGAAAAGAATGGTCGACCTGCAGTTTCCTTCACCGCACCAGCCGTCATGATCGCAGGTTTTAATCCTGTCTCCGTAGATGCGGTAGGAATGGCCGTCATGGGTTATGACGATCCGCATGCCAAGCGCGGGGAATGGCCATTTAAAAAGTGCGACAACCACATCCATCTCGCAGAGCAAGCGGGTCTCGGTATCGCCGATCTCAATCAGATCGACGTGCGCGGTATGACCATTGATGAGGCTTTCTTCCCCTACTAATACAATAAAACATCTATCCGCTTGGAAACCGCAGGATTTCCAAATCCAATCAGTTTATGAAACGTACTACCCCTACTCTATTGTTGGCAGTTTTTGCCCTGATACTCACTTCAGTCCATTCAAATGCCCAACTCACCGGCTTTTCCAAAAAAGACCTGATCAAATACACCAAAGCTTCGCCTTGGGAGCGCTTTGAAGACGGACGACCCAAAGTGCCGGATCAATACATCGAAGCGCTGAAGAACTCTTCTTCCGAAATGGTTTATGGGCCGCTACGCAGAGCAGGATTCATGCACCAGTGGGTAGATGGCTGGCAACTGCTTCAACCTGACAAGAAATTAGTGGGGCGTGTATTCACGGCACAGTTCATGCCTGTGCGACCGGATGTGGACGATATCATTGAAGCAGAAGCCATAGGCGACGGCAAAAAAGTTCGAAACAACCAACGGGTAATTAATAGGCTCCAACCGGGGGATGTGCTGGTGGTCGATCTATTTGGCAAAGTGGAAGAAGGTACCTTTGTAGGGGATAATCTGGCCTCAGCAGTATTTGCCGCATCAGGAAACGGATTTGTAATCGATGGCGGCGCGCGTGATCTGGATGGCATAGTGCCACAAGGCATGCCGGGATACGTCCGCGGTTTTCACGTCAGCGCGCTAACCGATGTCATGCTGACCGGCGTGAATATTCCAATCCGTATCGGGAACACTACCGTAATGCCGGGAGATATCGTTCTGGGTGATAGGGAAGGCCTCACATTTATTCCTGCCAGTGTGGTGGCTGACGTTGCAAGAGCCTCAAAACTAACCGAGTTACATGACGTGTGGACCAAAGGCAAATTCGCGACCGGGAAATACAAGGCCAGTGATCTTTATCCACGCCCCAGTGATCCAAAACTGGTTAAGGAGTACGAAGAGTGGAGAGATGCGGAGTTAAAGAAACTGGGATTGGAACTTCCTTCAGAGGAGGAGAAGTAACCCCCCCAATGATCATTCAGCTTAGCACACATTTCTCATTACTCGTCCTGGTAGGCCTATTGATCGGCTGCGGGTCGCAGGTGAAAGATCCTCTTGGTCGTCCATTGTTATCGCATGATATCCATTTTACAGACTCCGAAATTAAGATCGATGGACAGCAGGATGAACCAGCTTGGGAATCAGCAGACAGTGTAGACTTCCAATTTACCTGGGTAGTGGATGAAGAAAAAGAGGGGACACAGGCAAAGCTGCTCTGGGATGATGAATACCTTTATGTCGGTTTTGTTTGTGAGGATGCCTACATCTGGGCCGTTCATACTGAACGCGACTCGGAAGTTTACCGGGACGATTGTGTGGAAGTATTCACCTCACCGAATCCGGATCAGCTCGAAAAGTATTTTAATATAGAAATGAATGTGAACGCCGCCTCACTCGACCACTTTCACCTGGAAGGTCCGGAAAGCAAAGCGGCCTGGGATCCAGAGGTGCTCATAGCAACTTCGGTTATTGGAACCCAAAATAAAGACGACGATAAAGATCAAAGCTGGACCTTGGAGGTCAGGATAGCTTTTGCCTCCTTCGAAGGCGTGGCCCAAAGCATTCCACCCAACAATGGTGACGAATGGCGCCTGAATCTGAATCGCCTGGGAGGCGAGACCAATAATGAAAAAAGCCAATGGAATGCAGGAGATCTTGATAAGCCAAGCTTTCACGCTCCTGACTACTTCGGCCGGGTATATTTTGTGAAGTAAGATCTGACCCACGATACTCACGGTGATGAATGGTTGCCGGGATGACAGTGAACTCAGATCTGAAACTGTAGGAGAGGGTTCTAAACCTATCGAAAATTATATCGTCTAACAAAATTGTGCTTTCGATTTGGCAACCATCAGGCTGAATCCTAAAACATTCTCACAATGACTACCCATCCATTTAAGAGTATTCTTTTTTTAACCTTCTTTGGCACCTCTTGGCTCTTTTCAGCCGAGAAGCCTGAATCAGACAACCCAGAGGCTGAAGCCTCCGAAGAGGAAAAGAAACCTAGCTGGGATATTGAAAATCCTCCCTGGGAAACCTACAGCCAGCCCATCGACGCCGATGAAGGAACTTGGATCAGTTTGGATGTAAGCCCTGATGGAAAGGAAATCGTCTTCGACTTCCTGGGGGACCTATACCTCATGCCGATGAGCGGATCGGGAGACCGAAGCCCCACTCGCATAACGGAAGGTATTTCCTGGGAAATGCAGCCCCGATTCAGCCCGGATGGTACACGTATCGCTTTTACCAGCGACCGTACTGGGAAAAGTAAACATGCCGGTTACAACATCTGGACTATTGCCCGGGATGGTACTGATCCGAAGCAAATCACCGATGAAACGTTTCGCCTTATGTTCTCACCTGCCTGGTCGCCAGATGGAGAATACATTGTTGCCCGAAAACACTTCACTAGTCGCCGCTCCCTGGGATCGGGAGAGATGTGGCTCTATCACCACAGCGGTGTAGCCGGCTCAGGCCAAGGCGGAGTCCAACTCACTGAGAAGCCCAACGAACAACAGGATGTCAACGAACCCATTTTCTCCCCCGACGGGAAATACCTTTACTACTCACAAGATACGACTCCGGGAGGCGTGTTTGAATACGACAAAGACTCCAACAAACAGATCTATGTAGTGAAACGGCTGGAGATCGCGAAGGGCGAAACGGAGACCTACATCTCGGGTCCCGGAGGTTCCTGCCGCCCCACCCCTTCACCGGATGGAAAGACCATCGCTTTTGTCCGACGCCTGGACGGTAAGTCGGCGCTTCACCTGTTTGACACTGAATCGGGTGCGGTTCGCGTTCTCTACAAAGAGCTCGAACGCGACATGCAAGAAACGTGGGCCATCCACGGTGTTTATCCCACCTTTGCTTGGACACCCGATCAAAAACATCTGGTCCTTTGGGCACACGGAAAGATTCGGAAGATAAGCGTGAAGGATGGTTCGGCGACCATCTTACCCTTTCATATCAAAGACGACCGAACCGTCACCAAAGCACAACGCGTACCCATCAAAGTAGCACCCGATGAATTTGATGTGCGTATGCTACGCTGGGTAACAGTTTCACCTCTAGGCAATCAAGTCGCCTATCAAGCACTGGGGTATATTTACGTTCGCAACTTACCTGATGGCGAACCCATGCGCCTAACCACCCAAACCGATCACTTTGAGTTTTACCCTGCTTACTCCAGAGATGGGAAATCCCTGGTATATAGTACATGGAACGACGACAAGCTCGGTAGCATTCGGGTCGCATCTTCTGAACCAGGCCAAGCTAATACTCGTAAGCTAACCAGGCAACCTGGACACTTTACCCAACCCATCTTTTCTCCTGATGGGAATACCATCGTTTACGTAAAAACGGGCGGAGGATACTTGAGATCCGGACTATGGTCGAGAGACACTGGCATCTATCGCGTACCCGTTCATGCAGGTGAGCCTACACGCATTTTAAAAGGCGGATCCAATCCCCAATTCTCAGATGAAAATGATAGGCTCTACTTTCTAAAAGGCAACCGTGAGAAAGACGCCGACAACTTGGGGCTCTTCTCCGTTAACCTGGATGGGAAAGAGGAGCAGAAGCACTACACCAGCGCCTGGGCAACGGATTACCGGCTCTCACCTGACGGTCGCTGGGTAGCCTTTATCGAACGCTACAATGTCTATTTGGCCCCTTTCCTCAAATCGAGCAAACCCATCAAAGTGGGGCCCAAGGCGAAAGCCTTGCCCGTTGCTAAGATCAGCGAAGAGGCCGGTATCAATATTCATTTCTCAGGCGACTCAAACGCACTCCATTGGTCGCTCGGACCGACCCTATTTTCACGTAGTCTGGCCCATTCATTTACCTTCCTGGAAGATGCCCCTGAGGAATTGCCAGAAGAACCCGTGGACGAAAAGAACATTGGGTTTAAAATGGGCTACAGCCATCCAGAAGGAAGCGTTGCCCTTGTCGGTGGAACGGTGGTTACCATGGGCGAGGCAGGAACCATCGAGAACGGAGTCGTTCTCATCGAAAACAACCGTATCCAATCGGTGGGCACATCGAAGGATGTTCGCATCCCTAGAGGAACCAAGACGATCGATATTTCAGGGCAAATCGTATTACCAGGACTCGTCGACACTCATGCACATGGCGCGATGGCCACGCAACAAATCAATCCGCAACAAAACTGGGTCGACTACGCTCGCCTGGCCTTTGGGGTGACATCCATACATGATCCCTCCAACGATACCCTGAGTATCTTTGCGGCGAGTGAGCTAAGCAAAGCGGGAAACATCGTGGCTCCACGTATTTTCTCTACGGGTACGATCCTTTACGGAGCAACAGGTGCCTTTAAGGCGGAAGTGAATAGCCTGGAGGATGCACAGTTCCACCTCAAACGCATGAAGGCCGTGGGAGCCTTCTCGGTGAAAAGCTACAACCAACCTCGACGGGACCAACGTCAGCAAATTTTGGCTGCTGCACGGGAAATCGACATGATGGTGGTTCCCGAGGGTGGAGCGACCTTCATGGATAACATGAACATGATCGTCGATGGGCATACAGGAATCGAGCATACCCTTTCCGTTCGATCTATTTACGATGATGTACTCGATCTCTGGCGCGACACGGGGGTCGGTTATACCCCTACCCTTTCGGTCGCCTACGGCGGTCTAACAGGAGAAAACTATTGGTATCAAATCGATGAGCTCTGGAAACATGACCGCCTGAAATCATTTATCCCACCTCAACGCTTGGAACCACGGGCTCGACGTCGACTGATGGCTCCCGAGGAAGACTTTAACCACAAGATGGTAGCCCAGATCGCCAAACAGAGTTACGACCAAGGCGGCCTGGTTCAAGCCGGCGGACACGGCCAGCTCAATGGCATCGATACCCATTGGGAGATCTGGAGTCTGGTCCAGGGTGGCATGACACCTTCTGAGGCCCTCGAATGCGGAACCTTGCACGGAGCAAAATACCTGGGCCTCGATGGGGACCTTGGATCCATTGAAGCCGGGAAGCTGGCCGATCTAATAGTCATAGAATCAGGGAGTGATCCTCGGGAAAACATCCGCCACTCCGAGAACATTGAATACGTCGTGGCCAACGGCCGCGTATTCGAGGCTGACACCATGAATGAGATCGGGAATGCAGAACAGAAACGGAAACCATTCTTCTGGGAAAAGGACAATGCAGGAGTGGGTCAGCTAGCTGCACCACCGGAAGCTGCTTTCTGCCACGGTTGCCCTGGCGGTTCTCACCTATCCCATTAATAAATGATGCGCCAGCACTCATCTTGAATACGATTGGGCACTGATATCACCGAGCTATTGTGGCTGGAAATGGGACCTTCACACATTTTGTGAACGGCCAAAAGGAATCGAATAAGAACACCGACCGCTCGTCTAACAGGGAAACGCATCACTTTTATGAAAACACTCTTCGCGTTCACCACCTTACTTTTTCTGGCACCGCTAGCCTTAGCTCTCTCACCCGTCAATAAATCCAAGCTGGGTAGCCTGGCCATCCAAGGCTATGACCCGGTGAGCTACTTCACCGACGCCAAGGCCACCAAGGGACAGAAAACCTTCGAGTATGAATACCAAGGCGCCAAATGGCGGTTCTCCAGTAAGCAAAACCTTGATCAATTTAAAGCTAATCCTGAGGCTTACGCTCCCCAATTTGGTGGCTACTGCGCCTGGGCCGTATCACAAGGCTACACAGCCAAGATCGATCCCAAGGCCCGGAAGGTGGTGGAAGGTAAATTGTATTTGAACTACAACAAATCCGTTCAGGCTAAATGGGAGAAAGATGCCGAAAAGCTCATTGTGAAAGGCAACGAAAACTGGCCAAAATTGCTGGAAGAGTAGCCAGCCCTAGATCCAGTACCGCCAAGGCACCCACTATTTTGTTGCGACCCACTCGGCGATCAAGTTGCTTGGCCAGCGTTACTATATTCCACACAGGAATGAGATGTTGGTAGTGACGATCGAAAGAGGATTGAACGCACTTTGGTCCGTGATTGAACTCAGAGAGAGGAAAACCGGCATGTCAGCCTGAGGGTGAACTCAATGAAAAAATATCCACAACTCCTGCAACGTTGGAAGCCAAGTATATCCAACTCACAAAAAACGGTTGGATACAACTCGTTCAATTTCCTCTCATCCATTGAGGTCACCCGATGGGGGATTTAGGATGCCAGTGGAGCTCAGCAAAGATCTACTCGTCGACCTCGGAGGCTGGTCTGTACTCAAAGAAGCCAAAGGACTACAAAACGCTGGCCAAGTCGCAGAAACAGTGTGGGAAGAGAAGCTCCTTCGGGGTGAAGTAAAAGTCGGCGAAAAAATTTATTACCCGCGCTTAAATCTGCGCTCCACCGTTTTTGCAGACAGTAAGTGCAATTGTTTTCAAGGCCAGTCGGGACAAGTCTGCGCTCATGCGATTGCTCTTTGTTTAGAGGAAATGGCACCCAAGGAAGCACCTCCGCCAGAACAAGAGCCAGAGCTGGAGGAAGAACGAGAACCGGAGGCTTTACTAAAGTCACTCGTGCTCTCGGACGAGAAAGGGATACCGCTACGCTTTAAAATCCTTCTGCCTCCTAACCTTGAGCGGACGGCTCCCATGGACAAGATCATGGTAAAGATTGAAGTGGAAGAGGCTGACGGCAGTAACTATCCACCGGAAAACATCGATCGAGGCCGTGCCTACCAGCTCACTCTCCCCCATCTCACCGTGGGTGCCATTCTTGAATCCTGGTGCGAAGGCAAACTGCATGGATTGCTGCAACTCACTCGCGATCAGCTTTCAAAGGTCCTCAAAGCCCTCAAGGGTGAGCCCGCCATTGCCTGGGTGAATAAGCCAGACACTATTCTCGATTGGCAGGGAGACATCCTATCAGGGATTCACGTACATCTTGAAAAGAAAGCGGAAGAAGCCCCTCCTACAGTTTCATCACCACCAGCTCCTCAACAGCGACCTTCTAGAGCGAGAACCGAACCGGTAAGATCCTCATCCCCTACCATTGTCGAAGGTTCTCCCAACTATTTGGCCATTCAATTGCCAGATAGAAGCGCCATCGATTATGAGCCGTTGCTGGCGCTCGTAAAAGAACATGGATTTAAACTCGAACCCTCCAACCGAAGGTGGTGGTTGAGAGATCGCCATAAGACGCTGAATTTCTTATCGGAATTCTACGAAACATTAAAGGATACCCACCGGGCTCAATTCACTGCCAATTTTGAAAAACAATTTAAGCACCTCGAGTTGGTAAAAGTGAACACCGAGGCCAAGGAAGTCGGAGACGAGTTCGAAGTTTCATTGGATCTAGGACAGAGCTCTGACAATGCATCAATACAAACGGAGCTTACGAGAGGACGCATGTATTGGGAATCTGGTGACAAGCTCTATCTGGCACCGAAGAAAACCGTAGACGCATTTTCCGAGCTCCAACAAAAACTGGATAACAACCCGAATCGCCCGCTGACTGCACGATCCAAACTGCGTCTGAAAGCCTGGGAACTATCGGATGCGGAAGGCCTGATTGATGAAGTCGTTCACAACTTCGAAACACCAGCAACTTGGAAAGAGCGAAGTCAGGCCCTTACCAACCTATCCGCACTCAAAGAAGCTCCTGTTGGAGAAGCCCTCGACGAAACAATGCGCCTCTATCAGAAGATTGGGACGGCATGGCTTTATCATTTGTTCAACCATCAGCTGGCTGGGATCCTGGCCGACGAGATGGGCTTGGGAAAAACGCTCCAGGCGTTGGGGATGATTACCTCCTTGCTGAAAAACGTCCCCGGCCAGGTGATGGTGGTCTGTCCCGCAGGCTTGCTAACCAATTGGCAGCGGGAGGCTCAGAAATTTACTCCTGAGCTCAGAACGCTGATTCATCATGGCCCCAAGCGAGTGCAGTCGATCGAATCCTGGCTGGAGAACGATATTGTTTTTACCTCCTACACAACGCTGACGAGGGATATAAAGTGGATCGCCAAACATGAATTTCTCGCCGTCATCGGTGATGAAGCACAGCATATTAAAAACCGAAAGACCCAGAATGCCCGTTCTTTGCGAGCTCTCAAAACACGTGGTCGATTCCTTCTCACTGGCACTCCGATTGAGAACTCGATTCAAGACCTTCAATCGCTTTTCGAGTTTCTCCTGCCTGGATATTTAACCAAAATTCCAACGGGAATCTCGCCGGACGACCGAGCTTGGCACCAGCAACGCATGCGTGCTCAAGCCGCACCCTACATCTTACGTCGCAGTAAAAAACAAGTCGCCCCTGAGCTCCCAGAAAAAATCGAGCAAGTCTTGTATTGCGAGCCCTCGGAGGAGCAAAAATCGCTTTACGAATCAGTCCGGCAAAAGAGTGAGGAAGAGATTTTCCAATTGGAAATGGCGGGAGCCAAAGAAGGTCGTTTGAAAATGGCTGCCTTCACTCAGCTCCTGAGATTGCGTCAAGTCTGTGCCGACCCACGGCTACTCAAGGATCAACTGAAGGCCGACCACTCAGCCAAATGGTTGGCCTTTCGTGAAGTGCTCGACGAAGCGACAGATGGAGGTCATCGCATCCTCGTTTTCTCTCAGTTTGTTTCTGTACTCACATTGTTGAAGCATGAGCTCAAACAACAGGAGGTCCCCTTCTGCTACATTGATGGCTCCACCAAAAATCGCCTCGGAGAAGCAGATCGATTCAATGACAACGAAGACATCCCCGTCTTCCTCATCTCTTTAAAGGCTGGCGGGACTGGGCTCAACTTAACCGGTGCCGATACCGTGGTTCATTTTGATCCCTGGTGGAATCCCGCCGTTGAGGCTCAAGCGACTGATCGGGCTCACCGCATTGGTCAAACAAAAGTCGTAACCAGCATCAAGCTCATCATATCAGGCAGCGTTGAAGAAAAGGTACTCGAATTGCAGCACAGAAAAGCAGATCTACTGAAAGGGCTATTCGAAGAAAGTGAGGCTGCGAGCTCAAGCCTGTCACTGGATGAATTGAAGGGGTTGATGAAATAAGAATTTAACCACAGAAATCACAAAAGGCACAATAATGGAAGAGATAGAAGTCAATCAACTCGCGGATAAAATCAGAGAAGCGTCATTCGTAGCACATAAGTACTTTAAAAATGGATTCCTCGAAAAGGTCTATGAGAATTCACTTCGAAATCGCTTACAAAAGCTGGGTATCAATGTGAAACAACAGGTTCCCATTTGCGCTGCGCCTTATGATAGTAGCTCGAACGAGGAATGCTCAGAAGTTTACATTGTTTAGTGATACTCATCGGTGAAGCTCTCTTAACGAAACTCGTCCGGTGGGATAACGACACCGAGCTTCTCACAGCTGTCTTTTAAAAAATCCACCTCAACTTTGAGCTGGCCTATCTTCTTGTAGAGGCGATCCTCCTTTAACTTCTGCTTAAAGCTCTGGTCATGCTTCGAGCGTTCGCTCTCGAACACGGCACTGGCATGACCAAGCAAGGCCTTCTTCCAGTCGGTCACCTGCGTGGGATGGAGCTGATAGCGCTTTGCTAGCTCATGTATCGGTTGCTGCTCACGTAGCGCCTCCAGCGCTACTTTGCTTTTGAATTCGGCGGTGAATTTACGGCTCTTTTTCATTAGTTGCTTTACTTTAGGTTTTGTAAGCAACCTGTCCAATATTACCCGACCGGCTCAGTGGGGGGAATTTTTGAGAAAATCCCTAGAGCCCGGAAAATGAGACGCTTTTAGATGGCGCCCCCGCCCAGAATCGAACTGGGATCAATAGTTTAGGAAACTACTGTTCTATCCATTGAACTACGGGGACCCATGACATACAAAGACTTACGGAATAAGCCGTATCGAAAATACCTGTTTTGCCAAAATTAATGCCAGAATGTTCAGGAATATCCGACGAAATCTAAGTCGCAGAAAGTAGAAGAAAGAACGGGCTTAGGTAAACAAAAGAATTGGGGAACTATATGCCCAATCAAAGCAGCCAATTTGCTCCCCATTTATGGACCACTCCGATGTCTTGAGTGCTCTTCTTCAAGAAGGCTGAAGTTAGGGTTTCCTGTTCGAAGTAGTAACTCAATACTTGGTGTTAAATCTCCATGATCCCCGGGTCCCTATCTGAGAGATAGCCTGTTACCGACCCCATACCCGCCATATAAAGCCTGGGGTAGTCGCTGGTATATAAACGCTCCCATCTATCCAACACATTCGAATACGAAGACAGGGGTCCCCTTTCTGTGAAACACAAGTGGAGTGGTCGTATCCGAATTCCTCTGAGTGTAGGCATTAGCTAATCTCTAAAAATATTGTAGTAATTTTCAGAGAAGAGCGGGGAGGGGGTCTGCCCTGACGGACAGGCTGATTAATGTGTATTCCTTAACCCAGACAGAATTTTATTCTCCTGAGGCATAGATTATAGTCGGACAGAGACTGAGTAGCCCACACAGAATTTTTCTCTCTACAGGCTTTATACTCTCTATGACTTTTCAAAGCCACGGGATAAATTACTCATAAAATAAAATTGCCGATAAATTGAATCGTTAGTTAATTGGCGAGCATGATTCCCCTGTTTCGTATTGTAAGTTGTCTTATCGGTATTAACGCGCTTCTGATTCAAGCATTACCTGGGACGGTGATAAGCATCGGCGGCAATGGGACCGCAGATCTCCCACTTGGATGGTCTGTCACTCTTAATCTTAACGGAACTACATACATTGAATCTGGAGCAGGAGGTGTTTCAGTATTGTTTTCCTATCAGGAGTTTGCTGATAGTCATAAGACCATCCAGGCAATCAACTACGATGGCATTAATGCAGTTCTGAGTGCTGATTTGGAAAGGTGAGAACGATATGACGATAATTGGAAGGCGATCTTTTTTGAAGAGCTCAACGATACTGACCGGTGGCAGTATTGTCACAAGCTTTGCAGTTTTGTCCGCGGGTCCAGGATTTGGCCAAGGGGTGCCCGGGAGGAACGTGAAAAAGAGCAAGCACTCTGGCGCGTATCGCTCAACTTTGGTTTCGTTTTTGGCGCAGAGGACTTTATTGCGGCCATGAATTTGATCCCGACAAAGTGACCTGATCGCCCATTTTCGAGAATACATAATTTTTTTAGCTTGCTTTGGGAAATTTATCAGCTTTCCTACGCTCCTTTTATGGCAGAAGAAATTACAGAGGAAAACAAGCGCTCTTGGAACCCAATGGATTTGGATTTCACAGATGCGGAGATTTTGTCACGTTACGTTACAGAAACCGGAAAGATCCTACCTAAGCGCATCACAAAACTTTCTACGCGGCAGCAACGCCACATTACGAAAGTCATCAAGCGGTCACGTAATATGCTTTTAATGAAATAGCCTTCGGGTATTTCTTGAAAGTTAGACAGCCTAGAACGGCTCGCTCGGCGATCGAGCCCTACCTTGTAGACATATTAAACCCTGAAATTGGGAAGTTAAGAAGAATCCCCGATGGCCAAGATTCTTCATCCTACCCTCCCGAACCTGGACAAGCTAGCGACTGTATTGGCTGACGGGGAAATTGCAGCTGTTCCAACTGAAACGGTGTACGGCTTAGCCGGAAACGCTCTAAATCCTAAAGCGATCGCCAAGATCTACGAAGCAAAAGGTCGACCCACCAGAAATCCTTTAATCGTCCATATCGAGGACTTGGGGCAATTGGATCACATAACCGAACCCTCAGAGCCAGCAAATCGCTTAGCTGATGCATTCTGGCCAGGACCTTTGACCCTCATACTCCCTAAAAAGCCGACTGTGCCTGACAGCGTTACAGCAAGTCTAAGCTCAGTGGGAGTAAGGATGCCTTCTCATCCCATATTTCGACAGTTGGCAGAACGATGCCCTTTCCCACTAGCTGCTCCCAGTGCTAATCCATTTGGCTACGTGAGCCCCACCAAGGCAAAGCACGTGAAAGAACAAATGGGAGATAAAATAGGTTGGATCCTGGACGGGGGACCTTGTGGCTGTGGCATCGAATCGACTATCCTTTCTTTGGCTGATCCTCAACAACCTACTCTCCTTCGCCATGGCAGTATATCTTCGCAACAGCTTGAAGATGTGTTGGGGCTAAAGATACGAACACCAGACACTCTGGCTGCGGATAAAGGGCAAAACCTTCCTTCACCCGGATTGATGAAGCGGCATTACAGCCCTAATACCCCGGTGACTTTATTTGAGGGCCAAGCTCCTGATTCATCGAACTCTTCAGCGATCGTTTTTTTAAAGTCTACTTCCTGCTCAAAGCCCAATCACTTTGCTCTTTCCGAAAATGGAGAAATTGAGGAAGTAGCAAGAAATCTCTATAACCTGCTTCAAGAGCTGGATCACAAAAGCTTTGAAGGGATCTACATGGAACTCCCAAAAGGGATCGGAACTGGGACGGCCATCCGAGATCGCATGCAAAGAGCAGCTGCTCGTTAGGAACTACTAAGAAATCTTCTGATGCTCTTTAGGATCGGACTGAGGCAGCGGTGTTTGCCTATAGTGATAGTCCTTATACTTGTGATACTGGTAGGAGTAGTAGTATCCCGAAACAGATAGCTTGAGGTTATTAAGCACCGCCCCGAATACAGGCACACTAGAATCCATCAATCGGCGCATATTCATCATGATGGCCTTCCGTTTCACAGCGTTAAACTTGATGGTGTAAAGCACACCGTCGACCAGAGGCAAAATGAGAAGGGAGTCACTCACCGCTGAAATAGGGGGAGTATCCACAATGATTCGGGCATATTTGGAACGCGCTTCCTGAAAGAACTCTTCGAGCCTACCTGAACTAAGAATCTGGGAAGGATTGTTCGCGCGTCCACCTGTAGAAATAACATCGAGCCCCGTTTTTTCATCCCTCTTTATGACTTCGTCAAAAGTGGCCTTTCCATAACAGTAGTCGATGATTCCCAACTCGTTATTAAGCTCGAGCGACTTGGCGATATTGGGAAGACGCAGATCACAGTCCACCAACAATGTTTTTTCGCCGTGAGAGGCGAAGGTCAGTGCTAGATTGGTAGAGATGAATGACTTGCCTTCTCCAGGAACCGTCGAAGTAACCAGGAAGCATTGTGCCACTTTGCTTTCTCCGTTTAGCTTAAGACCGGAATGCAACGCACGAAAACCTTCGGAAGCCTGGTTTTCCATCGTCGAACTGACAATTTTGGCTTTCTCAGGAGCCGGCAGATTTTTTACTTCGGAAATGATCCCTAGGAGAGGAACCCCAATCACATTCTCAATATCGAATGCTGATTTCACACGGTCGTCCATGTAAGCGATAACGAAGGCAATACCTATGCCCAAAATCCCGCCACCAAAAATTCCAGCACCAAAAAACAGGATATAATTGGGCCAGTATGGATCGAGCGCCATGCCTGCTCTATCAAGCACACGCGCATTCGCATTGTCCAAGCTTGAGGAAATGTTCGTTTCCCGCATCCGCGCAACCAGTGTCTGGTACATCACCGTGTTCACCTCGGCTTCACGCTGGATGGTCTCGTAGTCGACACTCAATCGGTCGATACCCATCAGTATTTTTTCCTGTTCTGCCACCGAAGATTCCGCTTCTTCTCGACGAGTACGAGCTTGGAGTAAGTCGGAATAGACCCGGTCAACTTCGGATTGAAGGGCACTTTCCAACTCCCCTTGGATTTCCTCGTAAGATCGCATAGCTGCAATCATGGTGGGGTGCTTTTCACGATAGCGCTTCGAGAGAGATGCCACCTCCACACGAGCAACCGAAAGATCGCTATTCAGTTTCTGAACAAGGAGACTGTTGGCGATAAAACTGAGATCATTGACCTTTTTACCTTCTGCTTGGTATTTCTCGATGAGGTTCCAGCGAGATTGCACTTCATAAAGAAAAGCTTCCGCTTCTGCACTCTTGAGGTTGAGGACTCTGAGCTTTTCATTCTCAACCGATGACCGCTCATCAAACGAGACGGTGTTATGCTCTTCACGGTATTCTTGAAGCCTAAATTCTAACTCCTCCAGTTTGCTTCTTTGCTGATCGGCGCGGATTCGAAGATCTTCAACCGCTTTGAGGGAGGTTTCCAGCTGCTTACGCTGATTGTAACCAATATACTCATCCACAAAGAGATTGGCTACCTTGGAAGCCAACTCAGGATCTGGATGAACAAACTCAACCGCTATAATTCGAGTCAGCCGCTTGGGAATAATTTTGCGGTTCTCAAAAAGGATAAGATCTATCGAAACGTCGTTCGGATCCTTACCCTTCAAATAAGGTTCAAGAAAGCGCTCCCGCTCATCTCCTTTGAGCCGATTACCCACCTGCTCAATGATGGCATTACTTTCAAGAATGCCGACCTGGGTATTAAAATCTTCGGTTCCACGCATGTTTAGAACGACGAGCGTGGTAACTAACTGCACGAGCACGAATATCACCAGTATCCACCAGATTCGTTCACGAATGATAAGCAGGTAGTCGTGGAAGCTGCGTTGGGGCCCCATATCGCCTCCCCCACCATAGCCGCCATTGTTGTACCCGGAATCGTAGTAGTAATAACCTCTAGCTTCTGGATTGTCCTTTTTCATTCGAGGATCCATGGCCTTAGAATACGCGCTCTGGGACAAAGATCACATCATCCTTTTGAAGATCCCATGTCATGGATTGATCCCCACTGATGAGCTTACGAGTGTCGATACTGAAGGTTTCTGATTTCCCATTAGGAAGCGTTCGCGTGAGTGTGACTTTGCCTTTGTCGGCCAAGCGGTTGGATCCCCCAGCCAGGGAAATCGCTTCCAGCAAAACCATCTCCTCTTCAGGAGGAAAGATGACGATACCTGGCTTGTTGACCTGTCCGATGACGTTTACCCTGCGCAATGCATACTCGGTGATCGTTACGTTGATTTGTGGGTTAACTAGATAATCTCGATTGTAGAGTTCCGTTATCAAGCTCTCGGCATCGAAAACCGATTTCCCACCCACATAAATCTTTCCAATCAGCGGCAACACGATGCTTCCATCCTGAGCCACTCGAACTTCACGAATTAGATCTGGCTCCTGAAAGACTTCTACCCTTAATAAATCCGAAGGATTCAGGAGGTAATTCCCGGCACTATCTTTTGTATTTTGAGCGCTTAAAGCATGGGGGAAACAAACTCCTAAAGAGCAAGCTAGAACCACCGGAAAAACAGACTGAATTAATCGCTTCATCTTGATATAAAAAAGGAGGCATTCGTGCGCCTTCTTTTCAAAGTAAAAATGTGAAAATCTTAAAAGCGAAGTGTTCCAGAAATATTGAAGACACTATTGTCAAAATCCGCTGGGATAAAGTCGCTACTGTTGTTGTAAATGACGTAAGCGACAGACACGGCGGTGTTGGAACTTGGAGAGAACGTGACACCCACCTGACCATAAAGCCCATCATCGCTGCGCCCTCCTTGATAATCGTCCTTGGAAAATCGGATATTCGCAAATCCTGTGAGATTTTCTTGAAGGGCGGTAGAACCTCCCACTTGAAAGTCCGAGGATTCAATGGATGTACCAAATGAGTCTGCGTTGAAGTCACGCGAAAAGAGTACGGATAAATTGGATTTCTCGGTGGCCTGCCAGACAGCGCGTGCATCAACAGATAGAAGATCTTCATCCTTTACACCGGGTGTATTGAAATCGCGTTCCTGGATACCCACGCGAATTTCACCGGTTGTTTTCGCACCGATCTCACCACGCACACCGACGTTAATAAATTGGTCATCCGTATCTGGGCAATAAAGACCCGGGGCTTGAGGATTCTGGCGGATTCGCGCTCCATCGGTCTCGAAGGATGTATTTCTATGGCGATAGCCAACACTGGCATCTAATTTAGGTGTAACAGCCCAGTAGTAATTGATAGGAATTGAATAAGCCTCCCGATCATAGAATCGTGCATTATCATAACGGACATCCTCAAGTTGTTATCCCCCTGCCAGAGAAGACTTCGCTGACATGGACCACTCGCCACTCACGTGAGCTCTTAAAATATTTCGTGTAGCCAAATCTCCCGTAAGATTGTTGGTGGCATACTTGGTGGAGGACAGACAACTCTACCACGCCGAAGGAGCAGAGTTGGTCGAACAAATGCTCGATGCACTTACTCCCTCAAAGAAACGGCAGTTGCTGGAAGTTCTTTAGATTTATTAATCTTCCTCACTCGGTTGAATCACCTTCACCCGCGCAGTGAGCACGCGCTTCTGGTCTACAACGACTGCCTCAATCTCAAGATTCTTCACACGTATGGTCTGGCCCGCATCAGGAATCTTTCCGAGCTCCGAGGTTATAAGTCCACCGATGGTAGACACTTCCTCTTCATCAATCTCCATATCGAGTTTCTCTTCCACATCATGGATGGGAGTGAGTCCGTCCACGATGAAAACATCCTCCTGCACTTCCTCAATTTGCTCCGCCTCGGAATCAAACTCGTCCTGTATATTGCCGACCAACTCCTCTACAATATTCTCCATAGTTATAGCACCCACGGTTCCGCCAAAATCGTCGCGAACCAAGGCCATATGAATTCTCAGCTCTAGAAGTCTTTCCAAAACCGTTTCAAGAGGATCATCCGCTCCTACATAGACTACCGGCCTGGCCAGTTTGCGGAAATCCATCTTCAGGACTTCATCTTCAGAACAATACAGGTCCTTAATATGCATGATCCCTATGCAATTATCCAAATCGCCTTCACATAAGGGGAATCGGGTATGGCCAGCCGTTTTGGACAATCTAAAATTCACTTCATTGCCATCCTCAAGGTCGAAGAACTGAAGCTGATTTCGGGGTAACAAAACATCCTGAACAACCAGGTCTCTCATCGAAATGACGTTCTTAAAGACCCGTTGAGTAAACTCTGGGATCTCTGTTTCCTCATCCAGATTCTTAATCTGAGTTTCAAGATCGAGCTTATTGAGGCTCACCTTGGGATCCAGTCGGAACAGGCGTAAGAGGCCCCGCGAAAGCATATCGAAGATTTTTTGGACCGGATAGAATACTCCCACCAAAAACCAGATCAGCCAGGAAGTCGCCTTGAGGACTCCGGCTGGATGCTGCAACGCAATGCCGCGTGGCAGGAGGTGCCCCAGCACATAATGGAGAGTGATGGCCGAAGCAAAAACCACCCCATAGAGAACGAGCCACGATCCGGTGGTTTCTTCTACACTGAAGGATAGTCCCAATTGTTTTGTAAAAGGCACCAAAACCAGTCCTAAGAAAAGCGTTACCGCGGTAGCTCCTAAGCGCAAAAACCGCAAAACACGGTCAGTGCCATGAAGAAGACCAGACATCCTCCTGGCTTTTTGCAGTTCCTCCAACAGCTCCGTGTTAAAGTGACTAAATCTCAGCCTGATTAGGCTGAACTCGGTCATGACAAATACCGCTTTGAGCCCAATGAGGACTGCAACCAAGCTAGCTAACTGTATCGTCGAGGCGGTGATCACTTATACGTATATTGCTGCATAGAACCAATCTATGAAAGTCCCAGTGTTGTTTGCAATGTCGCAATCAGTCGCTGGTTTTCTGCAGCAGTACCAATAGATATCCTCACGTGTTCAGGAAATCCGTATGGGGCCATGGGTCTTACAATCACACCCACTTTTTGCAGCTCTTGAAACACACGCAAACCATCACCCACATTCACCAAGAGAAAGTTCCCGACGCTGGGAACATAGGACAAGCGATTGTCATTACAGAAGGTTGTGAGCGTTTGAAGCCCCGCATCATTACACTCGCGGCTTGCATTCACAAATTCATCATCATCAAGAGCAGCGGTTGCAGCCACTTGAGCCACCGCGTTTACATTGAATGGCTCACGGACGCGGTTCAGCAAGGAAGCGCACTCAGCACTGCAGTAACCATAACCCACCCGAAAACCTGCGAGCCCATAAATTTTGGAAAACGTCCGCGTGCAGATAACTTTGCGCCCTGCTTCGATTAGAGGTCGGAGATCCACTGGATCTTTCAGGTATTCAGCGTAAGCTTCATCGACCACGAAAATCACATGCTCAGGCAATGACCGAGCGAAGGCTAAAATCTCATGTGCCGGATTCAACGTACCAGTAGGATTATTCGGAGCAGGCAGGAAAACCAACTTAGTGCGCTCATTTACAGCCGCGGCCATCGCATCCAAATCATGGGTGAAATTGACTAATGGAACTTCAACGGGATGGGCCTGAAACAAGAGAGTGATCAGTTTGTATACAATAAAAGCCTGTTCTCCCATCACCACCTCATCGCCTGCTTTCAAAAACGCATGGCCGATTAGTTCAATGACTTCGTTCGATCCATTCCCAAAAACAAATTGGTCAGGTGCTAAACCAAGCTTTTCGGATAGCTTTTGTCGCAATACATAACAGCCGCCATCTGGATAAAGGTACGTCTCATCTAAAAACGATTTTACGGCCTGCAATGCTTTGGGCGAAGCTCCCAGGGGATTCTCATTCGAGGCGAGCTTGATCGTTGTAGATGGATCTATGCCAAACTCTCGAGCGACCAGGTCAATGGGTTTACCAGGCTCGTAGATCGGCTGCTTTAGAACCGAAGGATTAGCAAGATCCGTGAAACGAAGGTTGTCAGATGGCATATTTGAATATGGTAATAGGTAACAATTAGCACCATAACTCAAACGCAAAAATGAAGCTATTTCTCACTGGCGCATCCGGTCTGCTTGGCCACTCACTTGCCTCCGCCTTCCTCGATGCAGGTTGGGCTGTACACGCAAGCTCGCACACTAAGCAGCCGCTTGATCCGAGACTACAGCTGTATCCTTGCGACCTTTCCAAAACTCATGCGCTAAGGCTTCTTCTGGAAACCGTCCGCCCTGACGCCATCATCAACGCTGCAGCGCTCACCATTCCAGCCGAATGCGCAAAGGCACCAGACCTATCGAAAGCCCTCAACATAACCCTGCCAAAGACGCTGGCCGAATTCGCAGCAGAAAATAAAATACGCCTTATCCATTTCTCTACCGACATGGTCTTCGACGGCAAAGTAGGAAACTACGTCGAGGATAGTCCACCGAACCCGACCAACCTCTATGGCGAGCATAAGCTTGAATCCGAAAATCGAATACAAGACCTAAACTCTGAAGCGTGCACCGTTCGACTACCTTTGTTGATGGGTAATAGTCCTGCCAGAACCCGCTCTGTCCATGAAGCCCTCTGGAGTCAATGGAGTCAGGGTGAAATAACTCCCCTTTTCGAGGACGAATGGCGCACTCCCGTCTCGGTTTCCAATGTTGCATCTTTGACGAAAGAGCTCCTCTCAACGTCCACTATTCAAGGACTCTTCCACTGGGCAGGGTCCACTCATTTGAATCGCTGGGAAATGGGGAATCGTATCGCCGACAAATTGGAAGTACCCAAGCAGTTACTACAACGAACGTTAGCTAGTGATTTTCCTCAATTCAAAGATCGCCCACTCAATCTCACGATGGACAGCTCCAAACTAAAGGTGCTGGTCCAAACAGAACCAGCACCTTTTGAAAATCAATTAGAGGACTTGAGAACCCCTTCTCCTTAACCTCTTTTGTTTGAACGACTGCTGTTATAGTCCGTTGCACCACCGGAGGCAGGAGCTAATCGGTTCGAACGTGTCGTATTATGATTGGCCCTCGTTTGACCAAACTCTTCACGATGCTGAAAGCGCAGTGTCACTAATTCTTGTCTCCCTTTTTTCTTGATGGAAACCACCTTCACATTCTTCAACAGAAATTGCTTCCCATCTTCCGCAAGAGCCATCTCACCGATTTCACCACCAGAATTGTGGGACTTGGCTAGCAAGGGAGAGGACTTATCAATACGTTTGGTGAGGGTGACGGTTCCTCCAGCAGCGGCTCGTTTATTGTTTATACTTTCAGGAGCCATCCAACGAATAGGTCCGACTTCCGAAGCATTACTCTTATCTATGGTTTCACCTTTGATATGGCCAATTTTTAAATAACCAGCGCTGAAGAGGGAACTGGAGATGAGCGAGAACAGAGCTGCAGATACGACGAAGGCAGTTAGTTTTTTCATAGTACGTATGGGATTAAGTTAGGAAAGGAGCTGTAAATTAGCTACTTTCGCTCGAAAAGACGATGGTGATTTGAAACCCGTTTTTTAAGGATAGTTACACGGACTTTTCCAAAGTCGCTACATTTTCGATGTGCCTTGTCTGCGGAAAAAGGTCAAATGGCTGCAATTTTGTGATCTTATAGCCAGCCTCCAAAAACTTGGGCAAATCACGCATATGGGTCGCCGGATCACAGCTCACATAGACCACTCGTGCTGGGCCAAAAGCAAACAACTGCTCAAGAAATTCCTCACTGCAACCCTTCCGTGGGGGATCCACAATGACTACGGATTCATCGGCTGGATGGGTAATATTAGCAAACAAGTGCGCGGCATCACCGACTTGGAAGCTACAGTTCTCAAGACTATTTAACGCCGCATTGTCGCGGGCATACTCAACTGATTTTTCACTGATTTCGATCCCTACCGCTTGCTCGAAATGGCGCCCTACATAAAGCGCAAACAATCCCGACCCGCAATAGGTATCCAGCAGATAGCGCACGCCATCTCCTTGGGCCTCCTGCAGAACATGCTCAGCAAGAAGAGGGAGTATGAATGGATTATTTTGGAAAAACTCACTGGCCTTAAAGCGGAACACTACATCATCAACCACTTCCGTGACGATGGCCTTGAAGTCGGTTTCCACACCTTCCTGCACATGCCGAAGGAGAATGGTTGCTCCGTTTTTATAACTCTTAAAGTTATCAAATACATTCTGCCGAGCCTTCGGCAGTTCTTCATTAATCTCGTTTGTAGCAATCGGACACTGCTCCACATCCACCAGGCGATTTCGTCGACCCACTTCAAGGAACCCAATTTTAAAGTCCTTTCCTGCACGTGGTTTTTGGAAATGAGGAGTCAACTTGGAACGATAGCCAAAAGGCTTTGGAGATCCAATTGCAGGTTCCACAGTGTAGCCTTTCCCCATTTGGCGATCAACCAACTCCTGGACATGGTTCGTTTTAATTCTCAACTGTCCCTCGTAGTTTAAATTCTGATACTGACACCCACCACAAAGTCCAAAAAGATTGCAACGGGGCTCCACTCGATCCGGAGAAGGCTCTAACACCTCCACCAAGTCGGCATCCGAGTAGTTGGCATGATTACGATAGACTCGCGCCCTCACCCGTTCTCCCGGAAGAGCAAAGGGCACCATTAGCACCCATCCATCCACGCGTCCAACGCCTTGGCCGAGATTGGTCAGATTGTCGATATCGACATCCACCTCTTCGTGGTATTGATATTTTCCTTCACGGAATCCTCTAGGTGCTTTGGGCATAATGTACTCGAAAGGCAGGAAGTGAAGCCCTACGGTGCGCCCATATCAATACCCGAATCACCCAATGCCTCTGACAACCATTGATAGTCTCCAGAATTTACGTGTAAAACGCGCTAAAGCGCTGTCCCAAAAACGGCAACGCGATCGGGAAGGATTATTTCTGTTGGAGGGAGAACGCGAGTTAGCACGCGGCCTGGCGGCAGGCATTGAAAGTACACAGATCATGCTCTGCCCAGAGCTTTTTAAGCATGGAGAAGCCTCTGAGCACTTGAGCGAGGAACTTTTATCAGGAGACATTCCTGTCATATATCTCGCGAGAAATGTCTTCGAACATTGCTCCTACCGGGAAAATCCCGACGGATTCCTTGCTGTCTGCCGGACCTTTAGCCGTTCGCTTGAAGACATCCAATTATCCGACAACGCCCTCCTGCTCATTCTCGAGTCAGTTGAAAAACCAGGCAACCTCGGGACCATCCTACGCACTGCAGATGCCACTGGAGTGGATGCCTTAATTCTCAATGACCCCATCACAGACATATTTAACCCCAATGTCATTCGAGCTTCAGCGGGTGTGGTTTTCAATGTGCCCACCATCATAGCGTCGTCAGAGGAGACGCAATACTACTTAGAATCTCAATGTATCCAGTCCATTGCTACAACGCCTGATACATCCACCCTCTACCATGAGGTGGCGTTGAACAAACCTTCCGCTATTCTCATGGGCAGCGAGAAAGATGGACTCTCCAATTTTTGGTTGAAGGAAGCCGACATAAAAACCAGATTACCTATGTCTGGCCAGGCGGACTCCTTAAACGTCAGCGTTACAACCGCCATCATGCTGTATGAAGCTATCCGGCAGCGAACTAACTAATAATCCTCTCAATCCCTACCCTCTTAAAAATGACGGACGAGCCTACTGAGCCAAATCCTGAAGAAAACTACGACGAGTCGCGCTGGGCACCGCCAGACATGAGACCCTAACAAGCTCAGGGAGATACTCCAGCTGAACCTCCTCCACTTAAACAAGCTCCTGAAACATTCCGTATGTCTTTCACAGGACAGGCCGGCGAATATTTCCGTATATGGATCGTCAACCTCTGTCTTACGATCGTCACACTAGGAATTTATCTACCCTGGGCAATAGTCCGGCAACGCAGTGCCGTTTTCCGTAAAAGAAAAAACCTGACACCTGAACACCGTCACCTATGAACCGGCGCGCAGCGCCTTCACCAATTCTTCCAATCCTTGCTCAGTCGAAACGGTTGGTTGGTATCCAAGGTTTTGTCGCGCAGCGGAAATATCAAAATAATGATCCTTCGCTAAATCGGTAGCCACGAAGCGAGTCATGGGCGGCTCTCCCTTTAAGCGAAGCGTTTTCCAAACCCCTTCCATCACAGCACCGACTCGGTAAGCGGACTTGAGTGAAATCTGTTTTTCAACTGGGGCTACACCCAGACGCTTAAGTAAATCATTGATCCAGTCCCAGAGGACAACGGGTTCCCCTTGAGAAATAAAGTAAGCTCGCCCACAGCCTTCCTGGCGTTCCAAGGCAACCTGAGCACGAATCTGGGCGTCGGCCGCATTCTCCACATGCACGATATCCACCTTGTTCAGGCCATCACCAACAATGCGTAATTTGCCAGCCCGGGCACGTTCCACAACTCGAGGAATCAAGTGGTTGTCTCCTACGCCCCAAATCAAATGCGGTCGAAGTGCGATCGTCCGTAATCCAGACCCATCGGGATCGTTGGCGGAAAGTACTTCTTCTTCGGCGATACGCTTCGTATGCGCGTAATGACAGAGCCAGTCTTTGCCATACGGTTGATTCTCATCGACCCCTTGTAGCACTTCTCCGTTGAATACAACACTGGGAGTACTCGTATAAACGAGTCTCTTAGTACCCAATTCTTTACAGGCGTTAAGAACGTTCCTCGTTCCAATGACATTGGTTTGATAATAATCTTCCCAGCTTCCCCAAACACCCGCTTTGGCGGCGATATGTTGAATCACCTCTGCTCCACGAGCTGCTGCGCGCACGATTTTCGCATCGCGAATATCCCCCTGAATTACGTCGACACCTGCCTCTTTCAGGTCGGGTTGTTCCGACCGTCCGAGCACCCGAACTGTGTATCCTCGGGCCAGGAGTTTTTTAACTACATAGCGACCAAGGAATCCTCCACCGCCTGTAACCAATATCTTCATATAACCCTATGTGACGTTTTTTGCGAGGAATGCCACGAAAATTTTTCATTTCCTCTGCATCCAGTATTCATCGTGCCTCGTAAGAGTCTCCATACTTATACATTGAACCCCTAATTTCATTTTAAAATGAAGAATCCTACTAGGAAATTGACTGCCCTTTTCATGTTACTCGGAATAGCCGTATCCTCCTATGCGCAGGAGCAATCAATCAATCACGCCACCTTCTCTGCATTCACCACTGGAAGAGATAGCGGCCACCTATTTAGAGTAGAATCCATCACTTCCGAAGGTCTTTGCGCGACGGTTCGGTACATTGAAATGAATACCCCTGGCGTGCGCACCCAGGCCCTCGTCGATTACGATGAGCACATCAGTATTCCCATTGTTGACGAACCATTTGAATACATTACCGCCGTAAATCAGTTCGGAGATCCCGTTAACGCCGTCTTTAACTGGCAAGGTAGAATCTTCGAATCCGTGCCCTGCCCCATCCAATATGTCGTAGCACCACCCAGTGTCATTCTTTATGAAGCGCCAGGAGCCCAGCCGATGACCAATACCTCCAACCGCGCGGAAGTATTGGAAGGAACACCAGCCATTGCGGGATTCGTACTCAATGAACCGTCTTGGGTCATCATTCGCGGAATCGGCCCGTCTATGAATTTGGAATCTGGATACATCGATGATCCAGTTATTACGCTACATGCCGATCAATACTTATGGGATGATGTAAATGACGATTTGGAAAACTCGATCACCAACGACAATTGGAATGATACCATGCGGGCCGATACGCTCGAGCATTTTGGACTCGCTCCAGAAAACGAGAACGAATCAGCTTTGGTGACCTATTTAAATCCCGGGCCTTACACGGTGCATCTATCAAGTAATGGCGAACAGGGGTCCGGATTGGTCGAAGTGTATGTTGCGCCTTATGCGCTGACCGAAGAGTAGAACAGGCATCTTGCCTGTTTATTGACCAAAGAGCTACAGGATCGCATTTCATTCGAAGCATTGCCCAGGATAACTCAATCAGTCGCTGTTGTATCCGTCATTTATTGAAGACTAAACAGGCAAGATACCTGCCCTACTTTACTGCTTCCCAAATTCCTTCGCCAAGGTCAGCCGATGAATCTTGGCATTGTGACGCACGTCTACGGGAAACGATTTGTGGAAGAATACTCGTTTCACTCGAGCAGCGAGGGATCCTTCAGGAATGGTTTTCAATAAACTCTCTGCCCACTCGTCACTCGTTTGCTGATCCTGCTCCGGCTCGATCACAATCGCAGGAACTTGATTTCCAGATTCGCCCAAGCCAATCAAGGCAGAGCGGAAGACGCCTTTCTGTTGATTAAAGATGGCTTCGATGGGGTCGGTGAACAAAACCCCATCGCTTGTTTGCACCCGTTCGGCAACCCGGCCACAGAACCAAATAGTGCCATCTTCATCCAGGTAAGCCGTGTCACCCATGCGATGCCAGATCGTATCGCCATCTTTGATTTTAGCTTTGGAGGTAGCCTCTTCAAGGTGATCATAGCCCTTTGTTACAACCGGTCCTTTTACGATCAATTCTCCCACTTCGCCTGCAGATAACGGTTCAACTCCATCTAAGTTTTGTATCGGCTCTTCGGAAATACGAATCACCAGAGCATCCATTTCAGGAACGGGTTTTCCGACACAGGTTCCAGCACCTTGGCTGGTTTTTGATTGTGTCTCTTCGAGTATCGTTTTTCCCGACAGACTACTCACGGGTAGCGACTCGGTAGCTCCGTAGGGTGTATGAATCTCACCATTCACAATAACCCTTTTGAAGGATTCAATTAACTGGAAAGGAACAGGAGCACCTGCCATTAAGACACGTCGAATACTAGGTAGTTGAATCGACTCTTTTTCACAGTATCGGCAAATCTTGGTCCACAACACCGGTGAGCCGAATGAGTTGGTCACTTCATTTTGCAGAATGGCCTGGACGATGTTTCTAGGGTCAACGGTGGCCGGTCTACTCGGATTCATTTCCGGCACTATGGTTGTCATCCCAAAGGCAGGATTAAACAAAGCGAACACCGGCAGCATGGGAAGATCCACTTCGCCTCGCTCGATTCCGTATGCCTTCCCTATCAAACGTACTTGGGCATCGAACATCCCATGCTCATAAAGCACTCCTTTGGGTGCACCCGTTGAGCCCGACGTAAACAAAATGGCGGCAAGGTCGTCGATCTGAGTATTCTCCAGGACCGGTTCAGATGAAGCATTGCCCAAACGTTTTTCAAACGATCCGCCTACTGAAATGCGAAACTGGACTCCTTTGAAACTGCCCCAAAATAAGCGACTCAGCCCGATTGCCATGGGAATACCGACCAATACATCCGGTTTAGTCCGTCGGACGCAGGCGAGAAAGTTTTTCACACCCATTCCAGGATCGATCACCACCGGAACGGCCCCCAGCTTGAAGAGTGCGAAGGTAATCAGAATAAGCTCCAACCCCGGACGAACAGCTAACTGAACGCGAGCGCCTCGCACTACGCCCTTCTCTTTGAGGTAGTTCGCGCAGCGGTTACTCAACATTTCCAACTCCCTAAAAGTAAGGCTGCGATAATGGATATTATCCCCGTCCCAACCCTGCGGAATTTTCAACGCACAATCCGTTGGCTGGGCCGCAGCGGTTTTCGGGAGGAATCTGGCGACGTTAAAACTCATCAGATAAAGGGTCGTAGGCCCGACAAACTGGGCTGGCAACGGAAAAGCTGAAAGCTTGACCGCCACCCGCACATCTGGCTTCTTAGCGCCCTTATGTCTACAGACTCATTACAAAATCCGACCATGGACGACATCATTTCCCTGTGTAAGCGACGGGGATTTATTTTCCAATCTTCCGAAATCTACGGAGGTATCAATGGATTCTATGATTACGGTCCATTGGGGGTTGAGCTTCGTAAGAACATCAAAGACGCCTGGTGGAAAGATATGGTGCACGGCCGTGAGGACATCGTCGGGCAGGATGCATCGATCATCATGCACCCCAATATTTGGAAAGCCTCTGGTCACGTAGACAGCTTCTCCGACCCTATGGTCGACTGTAAGGAGTCCAAGATGCGTTACCGCGCGGATCACCTGCTCTGGTCAGCCGTCACGGTGGATGGAGAAATCATTGGCTATGTATCCACTCTGGAAGGAAACGATCAACAAGCCGATGCGGAGAAAAAAGCGGAGACCCTAAAACGCAAAGCAGCCAAACAAGGAGAACTCGGACCGATCGAACTGAAGGAATATCTGGAAGCAACTCCCGATATCTACGAGCTCATTCCTTCACCTGCAACCGGCAAGCCAGGATCCCTCACGCCACCCCGTGAGTTCAACATGATGTTCCAAACTTACGTAGGAGCACTGAAAGACGATTCCTCAGTTGCTTACCTTCGGCCGGAAACCGCTCAGGGCATATTTGCTAATTTTAAGAACGTATTGGATACAGCCCGCGTAAAGGTCCCCTTTGGAATCGCCCAAATCGGTAAAGCTTTCCGCAACGAGATCACACCGAAAAATTTCATTTTCCGCTCCCGTGAATTTGAGCAAATGGAAATCGAATACTTTATCGAAGCCGATGAAGATGCCTGGGAGAATTACTACCACGAATGGATCAAAACGCGTATGGCCTGGCACAAGGCCATCGGTCTGAAAGACGACCGTCTGAGCACCCACGTGCATCCGAAGGATAAGCTCGCTCACTACTCACGTGCCTGCACCGACATCATGTTCGAATTCCCCTTTGGCGTTCAGGAGCTCGAAGGGATTGCCGCCCGCGGCAACTACGATCTGACTCAGCACCAGGAGCACTCAGGCAAGTCCATGGAGTATTTCGATGATCAAAAACGTGAGAAGTACATTCCCCACGTCATCGAACCATCCCTCGGAGTTGACCGCACTTTACTCGCAGTTCTCTGTTCCGCTTACACGGTGGAAGAGGTTGAAGGCGAAACGCGCAACGTACTCAAATTTGCTCCACGCATAGCTCCGATCAAGGCAGCGATTCTTCCATTGATGAAGAACAAGCCCGAGATCGTCGAGATGTCCAAGCGCATCTATAAAAACCTGAGTCGCCGCCACAACGTCTTCTACGATCAGGCTGGCGCCATCGGTCGTCGCTACCGTCGTATGGACGAAGCTGGTACACCTTATTGTATCACTGTGGACTTCGATTCGCTCGAAGATGGAACAGTCACACTGCGTGATCGCGATTCTATGGAACAGATCCGTATTCCGGAAGGAGAGGTAGCTGCCTACATCGACGAAAAGATCTACGGCTAGCACGGTCACCGATTTAGGTTATTACAATTTGGCAAACCGTTGATGGCCGGACTCGAAAGGGTCCGGCCTTTTTGTAACCTATTTAATAATTCTTTCTTCGGCAGAGCTGGATGATCTGTTTTTCTGCAATTCGCTGGTAGATGTGTCAGCATTCGCCTCGGTAGCCCTACCAATTGAGCTGATAAAGGTAGGCCCACTGCGTCCTCGCAGTGCCGTTTCATCAGAACAAGCATTTGTTAGGGGTGACTTTACTTCATGAGTATCTTCTAGATTGCACGCAGTTGATTCGCTACCCACACTCGGGAAATGAAAAGACAGATTATCCCCGCAATACATGCGATCTGTTTATTCTGCGCCCTACTAGGACTCCCTCTTATCCATGGAGTGGAGAAGACGAACGTGGTGTTTATCCTCACAGACAATCACGGTGCATGGACCCTAGGGTGCTATGGCAATCCTGATATTCAAACGCCCCATATCGACCAATTGGCAATGGAAGGGATTCGATTCACTGAAGCATTTAGTAACAATCCGGTATGTTCACCCACTCGCGCAACCTACTTGACCGGACTGATGCCATCGCAGCACGGTGTACACAACTACCTCAACAAGGGCAGGTTACAAATCGGACCCGAAGGCAGTAGCTGAACTACGAGAATTACTACTCACAGATGAAAATCCACCGGTGCAATTGGCTGCGGCTCGTGCTTTGGGAAGAATCGGAGATATCAATGCAGTACCCGACCTGTTGGAATTTATTTCACGCCCACTGGATCGCCCGAGAGAACACGCTGCTATTTTTGCCCTTATAGAACTCAACGATTTTGAAGACACCGCTGTTGGCCTGAGCAATCGATCTTCTGAGGTCCAAAGACGGACCCTCTGGGCATTGAATGGTATGAACGATTCCTCATTGAGTTTAAATCAAGTGTTGGGATTACTAAGTGAGGCATCCGATTCTCTGGTCGAAGCCGTAGTCAGCATTTGCAAAATGCATCCTGATTGGGTTGAGGAAATGGCAGCTGTATTTAATCAACGCCGGACAGAGAACAGATTCACGGGACAATACATGAAAGCTGTTAGGCAATTGGCCCCCTATTTTCTGTATAACGAGGGCATGAGGACCTTCGTCGGAGGGTTATTTGAATCAAACAACTGGGCTGAATCGGTAGAGGTCTTCAGGATAATTTCTAACAGTCCGAAGACAGTCCCCCTACACCCGAGTTGGAAATCAGACTTTGATTCTGCGTTAGGGAGCAGCCACAGCCAAGCAATGTCCTTAGCGGTAGACGCATTGGCAAAGATTGAGACGGATGCGTTTGATTCTTTATTACGAAATATTGCAGACAATTCAGAGCGTCCCAACTTGATTCGGATAAAAGCGTTGAATGCAATTTCAGACTCGACCGGGCCCATGACTTCAGCAGCCTTTACCTTGCTCAAAGAGACGCTCCATACTGTAAGCAGTTCAGCTCAACGAATGGAATCAGCAAACATACTCTCGAATGCAAAGTTAACGGCCAGACAAAGGCTCGAAGTGGTCGATTTAGTAAAGACGGCCGGTCCTTTAGAACTACCACTGTTAGTAAATAGCTTTACCCAGACTCGGGATACGGTCACAGGGTTTGCCTTAGTGGATGCACTGGAATCTTCCATGTCCGCCAATGCCCTCTCACCTTCTGAATTCCAAAGAATGTTGGCCCGCTATCAACCCGAAGTATTGGACCACGCAAAACCATTTGTTAAAAAGCTCTTTGCCCAAGAAGAACAACGAGAAGGCCGTCTCGCCGAAATGGGGCATGCGTTGGAGAACGGAACCCCAGAGGCAGGACGTCAGGTATTTCTTTCCGGCAAGGGCGCATGTATCACTTGCCACAAGGTTGGGAACGATGGCCGTGAGGTGGGTCCAGATCTCAGCCATATTGGACAACTCCGGACCAAAGCGGATCTTGTTGAATCGATATTATTTCCCAGTACAAGCCTGGCGCGTGATTTTGAACCTTATCAGATCGAAACCAACGACGGTCAAAGCTACCTCGGAGTCATTCAACGTGAGACTTCAGACACGATTTTTCTACTCGACGCATCAGCTACCTCAAAAGCAATACCACGTGCTTCTATCAAAACATTACAACCGGGGCCGGCTTCGCTCATGCCTTCAGGACTGGATCAGACTATGACGAAAGAGGAATTGATAGATCTAATTGCCTACATGGACAGCTTGGAGTGAATCTGAGCAGCTACTTTCAGAAATCCCTCTTGCGGCTGATATATGATAGAGATTAATTCTGAGACTATCTGAAACACCCAATGAATCGCATTCGCATAATTAAACTCTGTCTTCTGGGTCTCTTTTCGGGAGCAGCTTCATTCGTTGCAGAAGGTCAATCGCCGTTACCCTATACTCTGGGAGAAATCCTTCATGAGGATAGCTTTGACTCCATGTCGAATTGGGTCGCCGAGCAGCAACCCGGGGGCAGCGTAGAGATCCATAACGGTAAAATGGAGATCGATGACGCCGCAGGTTGCACCGTTTGGTTTAAGCACAGAATGACAGGCCCCGTTCTCATCGAGTACGATGTCCACATGATCAAAGCCGGCGGACCCAACGACAACACTCGTGATCTCAATTGCTTCTGGATGGCTATCGACCCTAACTATCCGACTGACATCTTTCGGAACACATCTCGAACCGGTCAGTTTAAAACCTATGATTATTTGCGACTCTACTACGTTGGCTATGGAGGCCACTTTAATAAAAAAACCCGCTTCCGCAAATACAACGGCCTCGGCGAGAAGCCCCTGCTGCCGCAGCACGACCTGAGCCGCGAAGAATTCATGATCCCGCCCAATCAAACCATCAAGATCCAGATTGTGGTTATGGGAAACCGCACCCAATACATTCGCGACGGTGAGGTGATCTTCGATTTTTACGACGCGGAGCCCTATAGCGAAGGCTGGTTCGCCTTCCGAACGGTCAAGAATCACATGACCGCAGACAACTTTAAGGTGACACGCCTCATTCCTGGAGCCGGTGTGGATATCAACCCACCACTCATGCACACAGGCGCTTATGATGAGGGCTACTCTATTCATCAGGTCTCAACTGGAAGATCACCCTCCGTGCATGCTTACATGGACATCTGCCCTGAGAGTCCGGATGGAAAGCATATTACCTATTTTGAGTTTGAAGACAAAATTCCGGGTTGGGGCCATGTTACGGTGGTTGATCGAAAATCAGGAGAATCGCGCTACGTCTCGGAACGCGTTTTAGGGCACTCGCACGATGGGACTCGTCAACAGTGGTTAGATAACGAGCACCTGATCTTTGGCGTGGAAAACGAGGACGCTTCCATCATCGTCAATATCAACGACAAGACCAGCCGTCGTGTTAATGGCTCTATTGGCATGGTGTCCGAAATCAATCGGAATGGGCTTACGCACAACAACTACCCCGTCAGCAAATATGGGAAAGATCACAAGCCATCCGAAATGATGATCATGGACCTTGCAGAGGGAACCACCCAAACCCTGGTCAACGAAGTGGAAATGATCCCCATGCATCCACGCCAAGACATCATCAGGGATCCGAAATGGAAAGGCATGGGTGTATTCAAACACCCGAAGTGGTCACCAGTTGGGGACAAACTATTCTGGGTCTATATGCTGGAGATCAAAGGCACCAATACAAAACTCGTGAAATCGGCTCTGCTGGCCGACAGCAATGGTGAGAACATCCGCTATGTTTCCGAAATCGGGCAACACTCCATGTGGTCCGACAACAACCACCTGCTATCGTATATTCGCAAACCAGGCTTCACCCATTGGGAGAACCCAACCGCGCAGGATGTCATGATTCATCCAACCAATGGCGACGAAGACTACCCACTCATTCCCAATGCACTAGGCATTCACGGTTCGCTCAATCCTGAAGGTACCCTGTTTGTGACCGACATCCACGACTGGCCGCAAAAGAGCCGTCATGCTGTCTTACTCTACGACGTCGCGTCGGGCGATTATCGGGTCCTGGCCAGAATGCGAGGTGCAAAGGACGACCTGGAAAACGATATACACCCCCACCCCAGCTGGTCACGGGATGGAAAAGGCATTTACTTCAACAGCACCGACACCGGGGAAAGCCGGGTATACTTCATCGACTTGTCGAAGTTCGAATTTCGACCAGTTGCGAGCGGGGATTAACAATCTCCCTTTCCAGATTCGATACCTCAACTGTAGGAGCAAACTAGGCGGCATCGCGAGGACGCGATTGCCCTACCCAAGACAGAAGGTAGGGCCACTGCATCCCTGCAGTGCCGAATTCTTTTTACAAAAACGCCGCAGGCGACATCCACGGCGTTTTGAAAATTGGATTTAATCCGAAAAATCAGAAGAAGCGAATCGGTTGACCGCCTTGGCCTTCCTGCTCCTGGCGCATCTTTTCATGCTCCTCGTCGGTGCAACCACGGTCGGTTGGGACATCGACAGCTTCATCATTGGCACCCACCAACTTGTTGGAGAGCATGTAGGCTTCGACCTCTTCACCACTCACATCAGCGAGCATGATACCATCGATCTCCACACAGGGAGACAGTGGCTGGCCTGACTTTTGAACCATCTCAGCGTAATTGGACGCGTTATTGATGATATCGATGTCTTCGTATTCAAGATCGTGTTTCTGCATGATGGCACGCACTCCCATGCTCCATCCGCAACTAGGTTTTAAATAGGCTTTAATTTGCATAATCGTATTCTCTTAAAGGTGTTTAGTAAGGCGTTATTGATTAGAGGGTTTAAAATCCCTTATATTTCAACACAAGAAGGAAATAAAAGGACAGATAAGCACACATTATCCAATCTTAACGCACCCCTGACGGGAAGCGCCGGGTCTGGTTGATCATCTTGGTGTAGCTATCCTGGAGTTGTTTGTAGGTATCAGCTAGGCCTAAAGTAACCGTTTCGGTAGCTACGAAGTTGTCAATATGAGCAGAGTATTCCTTGTTCACCATGACCCCAAGGAAATCACCGGACTTACTGAACATGACGCTGGATTCGCGCGGTTTAAATTCCCCCATGAGGCGATTCATAAACCGGCTATCGATACGGAAATGTTCAGGCGTATTCGTATCTAAAGTGAATCGTGCATCGCCATAACCGTTGTTTTTTCGATCGACCAATACCGCTTGGGGAAACTGCAAGGGATCCGTGGCGATATAAAAGGGCTCGGACTCAATAAACTCTGCCCACCCCGCTTCAAAGGGAATGGCCAGGATGCGGTTATCAATGGCTAGAAAGTCGATGGTTTTTAAAGGATAGGTCCTTCTGCCTAGCCGAATATCACCACGAACATTGATCGTCCGGTTGCGAAGATCGTTTTCGGAAATTCCAAGATCTTCCCAAATAAATACCGCTTTGAGATCCTGCCCATCGGAAACTACTACCGGCAATATCGTTACCAACTGCTCATCACCTCCACGCCGGTTAGACTTTTGAAAACGCACATCAATGCTCACGCCACTTCCCAGGAAGTCAGAAAAGATCTGATTCGCATTCCGGGGTTGGGCTCGGCGCACTTCCTCGGCAATTTGTGACAGGCGCTCGGTTTGCGCATTCACACCTTCAGTCAAGTTGGTCGCCAATTGTGCGGCATGTTCCTGAAGCTTTTGGTTCTCTTCGCGCACGGTTAAGACTTCCGAACGTACTTGCTGTAAATTCTCTCGGACCAGTCGGCTTTCTGTTTCGGCAAGTTGTAGCTGCGTATCCAACGCAGCCGCTTTTTGCTCGGCCGCACGTTGCGACGCTTCCAGTTCGGCTTGTCTGGTTTCAGCTGCAGCAATCGCCACCTGTTTATCTTGAAGCTCTTTTTGCAGGGCCTCCATCTGGCGAAGTTTGCGCTCAGCATCCCGCCGCTGCTCCTCAAGCGCGGCGTTCATCTGCTCCACTTCTTTCTGCGTTGTATTTAGAGCAGCAATACGCTCCTCGAGATCATCTTCTAGTTGCTCCTTATTCTTTTCGAGCTCCTGGCGTTCTGCCTCAGTCATGGCTAACTCTTTCTCTCGCTCACTCAAAGCTTCCTGCGTTTCCTCCAGATTCGTGGACCTGGACTCCAACTCCTTTTGAGTATCCTGCAATGAAGCCGCCATGTTCTCATTCGATTCCTCTTCCAACTCCAAAGACAACTTCAGAACTTCGATAATGTCCTCCTGCGCTTGGATAGGATCTTCGGGCAGGACTTCCATTTCGGGTTTATCCTCCTCAGGCGTGTCAAACCGTGCCAGAGCCAACAGGCTCAGCAGCAGAAAGTCACAAATGATAAGCAGCAGCGTCTTGTTCATGGTTTATTCGTCCGCCTGAAGGATAAGGACTTTTCGGTAAGGCCTGAGATGAAAGACTTTCAACAGGGCTACAAAGATGATGCCAAACAAGGTGGAAGAATAGGCAGCCATCAAACTGGCTTGAACCACACCGATCGCCAAGAAAATGAGCGAAAGCACCGTGCCGGTAAGCCCCAGATAAAGCCCGCTATCGAAGAGCTGATCTTCATTGTGCAAGAGCTCTAATTTGAGTTTGGGTGATCCGGCCATTTTCCGGATCTCTGTAATCTTGATCAGGCCTGCCATGTAAAGGGCGACCTGCATCAAAAAGAAGATCGAAATGGTGATGACTGTTATCTGGTCCATGGTGTCGTTACGTTCGGTTGGAGTAAAAAGGGATTCAACGGTATCCTGAAACGCCCATTCGAGTCGAACCTCCGGTTGGGGAGTTTGACTTTGTCGAAAAACGCCTGGTTCCATTATCAGGATAATTAGCAGCGAAAGAATCAAGGTTAGAGTGATGGTACGGAGCGTCCCTACGAATGGATTTGGTTTTCGGGTGCGCTTAAAGGTGTGAAACAAGAGCGGAAAGGCTTTCAGCCCAAAGTCGGTCAAACATAAGGCTGCCAATGCCGTAAACAGTCCTTTGAAAATAAGAAAGACTCCAGGATTGCGGGCTGCGGGCAAAAGTAAGGCTGGATTGTCGAGCAGTGCTGGCATCTTTTGAGCGAGTGCCAGGCGCTTGGTTGGCTGCTCCACTTTCTTCATCTCATCCAGCAAATAAGCCAATGCCCCTTCACCATAGGTAAGACTCAGGCCGAGATCATCCAGCCCTTCTTTGGGAAATAAATCCAGGTAGGCGATTACCCGCTGAGCGCTCTCAGCCTGCAGAATGGCAACATAGATCCAGCTGAAGGTCTCGTCATAATTACGCGCATAGGCAGCCACTTGCTCCAGCGCCTCGGGAGATTCCAGAAATGGCAGTAACTGGACCAGTTGGTTCCAATTCATCCGCTTTCCCAGTGAGAACAGGGCAAAGTAAACCCGCTCGAGGTCCACCACTGCGTAGACATCTTCGATATTGTCGGCCAAGGAGCGTACCGTCGAAGCTACTTCAGGTGAAAAGTGGTTCCCTTGCATCAACAAGGCGCTCAATAGAATCGTCGCTTCGAGCGGTTGACCGGCCGCAGAATCCACCGGCATGAACTGCCGCGTGCCAGCCATCTTCTTGGTTTCCAAAACGGCACGAACGGACGTGCTCTTGGAATTGGTCAGAAAAGAGGTCAATGAAACACGGGTTTGAGAAGGGATGAGTATGGGGATGAGCTCGGTTCGCTTAGCTGCTCTCAGCTGAGGATCGATACGCAAAATCTGATCGAAGTAGACATCGGGTCCTCCGGTAATCGCATACTCGGGAAACAACTCAGTCGTTCGAGCAATACTCTGCCGAACTTGGGAACCGTTCCCCACGTCCAACGATTCAGCAGCATCAAGAAAAATGGAGGCTGCACCCAATTGGTCGAGCTGCACCTGATTGGCGCCGGCTTCAACCAGGCTTGGTGTGCCCTCTCCCACCGCCTCGAGGAGCTGACTATTTACCAATTGCCAATATACGGGGACCATCCATCCCAGGAATGCCAGCAACAAGGCGGTAATCAGGAGGATAAATGGGCGAAACATGGGTGGCTAATGGAATTATAAAAACTGTGAACAAGAGAGTGAGTAATCTCAATGAGCTATTTGATCCCTTTGTTGAAAATCAAATCAAGACATTGAGCCTCTAAGATACCCAGTGACTTGACGCCGGAAGATTCAGTCTCAGGCTAACACACCATGGCGCTTCGAATTTCCAATTACAACGAACCGATTCTCCGCGAGACAGGCAAACGGATTGAACTATTTGACGAAGAACTGACAGAACTCTGCGATCAGATGCTCGAGACCATGTACAAAAATGAAGGGATTGGTTTGGCTGCTCAGCAAATTGGCCGTGCACTGATGCTCTGCGTGATCGATGTACCACAATCAAGAGACCATAGCTTTTCATTCACCCTCGATGGCAAAAGCCCACCAGCTGAACTCATTATGCCGATGGCCATTATCAACCCCACGGTTGAGTTACTCCCGAGTGCAGAGACTACCTATGAAGAAGGATGCCTTTCGTTTCCTGGGATAAATGGAAGTGTCGTTCGCCCAGATAAAGTCCGGGTATCCTTCCAGGACGAAAATGGAGATCCCCATGAGATGGAATGTAATGGGCTCCTGGGACGATGCGTTCAGCACGAGGTGGATCACCTTAACGGGGTCCTGTTTATTGACCGTATGGACAAGGAGAGTCTCGAAATCGTGGAAGGCCGGATCAAGAAACTGAAGAAGCAGACCCAGAAGTTTCTGAAGAAATCCTGAGCCTCTACCGATTGCTTTTAAGATCTCGATGCTTCCTCGATTCGTACCTTATAGGTGGGATCGCATTGAAGAAAGCGGCACTGCGGGGACGCAGTTGCCCTGCCCAAAAGCATAAGTACATTCCAATGGGGTCAAACCTTGAATCGGTTGACTTCGCAAGCTTCGTCAAGATTACAAGGAATGACCCCGACGCCGGTTTCGTATTAAATGATCTTCATAAAATACGCATAAGGTAGTGCCATTCAGAGCATCCCTGCTCTGCCGTACGAAGTGGATAATGTATTAGCAGTGACTTTTCGAAAAGGTACCAATGCTGACACAATTAATGATTTTTCTCCCCAAATCGCTCACGGTGAGCGGCGGCCACAGCAATGTATTTCTCAGCCCAGTAACGGAGACCTTCCTGACGTTCCTCAGCTAACGGTCGCAATTTGCCAGGCACTCCCATCACCATAGAGCCGGGAGGCACGATCATTCCAGGTGGGACTACTGCGCCTGCGGCGACAATGGAGCGGCGCCCGATCACAGCACCATCAAGAATGGTAGAACTCATGCCGATCAGGCATTCATCCTCAATCGTACAGGCGTGAATCATGGCCCTATGCCCCACCGTTACGTAATCGCCAATGATGACAGGTAAATCATCGGCCAAGTGAATCACGCTACCATCTTGAATGTTGGATCCTTCTCCAATGATGATCTTTTCAATATCACCGCGCATGACGCATTGATAAAGCACACAGGATCTTGGTCCAATTCGAACGTCACCCATCACGTCGGCGGACGGAGCTATCCAGGCTGTAGGATCGATCTGGGGTGTTCTGGATAAGTATTTATCAAGTCGTTCTTGGTAGGTCATGCTACCAAACATCCACGGAAAGAGGCTTCGAATCAAGACGTTCCAACCCAGGTAAAAGATGCATGAATCCGGGCAGTCTACCCTTTACATATCAAAATATCCTGATATGATGATATGTTATCAATTTTAAGGAATTCCATGCCTACAAGTCTTCCCACTACCAAACCGGAAACCCAAAGATACCAAAAGCTACGGGAGCTGTTGGGGCAACGTATTGCCTTTTTGGATGGAGCGATGGGCACGATGATTCAGCGGCACAAGCTGTCGGAGGAAGACTTCCGCGGTGAGCGTTTTAGGGATCATACCAAAGATCTGAAGGGCAATAATGACCTGCTCAGCCTGACTCAGCCGGAAATTATCCAGGAGATTCACCGCCAATACCTGGAAGCGGGTTCGGACATTATTGAGACCAACACCTTCAGTGCTACCACGATTGCCCAAGCAGACTACGGCCTGGAAGACATTGCCTATGAGCTGAATAAAGTTTCGGCAGAACTTGCGCGAAAAGCTGCCGATGAGGTGATGGCCGAGCATCCTGATCGCCTCTGTTTTGTGGCAGGCGGTCTGGGTCCCACCAATAGAACCGCATCGATGTCTCCGGATGTGAACGATCCTGGCTACCGGGCCGTCAGCTACGAAGAGCTAGTCGAAGCCTACTATACCGCGGCTAAAGGATTGGTCGATGGCGGTGCAGATATTCTTCTTCCAGAAACGACCTTTGATACGCTCAACATAAAAGCTGCGCTATACGGGATTGAAAAATTGCAAGACGAGCTGCCGGAGCGGATTCCGGTGATGATTTCTTTCACGATTACCGATGCTTCAGGCCGAACACTCTCGGGGCAAACGGTCGAAGCCTTTTGGAATTCCGTGCGACATGCCAAGCCGATCAGTGTGGGCATTAACTGCGCCCTTGGGGCAAAGGAAATGCGTCCTTACATGGAAGAGCTATCTCGCATCGCGGATTGTTTTACCAGTTGCTACCCGAATGCAGGGCTACCGAATCCGTTGAGCGAAACGGGTTACGACGAAACACCCGCCATAACTTCTGGTTCATTGGAAGACTATGCCATTTCCGGATTCATAAACGTCCTGGGAGGTTGTTGCGGAACGACGCCTGAACATATTGAAGCTATCGTTAAACGTGTATCCAAATTTTCCCCACGCGAGATTCCACAGATTTCTCCTGCCCTAAGGCTGAGCGGTCTTGAGGCCATGAACATTGAAGGCGAAAAAGCGCCCTTCATCATGGTCGGCGAACGAACCAACGTGATGGGTTCACCGCGTTTCCGAAAGTTGATTAGAAACGGAGACTTTGAAAAAGCCCTCGATATCGCACGCCAGCAAGTCGAGAACGGAGCCAATTGCATTGATATAAATTTCGATGAAGGCCTCCTGGATAGTGAGGCTTGTATGGAGCGCTTTCTCAATCTGGTCGCCGCAGAACCAGACATCGTAAAAGTCCCCATCATGATCGACAGCTCCAAGTGGTCGGTCATCGAAGTGGGTCTGCGATGCGTCCAGGGCAAAGGCATTGTCAATTCCATCAGCCTTAAAGAAGGCGAAGAAAAGTTCCTCGAACAAGCCGCAGCTATCCAACGTTATGGAGCCGCTGCGATCGTGATGGCCTTTGACGAAGAAGGGCAAGCGGCTACGCGGGAGGACAAGGTTCGCATATGTAAACGCGCCTATGATCTATTGCGCGATACCTTGGACTTTGATCCCAAAGACATTATCTTTGATCCAAACGTACTTACGGTTGCGACCGGAATCGAAGAGCACAACTCCTACGGTTTAGACTTCATTGAAGCCACTCGAGAAATCAAAGAAGTCTGCCCCGGGGCACGTGTGAGTGGAGGGATCAGCAATGTATCCTTCTCCTTCCGTGGAAACAACGTGGTGCGTGAAGCCATGCATGCAGTGTTTCTTTACCACGGCATCGAAGCAGGCCTGGACATGGGTATCGTCAACGCGGGTATGCTCGCGGTTTATGAGGATATCGACAAAGAGCTGCTGGAACATGTGGAAGACGTGGTCCTTAATCGGCGCGATGATGCAACTGAGCGTCTCGTCGACTATGCTGAGAAAGTTAAAGGCCAAGGCAGGGAGAAGACCGAGCAAGTGCTCGAGTGGCGGAGTGGAACCGTAGAGGAACGCTTATCCCACGCCTTGGTCAAAGGAGTCACTGAATTTATCGTAGAGGACACCGAGGAAGCACGATTGAAACATGATCGCCCGCTCAACGTTATCGAAGGGCCCCTCATGGACGGCATGAAGGTGGTCGGTGATCTTTTCGGTTCCGGAAAGATGTTCCTGCCTCAGGTCGTGAAAAGCGCCCGTGTGATGAAAGCTGCGGTAGCCCATTTACTTCCGTTCATGGAGGCTGAGAAAGATGGGACCTCCGGCAGTTCTCAGGGCAAGATGGTCCTGGCTACCGTGAAGGGAGATGTACACGACATCGGCAAGAATATCGTTTCCGTGGTATTGGCCTGTAATAACTACGAGGTGATCGACTTGGGCGTGATGGTCTCGTGCGATGATATTTTAAAGAAAGCAGCGGAGGTAGGGGCCGACCTCATAGGCCTAAGTGGATTGATCACACCTTCTCTAGATGAGATGATTCACAATGCCTCAGAGATGGAACGCCTGGAACTCAATGTTCCATTGCTCATTGGAGGAGCTACCACCAGCAAGGCACATACTGCCATCAAGATTGCTCCTGCCTACTCAGGTCCGGTGGATCACGTAGTTGATGCGTCTCTTGTCGTTGGCGTTTGTAATGAACTCCTCAGCAAAGAGCGTAAGGAACAATATGTGTCTGATCTCAAACAGGAACAGACCATCATACGCGAAAAATTTGCCCAGAGCTCAGCCAAAGATACTTACTACTCACTGGAAGACGCACGCTCCAGGGCTATCCCAACGGACTGGGAAACCGTAGATGTTCCTGAACCGAAAGAAACAGGAATTCAGGTTCAAGAGCTGGTGCCTCTCGAGGACATCGTACCCTACATCGATTGGTCACCCTTTTTCTGGTCATGGGGATTGAAAGGCGTTTACCCGAAAATTCTCACACACGAGAAATACGGCGAGGAAGCAACGAACCTATTCAACGATGCCCAGAAAATATTGGCACAGATCATTGAAGAAAAGGTATTCGCTTGCCGCACCGCCTTCGGATTATTCCCGGCGAATTCAGTCGGTGACGACGTGGAGATCTATGCGGACGAAACCCGAAGCGAAGTCATTCACCGATTCCATTTCCTGCGCCAGCAGAAGATAAAAGACAAAGGCGACACCTACTTCTGCTTATCTGATTACGTAGCGCCAAAGTCTTCCGGACGCAAAGATTACATGGGCGGATTTGCTGCAACAGCCGGGTTCGAAGTGGATACATTTGCCAAAACATTTGAAGATAGAGGGGATGATTATTCATCCATCATCATTAAAGCTCTTGGCGATCGTTTTGCAGAAGCGCTCACAGAAAAACTCCATAAAGAAGTTCGAGATGATTGGGGCTTTGGAATCAATGAAAAGCTGGCAAACGAAGATTTGATCAAAGAAAAGTATCGGGGCATTCGTCCCGCGGCCGGCTATCCATCTTCACCGGATCACTCGGAGAAGGAAACACTCTGGGGGCTTCTCAATGCGGAAGAGAACACCAAGATTCAGCTCACTGATAACTTTGCCATGAATCCTGGCTCAGCAGTTTCAGGCCTGTATTTCGCGCACCCTGAAGCGAGATATTTCCACGTTGGAAAAATCACGAAAGAGCAAGTTGAGGATTACGCTTCCCGCAAAGGCATCTCAATCGAAGAAGCTGAGAAATGGTTGTCACCAAATCTTGGATACTAACGCAGGGCTTTGAACGAAAGTGAGCAAATAGGCTAACAAGCTTAGATTCGGTATTGTAGCGACCTACCCCGAGAGAAACAGTAGACACGGTCCAAAGACCGTGGACAACATTTAAAGGAGAAATAATGATCGGAAACACAGATCAAGGGTGTACCCACCGTTGCTACAATTGAATGCTCTGAGAACTCTATAAAAATTGCGGCGTTACCGAAGCAGAGCTAGAAATGCTGCTCCCAAAATTTTTGAGATGCCTAGTCTAAGCTGGCAAGATACTGCCCCGATTCAATCGTTTCTTGTCGACTGAGCACTCCAGGGACCTGGAGGTACTGACCTCTTGCTTCGAGATCAATCAGTTCGGTTTTTCTTCCAGCTTCCTGGGTTAAAGCAATGTATAGATTGGCGTAGAAAGATTCATCCCAAGTAGCGACTTGCGCATCATTACTTGGAGACATGTTTGCATTGGGCTCAGATTGGACCCAACCAATACACTCTTCCGTATCAGCAAGGAGATTCTCCAGTTGGTGAGCGCGTAAAGCTTCATTAATCCGCTCCTCCCCTGCCTTCGCACAAGGCTTCGGCGCGGTGCGACTGGAGCTTGGCGTTCCCAGCAGGAGTTCCGAGGAGCGAAGTGACGACATGACCGGGCACGCAGTGAACCGGAAGAAGATTAAGAGGAAGAGGTACAGAAGCGCGGTGCGCTCTTTACATAAACAGGGGCGGAGTCCGCCTCCGCCCCTGAGAATATAATCAGTCTATCAGAATCAGCTTTTAACAGCAAAAGTTATTGGCAGGCCTCGCACTCTTCGCCGTTCATCATGGCTTCGATGCTGCAGGCTTGTTTCTCCTCCGCAGAGTATTCTTTCTTCGGTTCCTCGACCACGACACCGCGCATTTCTTTCCTCGATTTGACGGTGGCTTTCTCGATGTTGGAAGCTCCCAGTGTGCGGAGGTAGTAAGTCGTTTTTAGACCCTTCTTCCACGCGGCACGATACATGTGCGAGAGCGTTTTCAGATCAGGAGTCGCCAAGAAAAGGTTCACCGATTGCGATTGGTCGATCCACTTCTGACGGCGAGCCGCGGCTTCGATGAACCACTGGTAGTCGATCCCAAACGCAGTGGTGTACTTTTTCTTCAAGTGATCGGGAATGCCTTCGATGTCTTTGATCTCACCGTCAAAGTACTTCAGATTGTCGAGCATATCCTGGTCCCAGAGTCCTTCCTTCTTCAGGTCGCGAACGAGGAACTGATTGAGGACGATGAAATCTCCAGACAAGTTGCTCTTCACAAAGAGGTTCTTGTAGGCCGGCTCGATGCAAGGTGAGGTTCCGGTGATGTTGGAAATCGTCGCAGTGGGGGCGATGGCCAACACGTTGGAGTTCCGCATACCTTGCTTCTTGATCTTTTCACGAAGTGAATCCCAGTCCATCTTGCTGGTGCGTGGAACGTCCACTTCCTCTCCCCGTTCTTCCTGGAGCATGTCCAAGGTATCTTGGGGCAGTAAGCCACGATCCCATTTGGATCCTTTCAAAGATGAGTAAGATCCACGTTCTTTGGCCAAATCGCTGGACGTCTCGTAAGCGTAGTAAGCGATGGCTTCCATGAACTCGTCATTAAACTCCACGGCTTCTTGCGAAGAAAAGGAGATGTCTCTCTTATAGAGCGAGTTCTGGATACCCATGACTCCCAAACCAATCGGGCGATGGCGCTGATTGGAATTACGTGCTGGGTCGGTGGGATAGAAATTGATGTCGATTACGTTATCAAGGGCACGAACCGCAGTACGGATGGTGTTGCGCAACTTACGGTGATCGATGTTGCCGTCTTCATCCAAGTGGTTATCGAGAACAACGGATCCGAGATTACAGACCGCGGTCTCATCCTGGCCGGTATTCAGAGTGATCTCGGTGCAGAGATTGGAACTATGGATGACGCCTGTGTGGTCTTGTGGGCTACGGACGTTACAAGGATCTTTGAACGTGATCCAAGGGTGTCCGGTTTCGAAGATCATCTTGAGCATCTTCTTCCACATCTCGATGGCCTGGACCTGTTCACCCCAGATCTCACCCGCTTCCACCTTGGCTTCGTATTCGGTGTATTTTTCCTCGAAGGCTTTGCCGTAGAGGTTGTGAAGATCAGGAACTTCGTTGGAGCGGAAGAGCGTCCAATGCTCCCGCGCTTCCATGCGCTTCATAAACAAATCGGGAATCCAGTTAGCCGTATTCATATCGTGAGTACGACGACGTTCATCTCCGGTGTTTCGGCGCAGCTCCAGGAAGTCCACCATGTCGTTATGCCAGGTTTCGAGATAGGCGCAGCCTGAGCCACGACGCTTTCCACCTTGGTTAACGGCGACCAGTTGGTCGTTATGCAGTTTAAGGAAGGGAATGATTCCTTGGCTCTCTCCATTAGTGCCATTGATATAACCCCCCGTGCCACGAACCGCTGTCCAACTACCGCCGAGGCCGCCCGCCCATTTGGATAAGTAGGCGTTCTCGGCTATACCGCGTTGCATGATTCCTTCGATGGAATCGTCAACCCAGTAAAGGTAGCAGGAGGATAGTTGGGAGTGTAGAGTTCCTGAATTGAACAGCGTAGGAGTGGATGAGCAGAAACGGCGACTCTTATACAAGGTATAGAGAGATGTCGCTTTCGCTTCCTTATCTTCCTTCTCGTCAACAAAAAGACCCATCGCAACACGCATCCAGAAGATCTGGGGCGTTTCCATGCGGCGGTGCTTGGTATCGGTCTTATCTACAATGAGATAACGATCGTAAAGGGTTTGAATACCGAGGTAGTCGAAGTCGAGATCCGCAGCGGGATCCAAAGCTTCGGCCAGCTTGTCGATATCGTACTCTTTAAGACGAGGAGAAAGGCGTTTGATCTTAATTCCGTGCGCAAGATAGCGCTTGAAATAATCGGCATGGAATTTCTTTAGGGCACCGATACCGTTTTTAACGATATCCCAGCCGATGACCTCTTCGTAAATGTAGGTGCTGAGAATACGACCGGCGAACTTGGCGAAGTCGGCATCTTTTTCGATAAGAGACTTGGCATTGAGGATAATGGTCTTCTGCAGATCCGCTAAGGAAATTTCATCAAAGAGGGAACGACGCAGTTCACCTTCGATGTCTTCTTCGCTCATATCGAACTCGAGACCAATGATTGCGTAGTGAATGCGCTCTTTCAGATCCGCGCCATCCCAGAAGAATGTATTTCCATCCGGGTGCTTAACCACGACCATGGAGTTCTGCTGAGGATCAATGGCTTCTGCTTCTGGCTCGCCTTCGATTTCACGAAGCATCGCACGTTGAGCGCGGTAAAGGATGTAGGTCTCGGCAGCTTTGAACTGACCGGCCTTCATCAATTCTTCTTGGACGAGGTCTTGCACGTCTTCGATGTGAATGAAGGTACGGCGTGAATCACGAACACGTAGTGAAACCGCTTTGGCTACGTCGATGGCAGGAGAAGAGTCTTTCTCGAGTGACAGGAATGCTTTGCGGATCGCTATCTCGACCTTGTTTTCATTCCAGGGAACGACTTGGTTGTTCCGACGAATGACCTTACAAATAGCTGCAGGCTGCTGAACAGGAATCAGGTGAGACCGGTTGATGACCAGGCTCTTGGCCACGTCGTGGGCGTTGTGATCAACGAGCGTCTTCTCAATCTCGAGATTCAGGGTGCGTTGGGAAATGCTGTTATCTGCGCCAGGTTCCTGAGGCAGGTCGAGCAGGTGCTTGCCTACTTCGCGAGTGATGTTGGCGACAAATTCCTGGTTTTCCTTGGTAAAAACTTCTTGTTCTTCGCGGGAGGCCAAAAGATTGGTCAAGGCATGACCGACCATATCGGCGATGTCAGCCAAATCGATGTCTACGGTTCCTTCCTGGGACTCGACTTTGAGGTCAGGTTGAATGAGCCGATCGTCGGTAAGGACTTCGCGCCAATTGAACTTGGACTTTTCTAGGTGGTTGTCTTTTACGATTTGCTTGAGAGCAAGGTCTTCCTTTAGAGCGGAGGTTCTGTTAAGCATGGAGATGCAGAGGTGGTAAGTTTAGCTATTAGAGTTCGTCGTCATCAACCTGTTCTAGGGCTGATGCTTTTTGGTATTCGGTAACGCGGCCTTCAAAGAAGTTTTGCTCCTTTTGGATATCCATCATCTCGGCGAGCCAAGGGAATGGGTTGGTAACACCGGGATTGATCAATGGTAGTCCAACTCCTTCGAGGCGGCGGTCTGCGATATAGTCGATATATTGAGTAAAGTCTTCAGCACTCAGTCCAAGCGCGTTCACTGGGAGGCAATCTTCGATAAATTCCTTCTCCAGGCCTACTGCTTCACGCATGAGATCTACGCATTCATCGCGAAAGTCTTCAGTCCAAATGTCTGGGTTTTCAGAAATCAGGTCCATGAACAAATTGCGGAGCAATTCGATGTGGTTGGACTCGTCACGCAAGGTGTAGCGGAACATTTGTCCGATACCTGGAAATTTATTCTGGCGGTAGAGCGACAGAATCATACCGAACAAGCCATAAAACTGGGTGCCTTCCATGCACTGCCCAAACACGAACATATTTTTGGCAAGGAGTTGCTTGTTTTCCATTTGGGTAAGATCGATATCACGCCGAAGACCACGAGTCGTCTTGGTAACGAACTCGTTCTTCTTAACAATGGTCGGGATGTCCTCGAACATAGCCTCGCACTCATGGGGATTAATCCCGAGTGAGCTGATCATATAGAGCAGCGAATCGGCATGGATATTTTCCTCATGCGCATGACGCCCTAGTACTAGCTTCAATTCGGGCGCAGTCACGCGTTCCCGAATGACGTGTAGGATGTTATCTCCAACGATACCTTCAGCGGCAGAAAAATAGCCCATACCCATGCGAATGATCCAACGCTCAACATCACTCAGCAAATCGGTCGATTTCCATTGTTCGATGTCCTTGTTCATCGGGATATCTTCGGGTTCCCAATGATTGGACTTCATGGTACGATACAACTCGTAGGCCCATTGATACTTCAAGGGCAGGAGATTGAAGGTCATCGTATCGCGGCCATTAATGATTTTTTTGGCCGCGTAAGCTTCTTCGGCCTTTGTTTCGTCTAAAACAAACGTTTTGTTACCAATCGTGAATGATTTGTCCATTAGTAGAGATAGAATGAGCGTAAAAGCCGCGGTGAGATCAGGTTAGGAAATTAAAGAGAGCCGCAAAACCCTAAGGATAAGTTGGATTCCGCAATAGACTGAGTCGGGTTTGGGATATTGCTAGATAAAAATCACACTTAACCCAATATGTTGTGGAACAAAGTTATGCGAACCCCTATATCTTGTGTCAATTGATTTTAGTTATTCACATAGGCCATATTTTTCTAAGTCGCTGATTGTAGAGGATTTTAAAAATTCCCCACAAGAAATTCACAAGATCTTCCCAAAATTGGGCGAATAAGTGCAGCAAGTCCCTAAAGCGCTTATTTATCAATGTGATAGGTACGATTTTTTCCCTTCAAAGCTGAAACATTCCTCAACAACCGGGGATTCATTTCATATGGAAAGCGCAGCACATCCATTATCCACTTGGCAGTCTCAGGCCAGCCACCTAGGGAGTTGGTCTGTGTCCAAACCCGTGGCCATTCCAATCGATGAAGATATAAGGCTCATGTTTGCCGTGGCGGCTGGTGATTCCAATGCCCTGCGGGAGCTCATAGACAAGTGGAAGAAACCGCTGATCAATTTCTTCTATCGCTCCCTTGGTTCTTATGCAGAATCCGAGGATCTGGCTCAGCAGGTTTTCATCAAACTCTACAGGGCTGCTGGCCGTTACGAAGCACGCGCCAAATTCTCGACCTTCCTCTTCCACATTGCGCGACGTGTGCTGCTGAACGAGTTTCGCCGTCGTAGCCGGAAACCTGTCGAGTACATGGACCCACAGGAATTCCACTATGGTGAAAGTGAAGATCCCGAGGTGCAACGTCGCCTCAACGAAATCGAAGAGATCTTTCAATTGGCGATAAAGAAATTGCCGGAGAAGCACCGCAGCGCTCTGCTGCTTTACAAGCAACAACATCTCAGCTATCGGGAGATCGCAGAAATAATGAAAGCAAACGAAAACGCGGTAAAGACTTGGATCCACCGAGCCCGCAACCAGCTGCGAAAGGAAATGGAGGCTCTGCAATGAAAGACAGGAAACGCCCCATAACCGATGAAGAGCTGGACGCTTTGCTCGCTGGAACACCGATAACACCCGATGATACTTTCGCTGATCGCACACTGATCAAAGCCACACCGGTGAACCTCACCGAGGTGGAGGCTCTCCTCTCGGGTGATCTTGTTACTATAAGCCCAGATTTTACAGAACGCACCCTGGCGCGCATTGAGGAAAGCGGATCTGCAATGATCTTCGAATTTCCCGCCATGCGCTGGCTGGTTAGAAGCGGGTTAGCTGCCGCCGTACTTTTGATGGGGATCTTCGCCTATTCCATCTTGCAAAACCAGGCTCCTACCGTGGTTGTTCAAGAATTTGCCCAGGCCAATATAGCAGAAATGGAGCTAGAAGAACTTTTATTTCTGGAAGAAACTCTCTCATCCGCCAAATTTCTCATTGAGCTCGAGAAAACCGTTCCGCTTAATTACTTCATTGATGAGGCTGACTCATGAAAACCCTAGTTAAATTTTCTGCATCCAATTTCTACAGGCGACTCACGATGGTCGCTCTGGCATTCTCCCTATTGTCGGCGATGGCCTCTGTCCATGCTGAGGATACGAAAGAAAGCAAAGAAGATCTGGCGACCCTTCAGCAATTGCTGAAAATGCCAAAGGACGACTTAAAGCGTGTCCGACTATCGCTGGAGAGTATCGAGAAGATGTCTCCCTCAGACCGGAAAAAGGCTCTTCAACGTATTCAGGATCTGAATAAAATGCCTTCCGAGCAGCGGAAGGAAACGATTGATCGCTGGAATGAGCTGAGTCCTGAATTGAAGAAGCAGTACTTCGACTACTTAAGAAAGCTATCCGCAAGTGAACGCACCAAGTTCAAAGCACTGCCATGGGACAAACAGATCGCCCAGATAAAGAAGACCTCTAAGAAATAGAGACCCCATCCATTTCACACGAAGGCCGAAATTAGGGAATGCCTATTTCGGCCTTTTTCTTTTTGGTGAAAGGATCTAGGCTTTTTCTCACACTCTTATAAATAACTCCTCTTCAAATTATGGAATTACCAACAATCGGATTTGTAGGCGTAGGCCGTATGGGCTTCAATATGGCACTGCGCTTGAATGAATGTAACTACCCTGTCACGGCCGTTTATGACGTAAATGCGGACGCCGCAGCAGATCTAGCAGGAAAAACCGGGGCGACCGTTTGCTCAACGCTTTCGGAGGTCACTCAGAAGGCCGACTTGATCTTCACTGTGGTAACCGATGATGCAGCCATGCGGCACATCTTCTTCAACGAAGGCGACAATCTCTTAATGGGCGCTGAAGGAAAGACCTTCATCAATTGCGCTACCTTGAGCCCTGGGATTCATGTTGAGATAGAAACGGCTTGTCACGACGCAGGAGCTCAAAGCCTGGAAGCTTGTATGGCATCCAGTATTCCTCAAGCCCGTCAGGGAACGCTCTACTTGATGGTTGGTGGCACAGAAGTTGTTTTCTCAGCTATAAAAAGCGTGCTGGAAGATCTGAGCCAATCGCTTCGCTTCGTTGGTCCCGCTGGAACAGCAGCCCAAGTAAAAGCCCTCGTCAATATGGTCATGAATATAAACACCGCGGCTTTGGCCGAAGGCTTGGGACTAGGACAAGCTCTCGGTCTTGACCTCGAAATGCTGTGTGAAGTGTTTGCCCAAACAGGAGCCAATTCAAGGGTCTTGGAAACCGATTCCGAAGATATGCTTGGGAGAGATCACGAATGTTATTTCTCATGTGAGCATGCAGCCAAAGATTCTGGGATTGCCCTCGATGTCGCGAAGGAAGAAGGAATTGAACTACCACTGGCACAAGCAACTTTCGAGCAATATGAAAAGCTCAAGGCAATGGGGCTCGGTCACCTTGATAAATCTGCTGTGGCAGAACTGACCTTCCCAGGCCGCGGAGGAGAAGGCATCAGTTAAGGGAATACCCTTTTCGAAGAGGAATAATCCATGCCGTGATTCGTCCAACGAGTTGTAAAAACCAATAATCCAGAAAACCTCCGCTAAGCCTGGTGCTCGGGTCTATTGGATATCTTATGATCGATCTTCTTGTAATAGTCATCTACTTCGTCGCTTCGCTCTTTCTGTTTTCTTACGGAATGAACTGCTATGTCGTGGTCTGGCTATTCCTAAGGTCCTTCAAGAAGGGGCAAGAGAACAACTCGACGATAGAGCAGGAGTCCGAAAACATTTGGGAGAACCCGGATAGGATTCCCAGCGTTACGACTCAGATTCCACTCTACAACGAACTGAATGTGGCCGAACGCGTCATCCGAGCCGCAGCAGCTTTGGAGTATCCAGCCGGAAAACATGAGATTCAAGTGCTGGATGATTCGACCGACGAAACGATATTGAAAGTCGATCAAGTAGCCGAAGAGCTTCGGAAAGAGGGCAAGGATGTCACGGTCGTTCGACGGAGTAATCGAGTCGGCTACAAGGCAGGAGCTCTTGAAGAGGGAACCCAATCGGCAAAAGGAGCATTTCTCGCGGTATTCGATAGCGACTTCGTTCCCGAAAAGGACTTCCTCAAACGATTGATTCCATTCTTCATGCACGATGAGGAGGTCGGTCTGGTGCAAGCCCGCTGGGGACATATTAACAAAGACTATTCCCTATTCACGCGGACACAGTCTCTTGGAATTGATGGGCACTTCATAGTCGAGCAAAGTGCACGCTGCTTTTCGGGCCTCTACATAAATTTCAATGGCACGGCTGGTATCTGGCGGAAACAAACAGTCATCGATGCCGGTGGCTGGAAACACGACACGCTTACCGAGGACCTCGACCTGTCCTACCGGGCACAACTCGCTGGTTGGAAGGCAACATTTGTTCCTGACGTGGTTGTCCCAGCAGAAATACCTCAAAACGTTTCTGCATTTAAGAGCCAGCAGTTTCGATGGGCAAAAGGATCCATTCAAACCGCAATCAAACTCTTCCCGACTCTACTAAGATCGAAACTGACCTTTTTCCAAAAGGTGCAGGCTTACTTTCACCTCACCCATTACGCCATTCATCCATTCATGGTGTTGCTAGCCATTCTGGGTCTTCCAGTTATTCTGGCAGCTGAATCGAGAATCACGACAGGCTTCTTTATAGGGATTGGCAGCTTAATGAGTTTTGCCACTTTCGCGCCCAGTACACTCTATTGGTTTAGCCAAAAGCATACAGGTATTCCATGGGGAAAGCGACTCCTGGGAATACCGCTGCTCGTATTCACAGGTGTTGGTATCGCAATTTCCAATACAAGAGCGGTTTTAGAGGCTATACTTAGAATCGAAAGTGGATTCATACGAACCCCGAAAGCAGGCGACAAACCATTAAAGCAGTATAAAGTTAAGATGCCCATTCTTCCGGTATTGGAACTCGTACTTAGTCTCTACTGTTGGTATTCCGTAGCACAGTTTTTTCCTTTAAATAAGTGGTTCGTCGCTCCTTTCCTTGTCATCTACGCTGTAGGGTTTGGTTACATAGGGCTCCTAGGACTCATTCAGGAGACCGCCATTGGGCGTTTAGTACGCCGCGGCAAAAAGCGTGAGACAACCCCGGTCACGGTCTAGGCTTTCATATCGTGAATCCGGTTTTTCGACTCGTTGCTTTCTGGGCATCTGCCTTACTATTCTTCGGATTCACACTCGTTGCTGGAACTACAAGCTCATTAGCGTCAGACGCATCCAAGGTCATTTACTGTTACTTGGGTATGGGCATCACCGGCCTTTCTGTCTGGGCCTTTTTCCCAAATACTAAGGGGACTCAACAATTAGTCCTCATCTTTGCCCTGGCCATTGTTTGCCGATTGATGATGGTTGGATTCCCCACTAGCGATGATGTAAACCGCTACCTCTGGGAAGGGAAGCTACTCCTCGCAGGTGAAAGCCCCTATGCACTCACGGCGGAGGATCCCGCTTGGATAGAATATCGGGATTCATTCTGGGAAGGCATGAACCATAAGGATAAAAAGACGGCCTACCCTCCTGCCTCATTGACTCTTTTTGCTCTACTTAATCTGATCTCCTACAATCCATGGATTTATAAACTGGCTTTTGGGCTGGCAGATGTCGCGACGCTGGGCGTGATCGTGGCCCTACTACATCATCGGAAATTACCCATCCGGACTGCGCTCATCTACGCTCTTAATCCTATTACTATTTTTGCATTCAGCGGAGAGGCTCACTTTGATTCTCTTTTTGTATTTTTGACGCTTTGTGCATTGCTATTCTGGGAACGAGGAAAGCTGAGTTGGGCCTGGGCACTCTTAGGCCTTAGCATTCAGATAAAACTGATGAGCGTTCTCATCATCCCGTTGCTCTTCTGGCAGAATAAGTCCGCTAAATGCATCTGGATTCTTGCCCCGCTAGTCTTGCCTTCTTTGCTCTTCTGGGACGACATGGGGAATCTGATCTCAGGGATTCTTCATTTTGGAGGAACCATGTCACACAACGGATCCCTCAATCATCTTTTCATCGACTTCTTAGGTAGCCGGGAATCGGCATCGAAGCTGTCCATGCTACTCCTGGTAATTTTAGTAGGAATTACATCGCTCAAATCCAGAGATGTGTTGAAAGGAAGCTTCATTATTTTTGGGGCATTGATACTTCTCTCACCGACCGTGCACTATTGGTATCTGTCTTGGGTTTTGCCATTCGTAGTGCTCTTCCCAAGTCTGCCCTGGCTGCTAACCTTTGTGCTTTCTGGCTTTTACTTTATTGCCTGGGTAAAATTTGGAAAGACGGGTGAATGGTACCAACCCATCGCATACCTAAGATTACAATGGATCCCATTTTACCTGTTGTGGACGCTTTCGTTCTTCCGAGGTTTCAGGAAACTATGGAGCCACAAAACGGATGGTACCGTAACAAGCATTTCAGTAGTCATCCCCACTTTAAATGAGGCCGTCCATTTATCAAACTGCCTTGAATCCATTGAAGCATCCGAAGCACCCTTCAAAGAAATCATAGTTGTGGATGGGGGCTCAAGCGATGAGACGGCGGAAGTCGTTCACGCCTACGGTGCAAAACTCTTAAGTAGTAAGCGTGGACGTGGATATCAAATTGCAGCAGGAGTGGAGGAATGCTCAGGTGACGCGATTCTTGTGCTTCATGCGGACGCCCAGATTCCCAAAAATTCCTCAACCCGCATTTTGGAAGTGTTGTGCAACAATCCAGAGGCAGCCGGCGGTGCCATTGGTCAACGGTTTATAGCAAAAAGCCAGAAGCCTGTGTTGGTCCTAATAGAAGCGCTGAACGACTTTCGGGCACAATGGCAGGGGAATAGCTTCGGAGATCAAGGCCAGTTTTTCAGACGTTCAGCAATAAAATCCATAGGCGGCTATCCGAGCATACCACTCATGGAAGACGTAGAACTCACCGCTCAACTAGCGAAACAAGGCGACTTGCTTTTGCTTGATTGCGATTTGCAATGCTCTGCGAGGAGATGGGAACGAGAACGTTCGATGGCAAGGATTGTGCAAGTGCTGTCATTGGTTATCCGATACAAGGTTCAAAGGCTACTGGGGAAAGATCCTTCCGAAAAAATGTTTAAGGAGTATTACTCCTCCCAATCATAGCAACGGAGCAATCAAACGAGCAGCATCTTCAATTATTCGACGACTTCGACCAGGATGTAGTTCTTTCTCTGTTCCAAAGGGGCGGCAACGTTCCAAGAGCCAATCCAACCACACAAAAATTTTTTCCAGATCCTCCTGAGATGTATGAACGATGCCAATTTCGAAGTTCACAAACAGACTACGGATATCAAAGTTGGCAGATCCATGGAGAAGTAAACGACGATCTGAAACCATGACTTTGGCGTGCAGCATTCCATCGGTGAATAACTGGATATTCACTCCGGCATCATACAACTCTCTCAGATAGTGAGAGCGGACAAAACCAACAACCTTCCAATTGGACTTTTCGGGCAGGATCAAGGTGATACGCTTTCCGCGCCTTGCTTTTACGGTGAGAGACGTCAGTAGCACTTCATCAGGAATGAAATAGGGAGTCACGATGACGAGTTCGTCTTCGAATTCTTGAATTACGTTCACAAGGCGTTCGTAAAGCATGTCACCATCTACGTCGGGTCCGGAGACAATACCGGTCAATTTACTACTCCCAACCTCTACATCGAGTGCAGGCACTAAATCTTTTATTTGGTCCAATGACTGTTTACTGGCGAATGCCCAATCTGACAGAAAGATACCGTTTAAACAATCAACGATAGGACCCTCGTAAACAGCACCAAAGTCAAAGAATCGATCCTGATCTGGTGTTTCCCCCATGAACCGTTTGTCGAGATTACGTCCACCAAGGATACTTTTCTTGTTATCAAAAACTGCAATCTTTCGATGGTTTCGAAGATTGGCCCAACCGTGTGTTTGAAACGGTAGGGCCGGCATAAAAGTACAAACTTCACCACCAGCTTGCTTGAGCTCTCTGATCTTTTTCCCAGGTCTACGAAAAGACCCTAAAGCATCTACCAAAAGTCGTACACGAATCCCCTTCTGGGCTTTCTTGATAAGCAGTTCCAGAATTTTATTACCCGTTTCATCGTCTCCCAAGATGTAGGTGAGTATATGAATCTCATGTTCCGCTTCCTTGATTAATCGGCAGTAGGTATGAAAGGCAATCTGACCGTCGGTTAGAAACTTTACTAGGTTACCCGCAGAGTAAAATTGGTCTTGGACATTGATAGAGTGATTTCCATCTTCGACCCCTTCCGTTAGTAACCCTTTGGCCTGAATTTTTTTCTTCAACTTACGCCCCCCCAGCAGGACATAGAGGGGGATTCCTAATGGCGGTATGGAAATTATAAGAAAACTCCATGCAAAGATACTACTCGGCTGACGTTGCTCTCTAAATATGCGGAGAATTATTATAACGGCTAACACAAATCCGATTACCACCAAGCCATTGGACACCAGCAGAGCGAGGAACCATTCGAAAAAGAAAAGCACCCAAACCCAAAGCTTATGTAGGTTCTCCAACATTCAATAGAGATAAAACGAACCAGAAGTTATAACCCCGTCAACTATACGAGGTAAACAAAAGACTCCCCCATTTCTGGGAGAGCATTTTGGACGAGAAATATAGTAACACCTTAATTCCAAGTATATCCCTTGGGAACCTGCACGACTGAGGTTCCAGCAATTTTGTCGTGCCAGGATTGATTTTCTGGATCCCAACCAGCCCAGAAAAAACCAAGGAAGAATGGTAAGAAGGATACAATCGAACTGAGACTACGAATAATGGAAGTCGACCAATCCATCGGGTCTCCTGATATTTTCTGAACTCGAATACCAAGTGCCATGCCGCCCAAGGTGCTTCCCTTCCAACCCCAGAAAATAATAAAATAAGCAAATAACGGAATCAGGGGAACGCCAATATTTAGGATACTGATAAGTAATCCGACCAACATCAAATCGATCAAGGTTGCTAATGTCCGCCACCAGAAACCAACCCGTTGAAAAATAGCTGCGACAGATGGGTCCACCTGGCTGAGCTCTGTTCCTGGAGGAACCGGACCACCGGTTGCTTCATGCACCGTTGATCCCGAAAGGCTGGGGGGAGTAGTTCCTGAAGGCGGAGTTGGCATAGCTGCCTGACGTGCCGCTTTCCGTTCAGAGATGGATTCACCAATTGCAAGGCAAACGGCACCCAATCCAAGAATCGACATAATCATCCACAGGAATAATCCAAAGAATGGAATCATATAAAGCGCATAAACGATACTCCCTCCAATCAGGATTGAGAATACAGGATGCTCAAGAAATGAGGCTCGGATAGCTCGGGCAATCTGACGTCCTACAAAGAAGAAAGCTACCGCTTTACCGAGGACGGCGATGGCAATCAGAGCAATGTCGGCAACTGGCAGAAGCAAGATACCGACCACGGTAATGATCATAATAATGCTAAAGGGAATATAAGCTGCCAGGACCAAGATACCTGCGAGGAATGCATTGAAGGGCCTCTCTTCAATCGCTTTCCGGCTGCGCTCCATCTGACGTGGAAACAGAACGGCGAGCAGGAGGTAAAACACCATGAAGATGGCAGCAATATAGAGCGTTATCTTCACATTCGGGGAAATGGGCCGAGCGAGCAGCACACAATCACTTATGAACTTGGGAATATCCTCGAAGGCGTCGGTCATTCCCGGTGGCAGAAATGGGATTACCACTTCCTGTCCTCTCGAGATGGAATCGGGATGCCTCTCAATTCTTCCTCCGATAACCACCAATTCTCCATTGATTTCCGCATTCGGGCCTAAAATCGCAGAGCCAAGCACCACGGCCACATCTCCATTCACCTTTCCATTCACCTCGGCGTTCCCTAACACGGTAACCATCTCTTTGCCTACTGAGCCAGTGAGCTTAGAGCTTCCAAGAATAGTCACCATTTCCCTTTCGACCATACCTTCCGCATGGCTATTTCCCATGACAGTAACCATCTCTTTGGATCTCTGTTCTGATAACCCAGCTAGGAAGGGAAAAGTCGCAGCCGAAAGTAAGATTTTTTAAAAAGACTTAAGCTACACGTTATCAGACATTAATGGAATTCTCAAATGACCTGTTCCCCAAGTTTTTCAGAAAATGCAAAGCAGATGCTTGATATGGAGGGTCGCGACTGCTTCTTTCAGGCAGATATATGGCAAAATCAAAGACTTTCATTTCTTGGAATGTGAATGGGTTGAGGGCGGTCCTCAAAAAGGGATTCGCTGAATGGTTAACAGAGACAGACCCGGATGTTATGTGCCTCCAGGAGATAAAAGCTGAGGAAGACCAAGTGGACTATGATTTTCCTGGATATCATGAGCATTGGTATTCGGCGGAGAAAAAAGGCTACTCTGGCACTTTGATTCTCAGCAAGGTAAAGCCAAAGCCGGTTTCATTCGGTCTGGGAATCGATGAGCACGACAAAGAAGGTCGGGTGATCACGGTAGAATACCCATCCTACTACCTTGTTAACGTCTACACACCCAATTCCAAAAATGAGCTTCAACGCCTGGATTATCGCACCCAAACTTGGGACCGGCTCTTCCTCGAACATTTGCAGGAGCTGGAG
>CP076040.1:4667500-4815747 GCA_014529675.2 Opitutia bacterium ISCC 52
AATGAGCAGATCAAAACCTGGTCGGATCGGCTGGATATTGATTTGATCGCCAGTAAGCATGGAGCTGATGCTGCGGCCGTTGCATTTGATGCCTATCAAGCCGCCAAGAGCCGGAACCATAATCTGGTAATAATTGATACCGCGGGTCGCCTGCACAACAAGAGTCACCTCATGGGTGAGCTTGAGAAGATCATTCGTGTTCTGCAAAAGAATGATGAAGCCGCGCCGCACCACCGTTGGCTGGTGGTGGATGGAAGCTTGGGATCCAATTCTATTGAACAAGCTCGCACCTTTCACAAAGCGATTAATTTGACAGGACTCATCATCACCAAGCTCGATGGAACGAGTCGTGGAGGTGCCCTGGTAGGCATTTACCGTGAATTGAAGATCCCTATCTACTTTGTGGGACTGGGTGAACAACCGGATGATCTACAGCCATTCACCATTGATAATTATGTCTCTGCCGTTTTTGGTTTAGAAGAAGAAACACCTGCATGAGTTGGTACGAAACATCAGTAGAGGTAGACTTAGGGGAACGAAGCTATCCAATATGGATAGGGCGTGAGGTTGAAGCAGGTGTGCTTGAGACTGCTTCCAAGCTTATCAGCGAAAATCGCAAATGTGCCTTTATCCTGGATGCTGGATTCGCCACTCAACAGGCTGGTTTCGTTTCTAAATTGGAAGCCTTAGGTCCTGTGCTGAAACTCCCTGCAGGCGAAACAACCAAGAGCCTCCAAGAATTGGGCACCATCTTTGATTTTTTGGCTGCCAATACCTTTGACCGGAGCAGCTGTATCTTTGCTGTAGGAGGCGGAGTCATCGGAGATCTAGGTGGATTCGGGGCAGCCAGTTATCTTCGAGGAATAGATTTTTATCAGGTACCAACGACCTTGCTCTCGATGGTCGATAGCTCAGTGGGCGGAAAGACGGGTATCAATATTTCCGCGGGCAAGAATTTAGTGGGAGCTTTTTGGCAACCTCAGGGCGTCTTTTCGAGTACTGGATTTTTAACTACGCTTCCTGAACGGGATTTCAATTCAGGTATGGCTGAAGTGATCAAGCATGGCATGCTCAATGATCGCGCACTGTTTGAACAACTAGAGAGCCTGGATGTATTGCACGCAGAGCATGCGGAACTCCCAGGTATTATAAGACGTAACTGCGAGATCAAGGCAGCTGTGGTAAATGCTGACGAGAAGGAGCAAGCTTCCTCAGGAGGTCGTGCTTTGCTCAATCTTGGGCATACATTTGGCCATGCGGTTGAGAATGTCGCTGGCTATGGTGAATACATGCATGGTGAAGCGATTGGCCTCGGCTTGGTCATGGCAGCGGAGTTGTCTCTGCGGCTTGGAAATATTTCTGAAGGCGATGTGAAGCGCGTAACGGCCTTGGTGGGGCGCTATTCATTGCCTACCCGGTGCGTGGAGCCCATGTCAGTAGCTGCTTTAATGGATGCCATGCGACGAGATAAGAAAGTGCATCGAGGCACCTTGCGCTTCGTGGGGATGAAATCTATTGGTCAAGCATACACGATTCCTGAAGTAGCCCCGGATATGGTCAGCGAGATCCTCCTTAAGTATGGAGCGGTCGAGTAGGGGAATTTTCCCTACGCAGAAGTCCCTGTTTTTGTGTTGGCCAACTTTGTGAATCCCCAATTACCCTGCTTTTCATGTCCTCTGTAGATGAGAGTATCGTCCGCGAGTATTTCGAACAGAATGGCTTTCTGGTTCGTCAACTGCGCAAGTATCAGGTTCAGTCTCGAAAAAAGACTACAGATGAAGAAGTGGATCTATTGGTGTTCAACCCCTCCTACATTCCGAATACGCGAAAGGCAGACTTTATGCTTTTTTCCAGCGAACTTAAATATATTCACAAGGCCGTAGTGGTGGTGAAGGGTTGGCACACGCTGAAATTTACGCCTGCGATGCTCAAGAGTAGCCCGGAGATCTTTCGATTTCTCGAAAAGACCGTCGTTAAGAAGGTGAGTGATCTATTCATCGATAAATCTAAAAAGAACAAACAAGATCAGGAAATCGAAGACGATATGATGAAAATATTGGTGTTGCCTGGCCTTCCCACGGAGAACCCCTATCGAGAACAGAGTATCCAACTGCTTCAAGAAAAGGGCGTTGATGGGATCATTTCGTTTCGTTCCATGCTGTTGGATATTCTAGCCAAAGTGGAAGTGAACCGAAATTACCAGAAATCGGACATCTTGCAGACCCTTCGGATATTAAAAAATTACGAACTGCTAGGTAACCCCCAGCTGGAATTGTTTAAGTAAGGACTTTCTAATGACTGAACAAAGCTCTCATCCGTTGCTCCCGCTTGCCATTACCAGTGGTGACCCTGCGGGAGTAGGTCCCGAGGTGATCTTGGATTGGGCAAGTACTTACGAAGGAGCTCGGGATGAATTTTTCTTTTTTGGACCTGAATCCTGGATAGTCGAATTGCGAGACCTTGGATACACCGGTCGTGGTCTTGGGTTCGCTGATTTTGAATCAACACCGGGCCAGCCTGACAAGGGCGGGAGTATGATTGCGCGCGATGCGCTAATGAATGCGGCTCTGGGTGCAGTACAGGGAAAGTTTTCTGGGGCTGTTACCGGTCCAGTGAGCAAGGAACATTTGCAAGCTACCGGATTTGAACATCCAGGGCAGACCGAATATTTCTCGGAGCAGTGGGGAGGTTTCCCATCGATGTCCTTTGTTGGGAAAGAACTTAAAGTAGTGTTAGCTACCTGGCACGTCTCTCTTCACGATATGTTTCATGAGCTAAGTCCTGTGAACCTGATTCGTGCAGTTACTCAGGCCGACTATCTCGCTAGAGCCTATGGCGTGGAGTCTCCCAGAATAGGCGTTTGTGGCCTTAACCCGCATGCGGGTGAAAATGGATTGTTGGGTAATGAAGAAGCGGAGTGGATTGACCCCATGCTCGAAGATTTGCGCGATAAATTCCCAGGAGTATCAAATGCACAACCTGCTGACACCGTGTTCTGGCGAGCTCGGCAAGGGGATTTCGATGTGGTCGTAGCGCTCTATCACGACCAGGGTTTGATTCCGGTAAAGACCCTGGAATTTGACCAGGCGGTGAACCTAACGCTTGGGTTGCCTTACGTGAGGACGAGCCCTGATCACGGGACTGGCTATGGTATTGCCGGAAAAGGTATCGCAAGTTCGTCGAGTTTTGCTCATGCCGTGCAAGTCGCTCAGAAACTTGTAAAGTTCCGTGCTTCGGATGTGAAAGTGTCCTAATCCACTTGATTATCCGGAAAATTGCTTACAATGCTGCTATCACAATGATTGATACGCTTCCAGAAGGTGTGCGGCTTGGTAATGATCGCTTGATCCAGCTTACCGAATCGTCTGCTGAGAAAATCAATGCACTTCTGTCCAATGAGTCGGAAAGCACGATACTTCGCGTGAAGATATCAGGCGGAGGCTGCAATGGGCTCAGTTACAAATTGAAATTTGTATCTGCATTCAAGCGAGGTGACATCGTGGTTGAGTCTTTTGGGGCTCAGGTAGTTGTAGATTCAAAAAGTGCCCTTTACTTGAGAGGAACCTCCCTGGACTATTCCCACGCTTTGGTGGCCGGTGGATTCAAATTTGAAAACCCTAATGCCACTTCAAGCTGTTCTTGTGGTGAAAGTTTCAGCGTCTAGACTCTTTCTGAATGCGCTTGCAAAGCCTGTTTTATACGTGCTTGAATCCGCGACCTTAATCACTAATTGATTAAGCTAAAATCAAGATGGTAACAATAGTCGTAAACAAAACCGCCCGAAACAGCTGATGGCTGTGGCGTTTAATATGTCTGTTTGCGTTCGAGATTCAGAGGTTGTTTCCAACTACTTGCTTAATTTAACCAAGGCTTACTGTTAATGCCAAGAAGAGGCCCCCGACCTAGAAGGAACTTTGTTCCTAGAATTCGTAAGAACGAAAAAATCCGTGCTCGTGAGATTCGGGTTATCGGTCCCGATGCCAAACAAATTGGTGTCATGAGCCCTGCTGATGCACTTGCCATCGCAAAGAGAGTTGGCCTCGATTTGGTGGAAATTTCACCGAAGGCACGCCCACCTGTTTGTCGTATCCTGGATTTCGGAAAGTACCAGTACGAGCAATCCAAGAAGGAAAAGGAGAACAAACAAAAGAAAAGCTCTTCCGGAAAGGTGAAAGAAGTTAAATTTCGTGTTCGCATCGAAAACCACGATTTCATGTTCAAGGTCAAGCATGCCGAGGAATTCCTGGGTAAGGGAAACAAGGTGAAGCTTACGCTTATGTTCCGTGGTCGTGAGATGGAGCATAAGGATTTAGGCTTTGAGACCGTTAATCGCGCGGTTAAGGAACTTGAGCACATCGGACACCGTGACTCGGAACCCCGCCTTTCTGGCCGGATTATCAGTACTATGTTATCTCCTTTGCCCGAAAAGGATCGCGTGTATAAGTTTAATCAGCCGCACGACCAAGAATCGGAACCGGAAGAAGTCAGCTGATTTCTGTCTAAAAAGTCCCCCCATGAACGCAGCCAATCGGAAGTCATGCGGATTAACGGCCTTTATATCCGTTGCTTGTTTTTTTGTTTGGCTCGCTCCGACTACATTTGCTGACCCTCCTCCGACGCGTGCAGATGTTACGCTAGTTGGGACTGCCTATATCGATCTGGGTAAAATTGCTGGGCAGCTGGGTATGAAACTCAATGTTTCGAAAAACGTGGAAGAAGGAGTACTCTCGAGCCGGTGGACACGTGTCCGTTTCAAGAAGGATAGCCGGTTGATGCTGCTCAACAACTATAAGGTCTACCTGGGATATGCGGTGGCCTATCATCGCGGCAGACTATACTTGTCTGCCCACGATTTCGACAAAGCCCTCAAGCCTTTGCTGACCCCACAAGTCTTTACGAGCGTACCTAGGTTAAAAACGATTGTCATCGATCCGGGGCATGGCGGTAAAAACCCGGGTGCGATCAATAAGAACCTGGGTATGATCGAAAAGGAACTGACTCTTGACCTGGCACAGCGCTTGAAGTCGGTTCTCGAATCCCGTGGTTACAGGGTTTTTCTTACGCGAAATAAGGACCAGACAGTCGAGAATGGGAACAGGCCCATGATCGCCAATCGCTACAAAGCAGATCTATTTGTTTGTCTGCATTTTAATTCCGTAGGCTCACGCTCGGTAAAAGGAATCGAGACCTATACCTTTACGCCACAAAATCAGCCCTCGACGGCTCGCAGTCGTTTGGTGGATGAAGATCGCAAAGCATTTCCCACCAATCGTTATGACCCGTGGAGTACGCTTTCTTCATTTTATGTTCAGCGGCAGCTCATCAAAACCATGGGGGGAGTAGATCGAGGGATCAAAAAGGCACGCTTTTCGATGATGCTCGATTTGCAGTGTCCGGGATTTCTAGTTGAAGGCGGTTTCTTCAGTCATTACGAAGAAGCCAGGAAAATTAAAACCATTAATCACCGGATTCGTTTAGCAGAAGCTATTGCGGACGGAATCGGGACCTACCATAAGACGCTTCAACTAATCTCGAACCCGGACGCTTAATCATGAGTTTACTAGCCTTATTCTGGATCGGTTTAGGCGGTGCACTTGGTTCTATAATGCGCGCGGTTTTGTCTTATAGCATCACCTCCGATTTTCCATGGGCTACTTTTGTTGCCAACGCGGCAGGCTGTCTCCTCATCGGCATTGTGATCGGTCATGAATCTGCGACGGTTGATTGGGCTCACCATACTCGTGGATTTGTAGTCATTGGGTTTTGTGGAGGCTTCACTACGTTTTCTACTTTTGGACTTCAGACGATTACGCAGCTGGAGTCAGGAAACCTGGCGGGAGCCTTTATCAATATTCTCCTTTCAATCGTCGTGTGCCTATTAGCCGTATGGGTTGGAATTAGGGCCGCAAAATTAGTATTTCAAGGGGGATGAAGAAACTGGCATGGGTTCTGGTGGCCTTTTGGCTGGCTGGTTCTTTAGAGGGGGCGATCAATCCCTCCAATGTCATCATTTTAGTAAACGAGTCGGATGACGAATCGATAGACTTGGGCTATTATTATGCGCTGAAGAGAGAAGTCCCTATCGAAAACATTATTCATCTGCCACTGCCTGCTGAAGAAAATATCAGTTGGGATGATTATTTAACCCGCTTGTATAATCCAATGATCTCCTGGTTAATTGAGGTGGGCTGGTTCGAGGGTTTTACCTCTGATAGAAAAGATGAACTGGGCAGAAATGTAACGATTGTTAATAGCCACAGTGTAGATGCATTGGTGATCTGCAAAGGGGTGCCTCTAAAGATTGATTTCGATCCGACCAAAATGCCTCCTGAAGACACTTATTCGGAGGATCGAAAACCTTTCTACACAAATCGAGCCTCTGTAGATTCCGAGTTGGCGTTGCTCTCACTACCCAAAGCCAATATCGATGCTTTTTACCCCAACCCCATGTTTCGACGAACGGAGTCTCGCAATCTTTTCGATGTAAACCCCCTGGTTGTTGGACGCCTCGATGGGCCTAACTACGAATTAGCCAGATCTTTGGTCGACCGTGCTCTCAAGGCAGAATCAGAAGGGATTGCTGGACGAGCGTATTTAGATCTCACTGGGCCTCATAAGATGGGGAACGATTGGTTTGAGAAGTTGGTAGCTTCGCTGGAGAAAAATGGCTTTGATGTGGAAAGCCATCGCGAGAATGGACGCTTCAACCGCATAGATCGTTTTGATGAGCCTCTACTTTACTTTGGTTGGTACTCCGGAAGTGTGGATGGCCCTTTCACTAACTACCAATTCTCCTTCCCGAACGGAGCAATCGCATTACACATCCATAGTTATTCCGCTGCCTCGTTGCGTGATGGACGGAAAGGCTGGGTGGCTCCATTGATCACTCGAGGAGTAACGGGTACGTTTGGGAATACCTCCGAACCGTATCTATATTTTTCACACCATCCTCACTTGATCATGGAAGCGTTGTTCAAGGGACTATCCTTAGGACAAGCCTCACTATACTCCCATCCTGGACTCAGTTGGGTAAGTTTATATGTGGGTGATCCGCTTTATCAGCCTCCGATTGAATTAACGATATCGTCGTCCAAGAACGAGTACGATGTTATTCGGATGAGTCAGATTGCCCAAATTGCGGGAAATGCCACCGCATACAAAGCAGTGGTATCTGAACATGAGCGTACCCACCACTTTTCAACAGGATTGTGGCTATGTGATCACTTTCTTGAACAAGGGAATGAGGAGAAAGCCTATCAGTCCCTTGCTTCATCCATGCATCCCCCAGCTGATGCTCCTTCACAGTGGGGTGTTCTAGTTTCCATGGCCGAGGCCTATCTTCGGTTGGGTAAGGATGAAGAAGCGATTTCGATCCTCGAAGAACTACTCAGCCATATGAAGGTATCTTCCGAGGCACAGAAGCTTCTCCTCAATCGCGCTTTGGAATTTGCAAGTGAGTATGAGCTTCCAGACCAGGCAGCCTTGTGGCGATCTCAGCTGGAAGCACTAATGCCTTCAGAAAAAAAATAAGAACTTAGAACTAGACGTTTTCTACAATTGCGTCAGCCAGGCCATACTCGATGGCTTCCTGCGCATTCATGTAGAAATCGCGATCCGTGTCTTCGGTGATCTTCTCCAAGCTTTGGCCAGATGCCTCAGCGAGAATTTTGTTCAACTCCTCACGGGTGCGCTCCATTTCCTGGGCTTGGATATTGATATCTACTGCTGGACCCTGGAAGCGACCTTGGATCAAGGGTTGGTGGATCAATACCCGCGCATGTGGGTAAAGCAGACGTTTACCCTTAGGAGCACCGCTCAAAAGAATTGAACCCATACTTGCCGCCAATGCTGTTACCACGACGGTAATGGGTGAAGTAATGAGCTTCATGGTGTCATAGATCGCCATGCCAGCTGTGATGCTTCCACCCGGTGTATTAATATAGAAAGTGATTTCCTTTCCTGGATCGCTCCATTCGAGGTAAAGCAGCTTTTCTGTGACTTCCCGTGCGGACTTCTCATTCACGTCCGTCCAGAGGAAGACTTTGCGTTCTTCTAAAAATTTCTTCTGTACCGCTTCAGATAGTGGAGCTGGGTTTTTTGAATCCTGTTCTTCAGACATAGGTAGGAATGAAAACCGCTATTTGCGAAACTTCCAGTGGAATCTCCAGTTTTATTTCATGCACCTATTTCTATAAAATGACGATGGACTCGACTATTGCCGACTCAATCGAGGTAAATATGGCTAAGAATCACGCTGGCACCGGAGGAGGTACCTTGTTTTTCGCCTTTTTTCGCATCTTTGCGATATTAAACATGTTGAAGAAGTGCATGGCTCCAAGAACCAGTAGAACGACTCCCACTTTTGTAGCTACGTATTCTATGCCGTCCACCGTGCCTGTGGGTTTTGCCCCGAACCGCAGGAAAAGGCTCACAAATCCAAAGTTGATCAAATAAAACCCTACCAAGAGCAGATGATTCACTGAATCGGCCATTTGTTCGTTTCCTTTGAAAGATTCAACTATGAAGACCCTCCCATTGGTGTGCAGCGTTTTACCAACCCAGTAGGTGAGGCCCACGCTAATAAGAATATACAGAATGTAGGTTATTATGGCTGTTGTATTCATTTTGATTTCCTTTTTCTTATGGATTACAGCTATTTCTGTATAAACAGAAATAGCTGTAATAAGAAAGTCAATCGACAGACGCGGTTTTCAAATATGTGATTCTCTTAGACCAGGCCGAGGACCATCTTACCCTCTTCGGAAATCATATCCTGATTCCAGGGCGGGTCCCACACGATATCAACAGTGGCTTCAGAGACACCAGGCAGAGACATAATCTTGCTGCGTGCATCATCTGCAATGACCGGTCCCATCCCGCAGCCAGGTGCGGTGAGGGTCATTTTCACATCTACCATATGTGTGCCATCGGCCTGTTCATCTGAATCACAGGAATAAACGAGGCCAAGATCTACAATGTTCACCGGGATTTCCGGATCAAAGACCGTTTTCAATTGTTCCCAGATGGAATCTTCTTCCAGAGGTCCTGCTTCGGCTGCTTCCTTTATCTTTTCCTGTGCTTCTTCGGGAACTTCCAATCCTAGCGAATCTGCATCGGCTCCGGCAATTCGACTCATGCCAAACTGAGAAACTACCGTAAAGGTGCCTCCCAGTTGCTGCGTGATGGTCACTGACGTTCCTGATGGAAGCGTCAGTAAGTTACCCTCTGGAATAACTCGGGCTTCGACGTCGCGATTGAGTACGATTTGTTCTGGCATGGTGAATCAAGCAGTTACAAACTTTTGGTGAACCAATTCGCGATGGTAATTGGCCAGCTCTTCATTGGTTATCTTTTCTAAGATTTCTTCAAAAAATCCGAATACCAGGAGCTTTTGGGCAGTAGGCTTATCGATGCCGCGTGCTAGCAGATAGAAGAGTTCATTCTCGTCGATTTGGCCAGTGGTGGCTCCATGGCTGCACTTCACATCGTTGGCCAAGATTTCCAAACCTGGAAGCGAGTTGGCTTCTGCAGTTGGGCTTAGCAGCAAGTTGCGATTGGTTTGATAAGCATCCGTTAACTGGGCTTCTTCGGCCACTTTGATGAGTCCTGAGAAAATGGTTTTCGAAGTATCCTGCAGTGCGTTTTTGAAAAGCAGATTCGAACGGGAGTTGGGTGCGTTGTGCGATTGGAGGGTTCGTTGATCGATCTCCTGCTCTTGGTGTGCTACCGTCAGTGAAAGGATTTCGGCGTTGCTTCCCGCTCCTTCGATTACAGTGTGCCCTTCATTCCGTGCATGTTTACTTCCCAGATTCAGCCCATAGGCAGTGATGTTGGAATCGCGTTCCGCCACCGTGGTAAGCCGGTTGAAAGAAAGAGATGCTTCATCCCAATTTTGCACGTAGTGATATTCCACATTGGCTCCTGGACCGGCGTAAAGGGTGCTTACACCGCAGGCCAGCTGTGCAGATTCCTTATCACTGGATCCGTAGATATCAACGAAAGTGACCTTACTGTTGTCCTTAGCGATCACGAGTGTGTGTGGGAATACCGCTGATTCTCCGCCATGGGCCCAATGGTAGCTGACTAATGGGAGCTCGATTTCCACGTTGGCTGGCACAAACAGAAGGGTTCCATTTCGGTTTAACGCAGTGTGAAGCGCGGCAAACTTTTCGGATCCCAAGGCTGATTCCTGAGCCATGAAAAATTCTTCCAGAATCTCAGGGTGTTTGGAAAACGCCCGTTCCAGCGGTTCAAAAATTACACCTTTGGCGCTGAGTTCCTCCGATAACGCTTCCTCCGCTACCAGGTCATCGTTTCCGAAAATCAATTTACCTGAAGTTTCCTTTACGTTCTGTGAGTTCTCAATGAGCGATTGCCACTCTTCTTCGCTCAAGCTCGGTGCCAGGCGAAAGCCTTCAACGCCGAGTCCTTTCACATTGGCAAAACGCCATGTCTCCATTTTTCGATTGGGAGCAGGCAAGGCCAGGTAATCGGCCCAGCTATTTTGCTTTTGCTTAACCAGCCACTGGGGCAGTTCAGAATGGCGATTCAGGAAATGGTCAAATACCGCTTCTGATAAAAATTCAGAGTCACTTTGTGCTGTGATCATGGATTGCATCGTCTCTATGTTTCAATGGGGTGGTTACCCGACGGATCCTTCCATCTCCATATCGATAAGCCGCTTGAGTTCGACGCTATACTCCATGGGGAATTGTTTCACCAAGTCGTTGACGAATCCATTGACCGCTAAACTCATAGCTTCACCTTCGTTCAGGCCACGTTGCATGAGATAAAAAATCTGCTCCGCATTCACTTTCGAGACACTGGCTTCGTGTTGAACGGAGTTGTCGTCGCCTCGCACAGTAATCGCAGGATAGGTATCCGTTCGGCTGTTGGTGTTGATCAGGAGCGCATCACATTCCGTATTGTTGCGGCAGCCTTTGAGGTGCTTGGGAATGTGAACCTGCCCACGATAGGTAGATTGTCCTTCTCCAATCGAAATACTTTTGGCGATAATGTTACTGGTGGTATCATCAGCCATATGGATCATTTTGGCTCCCGTGTCCTGGTGCTGACCGTCGCCAGCTAAAGCGATTGATAGCACCTCGCCCCGTGCACCTCGGCCTTTAAGGATCACTCCAGGGTACTTCATGGTCAGGCGTGAACCGATATTACAATCGATCCATTTGATCTCGGCATCTTCTTCAGCCAGACCGCGCTTGGTTACCAAGTTGAAAACATTAGCACTCCAGTTTTGTACCGTGATGTATTGGATCTTCGCACCTTTGAGAGCTACGAGTTCCACAACCGCAGAGTGTAGGGTGGTGGTTTCAAACTTGGGGGCCGTACAGCCTTCCATGTAAGTCACTTCAGCACCTTCGTCGGCAATAATCAGTGTGCGCTCGAACTGGCCAAAGTTTTCGGCGTTGATGCGGAAGTATGCCTGCAGAGGTTGCTTTACCTTAACACCTGGTGGCACGTAGATGAAACTACCTCCTGAGAACACCGCACTGTTTAGCGCACTGAATTTATTGTCTCCGGTGGGGATCACTTTTCCGAAGAATTTCCGGAAAATCTCTGGGTGCTCCTTCAGTCCTTCTGTGGATCCGACAAAGATTACACCTTCTTTCGCGAGGTCATCCTTCATCCGTGAATAGGCGGCTTCACTGTCGAACTGAGCTTCAACACCCGCGAGAAATGCGCGTTCTTGCTCAGGAATTCCGAGGCGTTCGAAGGTTTCTTTTACATCGTCGGGCACATCGTCCCAAGTGCGACTCGGTTGCTGTCCTTTTGAAAGGTAGTAACGGAATTTGTCGAAGTCGATGTTCTCGAGGTCTTTGGTCGCCCAGTGAGTTGGCAGCGGCTTTGATTTAAAAGCTTCCAATGCCCTCAGCCGGAATGCGCGAACCCAATCGTCTTCCCCTTTGACGTCGGTAATGTAGTTCACGGTATCCTCCGTCAGGCCGATGCCCGCGTCGTAATCGTATTTGGTATCGTAGCTGAAATTGCCTTTTTCTCTATCGATATCGATGGCTGCTTCTGTGCTCATGGTAAAATATCTTAATTGGGTGTTATACGCCTGCTGCGATTTCTTCTTTGATCCAGTCGTAACCGCGTTCCTCCACTTCGAGTGCGAGTGATTTATCGCCGCTCTTAACGATGCGGCCGTCCATCATGATGTGGACCTTGTCGGGTACGATGTAGTTGAGTAAGCGCTGGTAGTGAGTGATTACCAGAATGCCACGGTCTTCACCTCGCATTTGGTTAACTCCCTCGGCAACCACTTTGAGTGCATCCACGTCTAGACCCGAATCGGTTTCGTCGAGAATACAGAACTCCGGCTTCAGCATCGCCATTTGCAAGATTTCGCAACGCTTCTTTTCTCCACCCGAGAAGCCTTCGTTGACCGAGCGGCTGGTAAACTTGCGATCAATTCCGAGGTTTTCCATTTCCGCGTAGAGGGATTTATAATACGCAACCGCATCAATATCTTCTTCCTGGCGTGAGTTTAAAGCAGCGCGAATAAAGTTGGCGATAGACACACCGGGAATTTCCACAGGATATTGGAAGGCTAGGAAAAGCCCCGCACGAGCCACTTCGTCAATCTCGAGTTCCAGGATGTCTTCACCATTCATGGTAGCTGAACCTCCGGTGATTTCGTAGTCCTTATGACCGGCCAATGCCTTGGCGAGCGTTGATTTTCCAGTGCCGTTAGGACCCATAATGGCGTGTACTTCGCCTTTAGGGAGTGAGAGGCTTAATCCATTGAGGATCTGCTTCTCGTGGATGCTAACGTTCAGGTTTTCAATTTCTAATGCGCTCATGTTTCAAAAAATGGATAGTAAACTCTTAGTTTTGGTGGGCTTCTGTTGTTTGCGGAAGTTTTCCACGGAAATTTAGTTCAACACTGGATACAGAGGTGGATTCTGGGAGTAGCTCAGTGAGTCGGTTGAAAAACTCGTCTGGAAGATACACGTCCATTACTTTTCCCGTCTTATCGCAGTAAAAGTGAGCGTGTGGCTTTAGGTTAGGCTCATAGCGGGTTGATTCTCGCTCGAAATTAACCTGCCGGATCAATTCACACTCTAGAAGGGTTTCCAGGCAATTATATACCGTAGCGAGTGAAATAGTGGGCATTTGCTGCCGACTACGGGCGAAAATTTCATCCGCCGTGGGGTGATCTTTTGCCGTTCCTACCACAGAATAGACGACCTCTCGCTGCCGGGTAGAGCGGAGGCCTAGTTTGTCCAATGCTTGGATTAAAGTCTGTTGATTTTCTTCAGGTATTTGCATGATAATGAGACTAAGTAGCAAAAGCGAATTGGAATTATTCTAAAAAGCAACCCCTAATTGAGAAAAAGTCTCAAAAAAGAAAATATCCTTATTCAAGGATTATTCATGCAGGAAACTACCCCTGTTCAGCCATCCAGCGTTCTGCCTCAATCGCGGCCTGACATCCCATGCCCGCGGCTGTGATCGCCTGTCGGAATACATGGTCAACGCAATCCCCTGCCACATACACACCTGGTACGTTGGTTCGGATCTGGCTCCCTGGTTCAGCTAAGAAGTAGCCATTCTCATCCGTCTTCAAGGCATCCGCAAATGCCTGAGTGTTAGGGATGTGTCCGATTGCGATAAATGCTCCTTTGCAAGGAATGGTCTTTTCCTCACCTGTCTTAAGGTTTTTTACTGAAACACCGGAAACAGCTCCGTCATCAGCCCCTTCAATCTTAGTTACTCCAGAGTCCCAGCACATCTCGATCTTCTCGTTGGCGAGAGTTCGGTCTGCCATTATCTTGGAGGCCCTTAACTCGTCTCTGCGATGAATTAAGGTCACTTTCGATGCAAAGCGTGTGAGGAAAAGAGCTTCTTCGCAGGCTGAGTCTCCTCCACCTACTACTACTACATCCATATCCCGGTAGAAGGCTCCATCGCAGGTGGCGCATGTGGATACTCCGCCCGTTCCGAAAAGTTTCTTTTCCGAATCGAGGCCTAGCAAACGCGGGGAAGCACCCGTTGAAATGATCACGGTCTTCGCTTCATAGGTTTTATCGCCTGCCTTCAGGATTTTAACATCACCGGAAAAATCGACTGAATCGATCAGGTTGTTTTCGAAGCGGGTTCCAAAACGGGTGGCTTGTTTCCTTAGGTTATCCATCAGTGAGTAACCATCGATTCCTTCCGGCCAGCCGGGGAAGTTTTCCACTTCCGAGGTTGTGGTAAGCTGTCCACCTGGCTGGTTACCTTCGATTACCAAAGGGTTCAGGTTTGCTCTGCCAGTGTAAATAGCCGCGGTTAATCCGGCGCAGCCGGTTCCAACAATGATGACGTTTTCCATAGTGGTGATAAAAAGCGAAAGGCGCTAATAAGAGGGCTTTGTTCTGGGAGGTCAAAGAATTTTGCCAACCCTTTTTCAAGCTTCTTTGTTGAGCGCTATGAAATGTGATTGTGGACCCTTAGTCGTTCATCGTTTCTTTGCCTTTCACTTCGCTTCGTCATTGATCTTTCCAGTTCGTTTGACCAGCGTCCTCGCCTTCATGTCTAAGGAATTTTCAATCATCGACAGTCATTGTCACCTGGACCGGTTTTACCATAAAGGGAAGCTTCCGGCAGTTATCGACCAGGCTCAGGAAGCTGGCGTGAATCGTATGATAACGGTTGGGACCTCAGATGAAGACTGGCCTTTGTATGCCCAGTTGAATCAAGAACACCGTGGCTTAATCGACTATACTGTGGGTCTTCATCCCTGCCATGTGGAAGAGGATTGGGAAAAGCAAGTAGAGCAACTACGTCCCTATTTTGAAAAAGACAGCTACCGCCCCGTGGCTCTCGGAGAGATTGGATTGGATTACTTTCACTTACCGAAGAAAGACCAAGAGAAGGCGGAGCAATTGAAGGCGTGGCAGGTCTCGGCTTTACGTTTCCAACTCGAGTTGGTGCGCGAATTCGATTGCCCGGTGGTTATTCATTCCCGTGGTGCTTTTGAAGATTGTATCCAAGAGTTGGATGCAGCTGCAATAAATTGGAGCAAAGTGGTATTCCATTGCTTCGTTGAAAATGCCGAGGCAATGGCTACGTTGAACGAGCGCGGAGGCCGAGGGTCTTTCACTGGTATTATTACTTTTAAAAATGCCGATGACGTGAGAGCAGCAGCGTTAGCCCAAGGACTGGATAGGCTCATGGTGGAAACAGATGCTCCTTACCTGGCACCCGTGCCTCATCGAGGCAAACCCTGTTATCCTGCCTACACCGCGTTCACAGCAAAGTACTGTGCGGACATGTTCGGGGTTAGCGAAATAGAGATTGCCGATTGCTCTCGTAGCAATACGGAGGAATTTTTCGGATTAGTTTAGCGGCCTTAGCCTTCGTTAAACTGGCTCTTGAAGAGCGCATCCATTTCGTCGAGCAATTGCTCGGCACCTGAACCGTTGGCAATGAACTTCAGCTTGGAGCCTTGTCCAGCAGCCAGCATCATGAGGCCCATAATACTTTTGCCGTTAACCAATTCGCCGTCTCTTTCAACATAGACCTCAGCGTCGTATTTGTTGGCTACCCTTACAATCATGGCCGCAGGACGGGCGTGAATACCCATCTTGTTGATGACTTCGACCATGCGTTCCTGGCCTTCGTTTTCGGTAGTTTGTTCCATGAGGAAGAGATGTGAGCGAACTAAATTTATAGTCCGGTTATAAAGCGAATTGAGTAAAGATCGAAAGGTTAATGGGTCAAGGGATAATCTTGAGATTTCAAATTCGCCCGGGAAAGATGCACCCCTAATTCGTAGGTTCTCCCTTGAATGGGAACGTTTACACACCATTATGGATTCACCCTTACGAGCTGACATTCTTATCCCCGACCTCTGGCAACAAGAGGCGGTTCGCCACATGGTGGATGGAAAAGATGTCGTCGTTCACGCTCCTACGGGCGCAGGGAAGACTCACATTTTCGAAATGTTTGTTTCTCAGGGAATGCGGAAACAAGCGATCTTTACCGTACCCACGCGAGCGCTTGCCAACGACAAATTGATGGAGTGGCGGGAGAGGGGCTGGGATGTAGGAATTTGCACGGGGGATGTCGTAGAGAATCCGGATTCACGAGTTTTAGTAGCAACCCTGGAAACCCAGAAAGGATTATTTCTCCGCGGAAAGGGACCGGGTTTATTGGTTATCGACGAATATCAGATGCTGGCGGATCCGGTTCGTGGGGTAAACTACGAGCTGGCGTTGGCGATGGCTCCGGCAGGAACACAGATACTGATAATGAGTGGGAGTGTAGCGAATCCACAGGATCTGGTTAGCTGGATGCAGCGACTTGGAAGGGATGCTGTATTGCTGAAGCATACAAAACGCTCAGTGCCTCAGGAAGAAGTATTTATTGAGCATTTAAAGATCAAGGTGCCTGCTCGTATTCGTGGCTACTGGCCTCGTATTGTGACGAAGGCGCTGGCGGCTAATTTGGGCCCACTCCTCATTTTTGCACCGCATCGAAGTGCTGCGGAAGCCCTCGCTAAGCTTTTATCGCGCGAACTTCCGGTCGATGAATATTTATTATTGAGCCCAGAGCAGCAGCGGATTGCGGGTCGATCGCTTGCCCGTTTGCTTAAAAACCGAGTTGCTTATCATCATAGTGGCCTGAGTTATCTTCAGCGCGCTGGTGTCATTGAGCCTTTGGCGAAAGCGGGGCAATTAAGAGTAGTGGTGGCTACTATGGGGCTAGCCGCTGGTATCAACTTTTCGATGCGCTCGGTGGCTGTAGCGGATACGGAATATCGGGTTGGTCACCACATTCATCGGGTGCGACCCGACGAATTGTTGCAGATGTTTGGTCGGGCAGGACGGAGAGGGCGTGATTCACGGGGCTATACGCTGGTTGTGCCTGAGAAGCCTCGCGTCCACATGGCAAGTGCCCTGAAACTGCGAAGGGTAAATCAAGTTGATTGGCCTAGCTTGGTTGGGGTTATGGCTGCGGCCTGTGATCAGGGGAAGGAGCCCTTGGCTGCCGCCCGGAAACTGACCGAGCGCTTATTTAGTGAACAAATGGTGTCATTGGGTCTGGAACGTTTCATCGCTCGCAAAGAAAAAAACCGGCAGCTCCAACCTCATCTAAACGATTCGCGAAAACAACGAACCGTAGAAGAATTCCGTAATGTGGAAGGTGTATGGGAGCGTAAGAAAGCAGCTGTAAAAGCTCCGTTAGGAAAGGCTTTGCTATATCAAGAGGGTAAATGGATTGCTGCATTATCCGTGGATAAAACCCTTCGAGTTCCAGGGGAGGGGCAAGTGTGTGTTCTCAAGAAAGATCCTGACAAGATCTACGGCCGAGAAATCCCACTGGCGACCTGGGTGAAGGACGAAGATAATAAGGACGTTGTTCTGACAAAGTGGTTACTCAAGCGCATGCGCAAGTTGGATAAGGCTGCGGGAAGAAAGCGACCTGTTTCACGCTTTTGGTATTACGATCCATTTGAACGCATTGTCCTGGCTCGTATTCCAGAAATGACCGGTGGCGGAAAACTGGTCGAGGTTTCAGATCGCAATGGCACCCTGTATGGGCGCATCGACTACTCAGAAGCGTTGGTCTATGTGACCAAGGATGCACAGGATAACTTTTTACTCGGAACCCCCAAGCGGGAACGAGTAGTCGAAGATATCGGTTCCTTTGCGGCTCATGTGCAAGAGCAAGAATCGGGCAACATGGGTGGCCTTTCCCCAACTCAGGCCTGGTTTCGCTTAGGCCTAATTAATTGGGAAGGGAAACCGACGCGTCGTGGCCGGATCTTCAGCTTTTTCAATTATGGTGAAGGCCTTGCGATCGCTTCAGCGCTTGAAGAGATGGCCTACGAAGTATCGGAATTAGTATTTGATTTGGCAAATCTCAGGGCCGGGCATCGTTTTGGAGATTTTGAGAGTTTCAGTTCGCGCCTGGGGAGCATCTGTCGCGCTACCTATGGCAACGCTACGTTTGAAGGCTATCTGGATAAAGGCATGCCATCGGACTATGGAGAAGGGGCGGCTGAAGTTTTGGTTCAATACGAAGCTCAGAATGGCGAGTGGTCGGCTAAGGAGGGTGCTCCGCTGGGAGATGTGGAGCGCGTGCGACTCGAGTGGATAAGCTTACTGCGGCACATTACCATGGCTCCTGATTATGCATGGGATCGATGGCGTGAGCTTCAGTCCGAAGCACAAAAATTATTATTCAGTCGTGAAGCCAAACAGAGCCTGGTCGAAGTGCCACCTCTTACGCCTGCTCAGCGAATGAAAATGGAACATCGGCTTCGGCTCATGAAATAGTGCCTCTAATGTTGACTTGATGAGTGGGATTTCTTGAACCAATAGTGAACATTTTTCCCATGCCTATTTACGAGTTCTATTGTCCGGATAATCACAAGGTGTATCAGTTTTTTGCTCGCACTTCTTCCTATGCGGATACGATTCCTACCTGCCCAGATAATCCCGACTTTCGGATGGTGAGAAAGATCTCTGGTTTTGCCATCGCAGGGACTGAGAAAAAATCGTCCGCAGAGGGAGGCGAGGAGGGTCCAGATCTCGATGATCCGAAAATGATGGCAGCAATGGCTGAAATGGAACGCTCGGTATCAGGGATGGATGAAGACAATCCGGATCCCCGGCAGATGGGAAAGCTGATGCGGCAAATGGCCGAAATGACAGGTGAGTCACTCGCCGGCGAATTGGAAGAGATGGTTCGGAAGCTTGAAGAAGGAGCTGATCCAGAGGGATTGGAAGAACAGTTTGGAGATTTACTGGGGGATGATGAAGAGGGTGATCCAATGGGAGGTATGGGTGACCTCGAAGGCACTGCATCGGACGAGGGAACCCTTGGAGCTTTTCGGGGACCGCCTCGAAAGGATGAGACGCTTTACGAATTTGAGTAAGAGATTTCGGAACTTCTTGTCGACGTCACCGCGGGAATTTGTGTAGCTGTTTAAAGTCCAACTCAGAACAGCGAGCTTATGGTTTCTTTGATTCAGCGATATACAAATTGGTTGCACACTAAATGGCCCTCCGGGTTGGTCGAGAAACTACCTGAGACGGATGAGAACGGTAAAACGGCTGTGCCTGGGGTGAGGATCGTTGGTGACCTGACAGGTATCCCTCTCCTAAAGTTTTCATCGGATTCGGGAGCAAAGGCTGTTCAAGGCATATTGGCTGAAGCAGACTTTCCCAGCCAACGAGGAGAGGAAGGGGTTCTGGACTTAGCCATCATAGGGGGTGGAGTGAGTGGATACGCGGCAGCCATTGAAGCCAAAAAGTCCGGACTCAATTTCCGGTTGTATGAAGCAGTCCAGGACTTTTCGACCGTTGCGAATTTTCCCAAGAAGAAACCCATATATACTTACCCGACCGATATGACCCCTGCCGGAGTATTGCAGTTTAAGGCGGATGTTAAGGAGGGACTTCTTGCTGAGTTAGAAGCTCAACGCAAAGAGCATGGCGTTGAATCTCAACTTCTCAGAGTAGAGAGAATTGAACGCAAAGATGGGCGACTTTTGTTACATGCGAACGATAAAGACCCTATACCTGCATTACGGGTTATTGTAGCGATTGGGCAAAGTGGAAACTTTCGGAAGCTCAATGTGCCAGGAGAAGAACTTGGCAAGGTGAGTAATCGTTTACATGACCCCAAAGAGTTCGCTAACAAGCAGGCCTTGGTGGTTGGGGGAGGGGACTCCGCTTTGGAAACTGCAATCGCACTGGTGTGCTGCGGCTCTCATGTAACTTTGAGTTATCGGAAATCAGAGTTCTCCCGACCCAAGCCAGACAATGTTGAAAAGCTGCAGGCTTTGGAAAAAGATGCCGCACATCCGACAGCCATAAAGACTCCTACTTCAGAGCGAGTAACAACCGCCGCCAATTCGGAAATGCGAGGAGAGAATGACTTGGGATCTCTTCGTCTATTTATGGGTAGCCAGGTGAAAGCGATCAGCGAGGCGCAGGTCGAATTGGAAACCGCTTCCGGCCAGTCAGAGCACGTTGAGAATGACGCCGTTTTTGTTATGACGGGCCGCGAGGCTCCTTTAGATTTTTTCAGACGTTCAGGACTCCCTATCCTTGGTGAATGGCGGCGAAAGACCTGGATAGGTTTCATCAGTTTCTTCGCCTTTTGTCTGTTTGTATATCATTGGAAAAGCGGTGGTTGGTTGAGTGGTCTATTTTCTGGAAAGGGATGGTTTCCTTTTTTCCTTCCTAGCGGAGATCCAAAGTCGTTGATCGGTTCGATTATGAACGCCTCTCGGGATCCGGGATTCTATTATTCTTTGGTATATACCACCTGTATTGTTGTCTTTGGTGCTCAACGTATTCGGCGAAGGAAGACCCCCTACGTGACTCGGCAGACGCTTTCTCTGATGTCTTTCCAAGTCATTCCGTTGTTTCTGCTGCCTTATATCTTTCTCCCATGGATGGGGCATAATGGTATATTCGATGTCGGATTTGGACAGTGGATTGGCGACTCATTCTTCCCTGATGAAAGCTATTGGCGAGCCTTTGGACTTATCCTGGCATGGCCTTTATTTATATGGAATGTATTTACGGATCAACCTGTATGGGGGTGGCTGATACTTTCATTGATACAAACCTTTGTAATCATCCCTTGGATAGTGCGCCGTTGGGGAAAGGGTGCGTATTGCGGATGGGTATGCAGTTGCGGCGCTTTGGCCGAAACTCTTGGAGATACCCATCGTCACAAAATGCCTCATGGGCCTTTTTGGAACCGGCTAAATATGGTGGGGCAGGTGGTTCTGGCTTTGGTCTTTATTCTCTTTTTTCTGAGAGTCATTGGGTGGATATTTCCAGGAAGTTTTGCAGGAGCCTTGTATGAGGGATTCCTTTCAAAGTATCCGGTTGTTAACTACAAATACATCGTCGATTTGTGGTTCGCAGGGATTTTGGGAGTCACTTTCTATTTTCATTTTTCTGGTCGAATCTGGTGTCGGTTTGCCTGCCCCCTTGCGGCGCTCATGCACATCTACGCTAGGTTTACCCAATTTCGAATCTTCTCGGATAAGAAGAAATGTATCTCCTGCAACGTTTGCACGTCAGTGTGTCACCAAGGGATCGATGTCATGAACTTTGCGAACAAAGGTCTTCCGATGGAAGATCCCGAGTGCGTGCGTTGTTCCGCCTGCGTGCAGAGTTGCCCAACGGGTGTGCTAAATTTCGGTCGTTTTGCCCAGGGCGGAGAAGTAGTCTTTGATACAGTGGCGGCCTCTCAAGTCCAGATTCAGGAGCAGAACTCATTAAATGGCTTTCTCAAAGATATAAAGCGCTTGGACCCCGGAGTTTAGCAAATCGTGAAGATGTATGAAAGAGCATTGGGACTTTGGATTTTGAATTCTTTTATGCCCAATCCTGGAAATTTACCTTAAAAGAGGAGCCTTCTCTTGACTGCTGCTTTCTCTGCTTATAACAAAGGCTAGATTACCGTCTAACCCTCACACCTATGAAGTCAGCTCTAGAGTCCATACAGTACTGGTTTATGAAACACGGTACGTCCGACAACATCACCACTTTTGCAATTATCATAGTGGGAATCATTTTGGTGGTCATGGTATATAGAATACTGAAGTCCTTCCATACATCGATGGTCTTTTTCGTTCTTGGATTGTTGGGGATTGGGGTGTTTCTCTACTGGGTGCATAATCGCAACGAACCCGATTTCATGACACCATCTGTAGAAGCTGTGGCCGGTTTCCTTCCCAAGAAGGACGCCCTTCTTAGGGAGGTAGATACTCCTAAATAGTGTCCCTCGAATTAACTCCTTAGAGTTAGCTTGGCACAGTCCAAGATGTTAGCGCTTGTCCACTTGGAGGTGAATCGAGTGCCATTGGTTACCTATACGATGGATAACCGTGTAGAAGATGACTCGGGGATCATTCTAATATGAATGAGCACGAATAGCTAATACCAAGGCCTTACGGGGATGCCTTTTCCTAGAGGAGAGTTGGTACTGCTCGATGTTCTTTCTATAGAGCTACTCCGCTCCTAGAAGTAGCCTCTTGATTCAATTGGCTATTAGGAATTCGGGAGACTGAGCTTGTTCGCTCGTTCTTTGCGACCTCCGGTCGTCTTCTTCTGCAGAACTGACTTCTTGGGTTCGTCATCCTGCTTTGCAGTATCTTCCGCTTTTGGCTTTATCTCCTTATTCCACGTGCGTTTGCCCACATCATTGAGCCCTGAGTTGGTGGCATTGCCCCAAGATTGCATAAAGGTACGAGGGTAGACAAGTTTCATGTCTGCTCCAGCGATTTCAAATTCACCGTCAGCGGCGGTTAAATAGTGACCAGCAAAGCCTTCTCTAACAGCTGCCAATTGTCCTGGAACTAAGAAGTGGAATTGTGGATAGAATTCGACATTCATGGTTTCCGTAATCTCAAGGAAACGTTTGTCTTCCCCGGTATTGGAGGATACACGAACAACTTTACTATATCCGTCTGATTCTTCAGGAGCCCGAAATTCTTTTACCAAGACTGGGCGTTCGTAGCCGCGGATTTTAACAAAGTAAAATACATTTTCGGAAGTCTCATGAGTATAAAGGATCGGAACCACGACTAGACGATGTTGATCGACCCAAATGTCAGTTAGTACTCCTTCCAGATCCTTTGCGGTAACCGTTCGGATAGACTGGTAGTTTCCGGCAAGAATTCGATTTTGAACAATGCCAATGTGAGTAGGGCTTTCAGTCATCGTCCCTGGACCAGCTGTTGCCTTTACCTTTTTCCAGCTGCTTGGGGGAACTTGAGTAACCCCAAACGAACGGTAGTTCGATCGAACGTCTTTCAGAGATTCTTCCAAATGATATTCAAAGGCTGTCCGTACGATGAATTGAGATTCCGGAACTTCGATGGTTTTCCGAAATCCCTTGAATTGATAATCGATATAGAGACGATCCTTCTCCCTCTTCACTACCTCATAGTATTTATCGGCGAAGAATGGAAGGTGACCTTCTGTAAAGTTTAAATAGGCAGTGTAGGTGACTCCTACTCCGCGATACTTTGTTTCAGCGACCTTACGGTCTCCACTATCAAAAGGAAGTAGCACCAGTTTTGGTTTTCCACCCAATTGGAGCATAATTACAAAACCTTCTTCTGTTTCTACAATGGGTTCAAATTTCTCAGATCGAAACAGGGTCGTTTCATACTCGTGATCCAAAGTATAGATATAGTTGTAGTCCTCCTTAGGCTTAGCATACGCCTCGATTGCTTGGGCGTTTGCCTCTGAGGTTAGTGAGCCCAGCAGTATCAATCCCACGGTACACCATTTCACGATCCCGGAGGGAAACATGCGGTATGATTTGCTACTTCGCTTCGTAGACATTTTGAGGATATCTTTGTTCAGACAACAAATGGAAATATGGAAGAGTGGATTGGATAAGACACAGAAAACGGGGAAATACTGATGTAAAATAATCGATATATGGGATTTTTGGACATGACTTGAGGGTCCGGCATTCGATTTTCACAAATAATTAAAAGAACTCCCTAATTGGGGGAGATCGAAACTGCATTTATATGAGATAATTACTCTAACTCTCTGTATGTGACTTGAATGTGATACTATATCTGTAGACTGAAATGTTAGTTATTCACTTCTACTGTAATCTATTCTCAAACCTATATTAGTTCCAAAAGATGTATGGAACACGCGGATGGTCAGGGGTTGAGGCTCATTATTAAGGAGTTGCCATCAGGAAATCGCTTTCTTCTCTTCGCAGCATTACTTGTAAAATTATTTGAGAAGCACGGTTAATACTCGTACTGAACCTGCTTCTGAAATCTAGCTAACTAAAATATAATTATGCCTAGTAAAAAATTAAAGGAACTTGCTGCTTATAAAGCAAAAATAGCCGCTTTGGAAAAAGAGATAGCAGCAGAACAAACCAAGAAACTAGCGAATCTTCATAAAGAGGTGGATCTGGAATCTACGGAAGCTCTAATTGCTGCTTTAAAGGGCCTTAAAAAGGCGCCTCGCAAAGTAACCAAGGGAAGGGCAAAGCGAACACGGATCACGGATGCCATCAAAGCTGAAGTTGGAAAAGCAGTTAAAGCTGGCACTAAAGGGGCCGAGATAGCTCGCCAGTTCGGTATATCCATACCGTCGATACAGAATATTAAGAATGAACTTGGGCTCGTGAAAAAACGTGGGCAGAAAAAAGTGACCAAGAAAACTACTAAAAAGAAGACCGCCAGAAAGCGGGCGAAGAAATAAAATACACTTTAACGTATGACACAAGGGGCCGAATCGATCGGCCTCTTTTTTTGTCTTCAGTAAATGGCTTTAGCCTTCTGCGGGAGGAGGCTGTTCATCCACCACGTCATACTGCATGCGCCAGAAGTGGTGGTATTGTCCTCCACTTTGTATGAGCGAACCGTGAGTGCCTTTTTCGACAATCTGCCCTTTTTTCAATACTACGATTTGGTCTGCTTTTCGCACGGTCGATAAACGGTGCGCTATGACCAGGACCGTACGGTTATGCATCACATTATCCAATGCCTCCTGAATCTTTCTTTCAGTGGCAGTATCTACGCTGGATGTTGCTTCATCGAGAATGACAACACGTGGATTTTTTAAAAGGACGCGAGCTATCGTTATTCGTTGTTTCTCTCCCATGCTCAACCGGATGCCCCGTTCCCCGATCATGGTTTCCATCTGCTCTGGCAATTGCTTAACGAACTCCTCGATATGAGCGCCGCCTAGGGCCTTCCATAGATCTTCTTCCGATGCGTCTTCTTTTGCGAGTAACAGGTTCTCTCGAATCGTGCCATCAAAGAGAAATGGATCTTGTGCCACGATACCGATGGATTCTCGAAGAGAGTTAAGATCCAGCTCCCTTGCATCTACGCCATTGATGGCTACTGATCCTCCTGTTACATCGTAGTAGCGCAGAAGCAAGTTCGCGATGGTCGACTTTCCTGCCCCTGTATGTCCTACCAGCGCAGTTACTTTACCTGTGGGTAGCTCCAAGTTTAAATCATCAATTATACTGGATCGCGATTCGTATGAAAATGAAACCTCCTGATAGGAAATACATGCGGGACCTCCTGGAAATTTTTTGGCGTTTGCTGGACTGGTTATTGGCACTTCGTGATCCAGAATCTCGAATACGCGATCTCCTGATGCCTTTGCTGCACTGAGCAAATTGTTCAGGCCATTTAGTCGCTGAATAGGTTCTAGTAGCAAACCACTATAAAGAATGAAAGTCGTGAGCTCACCGATGCTTAGCGTTTCGTTGATGTATTGGGAGCCACCAATCCCCAGAACGGCTATCATGCTCAGACTGCTCACAAATCGAGTGCTCGAGCTGTAGTAAGCCCACCGGTACATGGCTTTTAGGCTTTTTGTACGAAGATCTTCCGCTTGGTTGTTGAAGCGTTCTTGCTCCTTACCTTGCAAGGCAAAGGAGCTGATCAATCGATGACCTGCAATGTCCTCAACTAAAATACCATTCATGACTCCTGCGCTGGATCTAACTCGTTTCCAATTTTCCCGGTTCACCTTGAAGTGATTCATTGCGAGGAGAACAAGTAATGGGATTGGTAGAACGACGAAACTAGCAAGGAAGGGATTCGAAATGAAAAGGTAGGTCGTTATGCCGATCAGCGTAAACAAGGCTGTTAGGCCTCCTTCCGTTCCATCCAGAATGGCCCGTTCTACATTTACTACATCCTCTGTGACGCGCGATGAGATCTCTCCCGCCTTTCTTTTGTCAAAGAAACTCACTGGTAATTCCATGAGTTTCACGTGCAAGGCAGCACGAATGTCGATCAGGACTTTTTGCTCAATGACATTGTTGAGGCGAATACGCAAATAGTTGAGCACATCTCGAAACAGGTAGGCTCCGGTAATAGCTCCTAGTCCTATCCAAATGAGATTAGCCTTTTTAGGAATGATTACGTCATCAATCACATAGCCCACCAGATAAGGGATGGAGAGTAGAAATGCGGTGCTGCCAAGGGCGAGCAGCATGTTCACAATGAACAGGAACCGGTAACGGGTAAAGTAACCCGCTATGCGGAGAATGCTGCTTTTTTCTGCCATGCGTTGGAAAGTGCGTGGAGTTTAGGAAAAACAAAAGCCGCCCTTTTACAAGGCGGCTTCTGAAATAAAATGAATTCGCTTCTAGTTGCTTACCTGAACGGGTACTTCGAGTGAAGAGTATCCAGGAGTCTCAACGTAGAGAACGCCAATTCCAGGTGTGCCTCCTTCAAGAGGGACATTGATGGATCGGTTTCCCGCAGGAATAATGACTTCAGGCAGAATCACACTGTCAGGGATGTTAGTCGTGATTTCTACCGGTAGTCCTCCAGCAGGTGCTGCATTAGGAATGGTGAAGATCAAAGTTGCTCGGCCTCCGGAAGCTATGCTCACAGATTTTGGAAGAACTTGCATCTGGGCTGCATCCACACGGAATGAACCCACCATCATTTCGCCTGATTCTTCCCGAACGGATACGTTATACGCGCTGCCTGCTGGCAAACTTGGAACGAAAAAGCTAAGGGCGTTTGGAGAGTGGTATTCAGAATTGGCCAGCTGTCCGCCTACGATCACCTGATCGGAGGGTGAGAAGCCACGTCCTACCAATCCAATTTTTGAGCCTACTGGCCCGCGGTTGGATTCGAGCGTAACCACATAGCGGTTAACCAGAGTAAACTTGGCCAATCCGTCACGAGGATGAGTGATCGATTTCACCTTGGTGGATTTTGCCGTGTAGACTTCGTATTCGATGTCGAAATAGTAAACACCGTTCCGGCGACCGGATGGCATCTTATATTCATACTCCCAAATATTGTCTCCAATGGGACTTCGGCTCATCAAACGGGATTCTCCGTCGATCACGACCTTGGGTCTCATCGAATCTTTTACTGCCCCAATATTCTTCTTCTCACGGATCTCAACACTCAGGATGTAGATGTTTGAAGGGTTTTCTGGAAATTCAGATGGTGTTAAATTTTTAACCGATTTGCTACAACCAGACAGAATCAGCAGGGCCGCCAATACGGCCAACACGGAAGCGTTAAATTTCATTTTCATAATTAAAGGTTGGTTCTGATAGTGTGATTTTCCCTACACTACAAGAACTTACATGGATAAGGAAAGAAATCTTTGGTTCCTTATTTCTTCTATAAATCTTTAGTATCTTCGGATTTCAGAATCCACCTGGGTTGACCAGGCATCTATTCCACCGGCAATGTTGATGGCGTTCTCAAATCCGCGCTGTCTCAGAAAAGCCGTTACTTGCCCGCTTCGCATGCCGTGATGACACAGGATATACAGGGGACAATCCCTCGGAAGTGCTTCCAATTGGTGTGGAACCTGCCCCATAGGTATGGTGATCGCTCCACGAATACTGCAAAACTCAAGTTCCATCGGCTCTCGAACGTCGAGCAACTTTCCGGTCTTTTTCAAATCCTCCGCCGCAGTTACGACATCAACTTCTATGGGATAGGTCGATTCTTCCATCTCTGCATGCTTCGAAAGCAGAATGGGCTTTGCAACCCGTATCGCCTGATAAAAGCGTGTAATCTTTCTTAAACCTGACCCCAAAAAGCTTTGCCCCCGTTGCATTTGTTTCCATCAATGCCACCCAAACATGAGCAATCGATACATCATCATCATGGCCGGAGGTCGCGGAGAGCGGTTCTGGCCCAAAAGTCGGCTAGCCCGCCCGAAACACCTTCAACCCATCGTAGGAGAAACCACGATGTTGGCTCAAACGGTCGAACGAGTTTCCGAACTCGTCCCAGCGGAGAATTTGATCATTATCACTAACGCTGAGCAGCGTGACATCATTCTCGAAGATTTGCCGCAGCTGTCCCCGGATCAAGTGATTGGAGAGCCGGTAGGTCGCGATACGGCCGCCGCCGTGGGTCTAGCCACTGTTTTAGTACAAGCCAAAGATCCCGATGCTTCTTACGCGATTTTGCCTGCGGATCATGTGATCCACGATGGTGAATCCTACCGGATGGTTCTCGAGCGGGCATTCGTTGCGGCTGAGGATACGGGGGCGCTTGTCACCATCGGCATCAAGCCAACTGAACCAGCAACGGGCTATGGATACATCCATTTTGGCGAAGTCCTGGCAGAAGCCAACGGAGCTCCGGTATATAAAGTTCAGCAATTTGTGGAAAAACCTGATCTTCCGACAGCCCAGGATTACCTCGATTCTAAAGAATATTTTTGGAACGCGGGTATGTTCATCTGGAGAGCCTCCGCAATCGATGCCGAGTTGAAGAAGCAAACACCAGAGCTTTGCGAAGGATTACAGAAAATTGCCTTGGGACTCGCCTCCGGTCAGTCCGCTGAGTCAGTGATGGAAGAGGTTTACCCTACTTTGAAAAAGATCTCCATCGACTTTGCTGTCATGGAAAATGCGACGAACGTGGCCATGGTCGAATCAGCCTTTGATTGGGACGATGTAGGGGCCTGGCCTGCCATCGAGCGACATTATCCGAAAGACGCCGACGGCAACGTAGGTAAGGGGACTACCATCTTTTCCGAAGCCTCGAACAACATCGTGGTTTCCGAAGGAGGTCATTTGACGGCTGTTATCGGAGCCGAAGACTTCATCATCGTTCACACCAAAGATGCCACCTTGGTTTGTCACAAAGACAAAGCTCAGGAAATCAAAGCGGTGGTCAACCAGCTTGGCAAAAGCGACGACTTCAAACACCTTGTATAGGATCCGTCTGCGTGAATGTTCTGGGTATTGATTACGGCGAGAAGCGCATTGGGTTGAGCTTCGGCGACTCTTTGGGTCTTGCCGTTCCAATTGCCGCTGCCGTCGAGCCCAGTGTGGAAAAGCGTTTCGAACATATCGGCTCCGTCATCCGGGATCGAAGGATAAAAAAGCTGGTCGTGGGCATGCCCTACAACATGGATGGATCCTCTGGTTTCAAAGCGAAGGAGGTCGAAGCATTTATGGGTCAGCTCGAAAAACAATTTTTCCTTCCAGTAGAGTCGATCGACGAGCGGCTTACTTCTCATCAAGTGGAAGAGGAGCTCAAAAAACAGGGGCGAAAGCTTGATCGGCGCTCAGGTGAGATCGATTCTCGAGCCGCAACGCTCATCCTCCAGGATTACCTCGATCGTGATTTGGGGTTGAATCTAGACATCCCCGACCCCGAAGAGCTCTGATGAGTCGATGGAAGTGTATCTGCTCCTATGATGGAACTGGCTTCACCGGCTGGCAAACCCAGCCCACTCAAGATGCGGTTCAAGATACACTTGAGAAAGGCTTAAAAAATATTCTGAAAGAAACGATCCGTATTCAAGGGAGTGGCCGTACGGATGCAGGGGTCCATGCCCTGGGTCAGGTATTTCATTTTGATGCAACTTGGCGTCACTCCGTCGAGAAGCTGCAGGCCGCCATTCATTCTCGAGTTCCTGAAACCATCCGGATCGAGTCAGTGGAGGAAGTGGATGACGACTTTCACGCTCGTTATTCTGCAACCGGTAAGCGCTACCATTATCGGATACACCTGGGTCAGGCGAATCCATTCGATGCACGGTATATGACATCGCTGTTTTGCGAGCTCGACCTCGAGGCTATTCGTTTGGCCGGGCAATCGCTCTTGGGAGAGCATGACTTTACCGCCTTTGCAGCCGACAATGGTTCCGATGATGGAGAGAACCCGGTGAAAGACCTTCGTCTTTTCGAGGTGGTTAAAGAGGGCCAGGAGATAAGATTCATTTTCGAAGCCAGTGGCTTTATGTATAAAATGGTCCGATCTCTCTCGGGGGCATTGATACGGGTTGGCCGTGGCGTATTGACCCCGAATGACTTTAAAGAGATCTTGGATTCCCGGGTTCGCACTAAGGATGTAGTTACCGCAGCCCCGCAGGGACTCTTTCTTGAAAAAGTCTATTACTAGAACCTTTCATGCTTGGGGCTTGAATATTGGCTTTCCTTGTTGCGGAATGGAATTTCCCACTCTTAGGCCGATTGCCTAACTACCATACCGACCCACGAACATGTCAGGATTTCAGAGAGACAGCCATCATGTGCTATTCAACCTCGATGAATACCGGTACAGTTTTCGAGGACTAAAAATCCTGTTTTTGGCGTTCGTGGTTTTGCACCTGATCGCCGCAGTGCTAGCACCCGCAGCCTACAAGTCCATCTTGTGGTGGTATTCTCATTTCCCTAACGACCTGAACACCTACCTGATTGGGAAACCGTTTCCCGAGTACTTCGATAGAGCGCGGCTACTGCTCTTGGTTCTATCGATTCCTTGGATGTTCTTCCAAACCCGACTCCTCTCCGCGAGGAAGCTAGGCATTTCTGCTGATCGTCCCTGGAACTTTTATTTCGGGTGGTTTTACATGGTCGGATTAATATGGGCGGTGGTGGTGCTCGGTGTCCTCATCTCAGTCGATGCCTTGGCCATTAAGAGCTCTCTTGGGTTTGGAACCTTACTATGGGGACTCATCTCCGCTTTTCTGGCTGCACTTCTCATTGGATTTTTAGAGGAGCTCATTTTTCGCAGCTTGTTTTTCCGAATGTTCTATACGGCCCTTACTCCCATGGTCAGTGTAGTCCTCTCTTCCATGTTTTTTGCTTACATGCACTTTAAGCAGCCGAGGGGGTTGTGGGACTATGATACTCTACCCACTGATGTCTCTTGGTGGGATGGGTTCACCGCAGGTTTCTGGGTGTTGTTTGGAATCGTAGTGAACTTCGATCTGGTACTCTTTCTCAATCTCACTCTTGTGGGCTACACATTGACGGTCGTCTTTATGAAAACCCGTTCTCTTTGGGCGGTGGTGGGATTACATGCCGGTTGGGTAACTCCGATTTCTCTATTCATGGACATAGCTGTTCGCGATGTAGACAAACACTCCCTGTGGTGGGGAACCTTCCGTTTGGCTGATGGATACTTTACGACTATCTGTCTGCTGCTCATCGCGGTTTATTTCTCCAAGTTTTATAAGACTAAAAAACCACGTGGTTTTATCCTTTGATTGGCGGTGAAATTCAAGGATGTCACAGATTCGTTTCTCGACGTGGTTTTTCCGAGAAACTGTGTGATCACCGGAGACCTGGTAGAAGAGGATAGTCCTTATCGCTCTATTTCTAAGTCGGTTGGGCAAAAACTATTTCATGTTCAGGCGACCCATTGTCGTACCTGTGGTTATCCATACTTTGGTGCTGTAATGGCCAGCGACCGGGCCTGTCCAAAATGCAAGGAGCTAAAGCCGCTTTATGGCGAAGGCAAAACCACCATCCTCGTGGAAGGCATTGGGCGGGAGTTGATTCACAAGTTCAAATACGAAGAAGCCACGTTTCTGATTCAGGACTTTTTCTCATTTTTCGAAAACTGTGTTGGGTTGGACCACTATCTTGATGATGCTCATTTGGTTCCGGTACCCCTCCACCCACGAAAATTCCGTGAGCGAGGGTTCAATCAGAGTGAGGCTCTTTGCCAGGCCCTGATTCTTCTTCAACCTTCCGCAAAGATGGCAAAAATACTGGAAAGGACCATCGATACTCCCAGTCAGACTCTGTTCAGCAGAAAGGAGAGAATGCGCAATCTGAAAAATGCCTTCCGTCTCGCTCCTCATTCTAATTTTGAAGCCTCGAAACGGTATCTCATTGTAGATGATGTGGTTACGACTGGTTCAACCGTCAATGCATGCACCCGAGCGCTCAGAAAGGGAGGCATTCAGCGTATTGACATTCTGACATTGGGACATGGATAATTCCCCACTATGCCACTTTTTAGTAAGCCGAAGTACTCAACGGTAACCGTCAAAAAGAGAGATATTCCTCGTGGTTTGTGGACCAAAGACCCAATTACTGGCGACTTGATCTACAATAAAGAGCTCGAGCAAAACCTACTCGTCGCTCCGAAAAGTGGATATCATTTTCCGATGGATGCTCCGACGCGGATGAAATCTCTACTCGATGAAGGCACCTTCGAAGAATGGGATGCTGACCTGACGTCCGTCGATCCGCTTTCCTTTACCGACAGTAAGCCTTACATGGATCGTCTGGAAACCTATCGTAAGAAAACCAAGCTGACTGACGCGGTAGTGAGTGGTTCAGGAAAGCTACACGATATCCCAGTGGAGGTGTCGGTTATGGATTTTCGATTTATCGGAGCGAGTATGGGATCGGTAGTGGGCGAAAAGATCACACGAAGCATCGAGCGCGCCACCGAGCGCGGAGTTCCTTGTATCACCGTCTGTGCCTCAGGGGGTGCACGCATGCAAGAAGGTATACTCAGTTTGATGCAAATGGCAAAGACCAGCTCAGCCCTCGCCCGCCAAGCTAAAGCCCGGTTGCCTTATGTGTCCATTTTGACGAATCCAACCTTCGCAGGGGTCATGGCAAGCTTTGCATCTTTAGGTGATCTTATCATCGCAGAGCCCGCAGCACTCATTGGATTTGCGGGGGCCAGGGTTATTAAAGAAACGACCAAAGAGGAATTACCCAAAGGATTCCAAACGGCAGAGTTTCTGTTGGAGCATGGTTTGATTGATCAGATTGTTCATCGCCACGAAATGAAGGATCGCTTGAAGTCATTTCTCTCAGCGATGTGGTCGGCGGAACGCTCTGCTTAAAGCTCGCCGAGCATCGATTGCTTCGATTCAGTTTCGTCCCGTGAATTTTGAGCAAACCAGGGAGTATCTATTTAGTCTTCGCAACAAAGGCTCGACCTACGGCATTGACCGAATGGCCGACTTTATTGAAGCGCTTGGCAGGCCAGATCAAGCTTACCCTATCATCCATATCGCTGGGACCAATGGGAAGGGATCTACGGCGGCCATGCTTGAGCGAATCTTTCGAGCGGCCGGCTATAAGACAGGATTGTTTACCTCCCCCCACTTGGTATTTCTAGGGGAGCGTATACAGGTCAATCGCGAGCCTTTGACCCCAGAGTTGATCACTGAGCTTATTGGTGAACTCGATGTGCACGCCAAAGCAGTGGCTCGAAGTAATCCGGAAAATCATCCCACCTTTTTTGAGTTCATGGCAGCCATGGGCATGGTGCACTTCAAACGAGAACAAGTCGATATTGCCATTTTCGAAACAGGCCTTGGTGGCCGCCTTGATGCCACCAATGTCGTCGATCCTGAGGTCTCTATTATTACATCGATTGGCTTGGATCACACCAACATCCTGGGAGATACCGTCGAACAAATCGCTGGTGAAAAAGCCGGCATCATCAAGCCGCGTAAACCGGTCGTCATGGGTCGTGTTCCTGATCAAGGAGCCGATGTGATACTTCAGGTGGCAAAAGAAAACGATTCTCCGGTTATCTCTGTTCAGGAAACTTACGGGGATGCACTAGAGGCGTATCCCGAGAGCAATTTATTTGGAACTTTCCAGCGATGGAATGCCGCAACAGCGATTACCTGTTGCAGACTTTTGGACACACAGTTTCCGGGGATTGAAGATGTATCAGAGACTGCACTACAATCGGTGGATTGGCCTGGCCGCTGGCAGCGTCTGGGACTTCCTTGTGGCCGGAATCTAATCCTCGATGCGACTCACAATCCCGAAGGTTCTTTCTTTCTGGATGAAAACCTTGGAGCGTTGGAAAAAGAGCTGGGTCGAAAACCCTGGATTGTTGCTGGTACCCTTGGAGAGTTTAGAGCACAGTTTCTCATGCCAGTGGCTGCTCGCCATGCACGAGGTCTGTATCTCTTGGAGACTCAGCAGCCCCGTACAGCCACCTTCGACGATTTAAGAAAATGGGTGCCTGAACACTCTGATTTTCCGGTTAAGAATACGGACAAGGAAACTCTGTTTCCTGACCAGCAATCCTGTGCGATCGGGAAGCCCGGGGACACGATAGTGGTGACCGGCTCTATTTACCTGCTAGGAGAAGTGCTTGAACGCTTGACCGGTCAAGAAGCTGAATCGGGTGCCGCCTTACAAGATCTGCCTTAAACGCCGGCAGATTGGTTTAGCAGCTTCAGCAATTCTTTGGTCTCCGGAACATCGCGAATGATTTGCTCTGGGTCTGGGCCAACTCCGATATAGCGAAGATTAACAAACTCGTCTGTCGATGAATTCTCGTAGGCAACATCACAGGTCGCTTTTACCATACCTGCTACATACAGCTGCGCGTTGGCAGGTAAGTCATCGAAGTTGCGAACACCAGATATGTCTTCTGGCCAACCCTCGTAGGTTTCGTAAATCGGTTTCAATTCCGTGCGGTAGCTGTCGTCACGAGGAACGTGATTCACCCGTTTCCCGTTGGAATTCTCGTAGGCTACGCAGATTTTCAAAGATCCTGACCACTCATTGTTATGACTCAACGCATCGAGCTTATTGATCATCAGGTCCTGAAAGCCACCGTAACGAAGGGCATCGCCTTTCTCTACTGCATCATACCAGCCGACCATACGCTGGCGACCCGTTGAAGTTCCAAACTCCAGCTTTTTCAAGAAGTTGCCAAGATGGTCGTTCTCCTCGAACTGGGTGATGAACAGATGTGTGCCCACTTTAGTATCGTAGGCTTTGGCTACTCCAATCGTGTGCACCGGCTGAACGGGGATGCCGGCCGAGTTAAAGATCTCTGGAGTGAAGCTGTGGGACGCGGTCACATTGGGAGAGAATCCCTGGCGCTTATCCAACCAGTAAGACTGTCCAAATTCGCCAATGATATATTTTTCGTTCTCGAGTGCCTGCAAGATCACTTCGCGAACGTCGGTTACTTGGGCCACCAGTGCTTGGCCTGCTTCCCAATAAACGTCGGTAAGACGCTCAACATTGATACTGAAAGGAGCATCCCCCTTGAACTGGTCAAAATCAAATTCGTCTTCCGTGAAATCCCCGCTTTCAATGCTCTCTTGATTGGCTCGTACCTCTGCTTTTGTCAGGGTGTCGAATAGATCGTCCCACTTATCTTCTGGAAGTTGGCAAACGTGCTGGATGATTCGCACAGCGCGATCACATTTTTGAGCCAGCTTCTTCTGAAATGCTTCTTTGGTGTCTCGGAAGGAAGCGTAGTAGGTCTGCCACTGACTGGTCTCATCTGAGAACGAAGGCGAAATGCCACGGCCGGTTGAACCTCGAGGAGTTTCCTCCAGAATGTTTTCCCGGTAATACTCAATCGCTAGATCCAATAAGCGGTGCGTAAGATCTGACACCATGCTGCGCTCATCGATGGCGAGACGGTTTATCACATCATACCCACGAGCTTCCAATGGCTTGGCTTCCCAGATAAATTTGCGTGGATCAGCAACAACACCTGCACCTACAGCCAGATGCGGTACGGTCTTGGCGATCACACCGGCCGGTAGCAGGTTCAGTTTTAATCCCCCTGCTGTATGACCCGAGTTGGCACCTCCGTTAACCTTCAGAACGACGGCCACTGGATCGTCTTGTCCAGTCGTTTCCTGTAGTTCCGAAATCGCTTCGTAAATGAGTCTGCCCTTACCTTCGTCACCGTAACTAATCCCGGTGTCGGCGATAATTCTAGAGGAAAATGGGGGCGTTGCCATGGGCTGTATATACTTCGGTCGTATGAAACAAAACGATCTGGGATATCCTTCCACTACCCCCTAGTAAACAATATTCTCCGAACTACTATCAATATAGGGGTTTGACCTAACGTTTGGCTTGGCGGGTCTAGGTCCATCTCGTTTGGAAAACGGGCTGTGCGATAAGGCTTAGATCCATTGCCAAACGGGTGCTTGGTGTTCCCAGCTTCTCATTTCGAACAACTATCCATGACTTCCGACGGTATCTGAAGGTCTGGCAGTGTCGGGCTGTCGAGCTTGACGATTGATGGATGAGAGAGCGCACTTGCGTGCGTGACCGAATACAGAAAGAGGAACACTCGGCATGTCGGCACTGAGGAAGAGGCTAATTCCATTTGCCTCCAGTTAGAAATTGTTCAGAGAGGTCCCATCTAAAATTGAATAAACAATTCAAATTAGCCTCTTCCGCCCAGACCTTCAGATTTAGTTTTCTTTAGGGGTCTTGATCTCTATGACATCATGCGTGGTCGACTCTCTTTGGCCGGCCGGCGACACACGAATATAGCGGGCACGATTTCTTAAGTCGGGCAAGGTGGGCGCTCCCAGGTAACCCATCCCGGACTGGATGCCTCCGATATATTCAGAAAGCACCTTATCTAATGGCCCCGATAGCTCTTTCAAGGCCTCGATCCCTTCAGCCGCCACCTTGCGATCGACTTGCTTCTTGTTATGACCGTAGCGAGCGGCGGATCCTGCCTTCATCGCTGCATGACTTCCCATGCCTCGATATTGCTTATAAAGTTGTCCGTTGATCTCGATAATTTCGCCAGGGCTCTCTCGGCAACCTGCAAGTAGGCTACCTAGCATAACTGCATTGGCCAAGGTGAGTGCTTTTACCATGTCACCTGATTTGGTGATACCGCCATCGGCGATGATGGTGACCCCAAGCTTGGCTGCCTCGCGGCTGGCGACATGAATAGCAGTTAATTGGGGGATACCGACTCCAGCGACCACCCGAGTCGTGCAAATGGATCCAGGGCCTTGCCCTACTTTGATCGCGTTGGCTCCGCAGCCAGCCAGAAATTCGACACCCGCAGCACTGGTTACATTGCCGGCTATGATCGTGAGATCCGGAAAGGCACCGCGGATGAGTTTGACCAACTGTCCCATACCCAAGGTATGCGCGTGAGCGGAGGAGACAGCGACGACGTCGACGTTCTCATCAACCAGGTTTTGGATGTGTTCCAAAGTAGCGTCGCGATTGATTTTTCCATCCTTATCGCGAATACCAGTGACCGCGGCTCCACACCTGAGGCGGAAATTAGAGTCACGGCTGGGTTTAAGAATAGAGCTTTTTTCTGCTGTGATTTGCTCAACGTCACTCAGGGTGAACAATCCCTTGAGTTGGTCATCGTCGTTAATAACCAGGATCTTGTGTATACCGATGTACTCATTGAAAAATCGATCAGCAGCGGCAATGGGATCCCCATCGATATTTTTCTCATTCAAGGTAAAAAGATTTTTCCTGGGTGTCATCGCCTTCATGACTTCAATACTCCGATAGCGTTCGCGAACAACCGAACCTGACAACAGGCCCATGAGCCGACCGCTTTCGTCGACGACAGGGAAGGTGCGGAAGTTGAAGTTCTTGCGCTCAATAATATCCAACACGTCTCCGATATATTTATCGGGCGATATCGTGACGGGTTCTTGAATCAGGCCATGAATGTGGTGCTTTACCCGAGCGACTTGCTTTACTTGCCGCTTGTTTTCCATGTTGTAATGGACGATGCCAATCCCGCCGTTGAGTGACATGGCGACGGCCATTTCGGATTCGGTCACGGTATCCATGTCGGCCGACAAGATGGGAATCTGAAGGGTCAGATTATCTGAGAGTCGAGTTTCCAGGTTTGCCTCGCTGGGCAGCACTTCCGAGTACCGGGTCGCCAGAGAAATATCGTCGTAGGTCAGCCCGGTGGGCGCGTTTTGCTGGAAAAACTTTTCTGCGGGAAGGTAGTACTCCGCATCCAGCGGATGTTTCATGTTTTCCATGGTCGTTTCTTTAGACTTAAATTCCGTGTGTCAAACTTTTCGTTTTTATGCCTATAGTGCCCGAAAATCCTGAATGAATTACCATTTCCAATACCTTCCATACCGGCGTAATTTCTGCCGACCTTTGGCGACTGCGCATGGAGTGTGGCAGCATCGCGAGGGTATTGTACTTCGACTTGAAAGGGATGATGGCGCCTTTGGCTTTGGCGAAGTTGCGCCTGTTCCCTGGTTTGGTTCTGAAACCTATGAAACCGCTTTGATGTGGTGTGACGAAATTGGGAAACGTCACATCCAGGACCCTAGGGATGTGATCGGAGAAAAGATGCCCTGTTTCAATTGGGCTATCCATTCTGCGGTCGATGCCTTGCAATCCGAGCCTGGGCAAGCTTCTTTCCCCGTCGCGGCCCTGGCTTCTGACTCCGATTCTATTTCAGGAAAGCAGGCCCAAGGGTTTCAAACCTTTAAGCTTAAGATTGGTGCCAGCGATCTGCAAACGGATCTGAAAAGCGTGGGAGCAGCGATTGCCGAGCTGGAAGAGGGGCAGCAATTACGGTTGGATGCGAATGGGGGTCTTTCCGAGCGTGACTTCAAAGCCTGGCTGGAATATCTGGAAGGCCAACCGATAGAGTATTTGGAACAGCCGCTGGGAATAGGGCTCGAAAATCGCATGCTGGAAATTGCGGAGCCGTTTTCCACCACGATTGCCTTGGATGAATCGATTGCTGGACTTGATTCACTGCTTCACTGGAAAGACTGGCCCGGGATCTTGGTCGTCAAACCCAGCCTTTTAGGCTGGATAGGGGATGAGGCTCTACCTGACCTGGTAGGGTCGTCTGTATTTGAAACTGCCTTCGGATTTGAAGCGGCACTACAATTCTTGGCCCGTCGCCAGATTACGAATACGGCGATTGGGTTCGATACCAATGTTTTGTTGGAAGCGGACGATTGGTCGATTCATGAATCCGGCCCGATTCTCAAGGCTGGCACAGTAATAAATGCTCAATTGCAATCACTCTGGGAGGACAAGTATGAGACCCTTTCCTGAATCATTGGACGCATTGTTGACTCGGCCCTTTCTTACGAGCCCTGATTGGGAGCGGTTTAGCTCACTGGTCCAAAAGCGCTTCGAAGAGATTGATTCTGGAGAGTCGGTCTTATGTGCGGAAGTCGACTCCACAGATGCGGTGGCCGTGGTTTTTGCCACTCTGCTCAAAGGGGGAGGAGTGTTCCTGGGAAATCCAGCCTGGCGGCAGCATGAATGGCAGCGGGTAACGGATCAGGCCGGTTTTCACAAAGTATTTGGTAAAGCACTGGTGACTGCCGATCCTGCATCGGCCAAACCATTTGAGGATGCCCGCATCATGATACCCTCCGGAGGATCGTCAGGAGTGATTCGGTTTTGTGTCCATTCTTTGGATACGCTTGAAGCTGCAGTAGAATCCCTTTATAAGCATGAGTTGCAGAGATCTTTGAACGGTTTCATTTCCTTGCCTGTGTATCATGTCAGTGGCTTAATGCCCGTTTGGAGGGCTCTCCTGACCGGAGGTGTGGTCCGTTTCGTTGATTGGAAGGCATTGGAAGGCGGACAATTTCCAGTCCCTATCGCTTCTCCATGCTCGATTTCCCTGGTACCAACTCAGCTGGCTCGGCTCGCCAGGTCGGACGCAGGGCTTTCATTCCTGCACGGTCTCGACAAGATCTATATAGGCGGAGCTAAAACTCCTCGCCGTTGGGTGCAGTTCATTCGCGGAGAGAAGTTGCCGGTCGAATTTGTATATGGAGCCACGGAGACGGCGGCCATGGTCCTTTATGGAACGCGCGGGGATACCGATGAATCGGGGGCCACCTGGGGCCAGGCGCTTCCTGCTGTAAGCGTTTGTTTTTCCGATAAGGAAGAGCTTATTATTCGATCCGGATCCCTGTTTCGTGGTTATTATCCCGAGGATCAAGCGCATGAAGATTATTATACGGGGGACGTAGGTCGCTGGGTATCCGAAGGCTTGCTGGAGGTTATGGGACGTAAAGACTTTATCATCAATACCGGCGGAAAAAAGGTGAATCCGGAAGAAGTGGAATCGGTCCTGGCTTCCCTGATTACTGGAGCCTCAGCAGTAGCCGGATTGCCAGATATGGAATGGGGTGAAGCCGTGGTCGCGGTGGTTGAAGAAGACCTGAACCAAGCAGAAGTAAGGGAGTTAATTAACCAGCTGTCGCGTAAGCTGGCTTCTTACAAGGTGCCCAAGCAAGTCATTACCGGTGTTTCCATTCCACGCTCAGGGATGGGTAAGGTGAATCGTCGCAGGCTACGTCAGTTTTTGTTGTAACGCTGACTCTCTTTTTCCGTGCGTTTTTCGGCAACGCCGTGACATAGTTTCGTAATGGATAAGGGAGAAATATCGGATGTGTTGGGCGAGATCGCGACTCTGCTGGAATTGAAGGGAGAAAACCCGTTTAAGATACGGGCTTACCAGTCTGGTCAGCGGGCATTAGATACCTTGGAAGAGGATCTAGGGACTTTAGTTGAAGAGGACCGCCTCGGAGATATCAAAGGATTTGGCAAGGCCCTCACTGAAAAGATTGCCACGCTTTACCGGGACGAGCCATTACCGTTCTACGATGATCTGAAGGCTTCGGTGGAACCGGGGTTGATCGAGATGCTCGATATCCCAGGAATGGGCGCCAAGAAAATCAAGAAGCTGCATAGTGAGCTGGGCGTGGATTCGATTGAAGGACTGACCAAGGTTTGTGAATCGGGCGAAGTCGCCAAACTGGCTGGCTTTGGTGCCAAGTCGGTGGAGAAAATTTTGTCGGGTATCAAAAACCGGGAAGCGTATTCCCGTCGTCACTTGTGGTGGAAGGCCAATGAGACCGCTGGGCCCATCCTGGAAGGGCTTCGCGGACTACCTCAAGTTGAGCGTGCTGAATCGGCAGGTAGCCTTCGTCGAAAAATGGAGACTGTGGGCGACCTGGATTTTATCGCAGCCTCCAATGATCCCGGGCCTATCATGGATTGGTTCGTTGCATTGCCAGACGTTGCAGAGGTGACTGGCCATGGAAGCACCAAATCCAGCTTGCGCTTTGAAAGTGGTATGCAGGCCGATTTGCGAGTGGTGCCACCAGAGCAGTTTGTTTTTGCCCTCCACCATTTTACAGGATCGAAAGACCACAATGTCGCTATGCGGAGTCGGGCGCTTTCGAAAGGTTATAGCTTAAGTGAATGGGGCCTCCGAACCGATGATAAGGAGGAGATCGCAGTGTCTACGATCGAAGACGAATCCGAACTCTTCAAGCTGCTCGATTTAAACTACATTACTCCTGAACTGCGGGAAGGGCTGGGAGAGATTGAAGCGGCCGAAGACGGCGAGCTACCCAAGTTGGTTGAAGTGGAAGATCTTCGCGGCATATTTCACAATCACACGCATGCCTCCGATGGTGAACACTCGATTGAGGAAATGACCCAAGCTGCTCAAGACCGTGGGTGGGATTACCTTGGATTGGCGGATCACTCAAAAGCGAGCTTCCAAGCTAACGGACTCAACGAGGAGCGGGTAGAAAATCAGATTGAAAAAATTCTTGCGGTGAACACGTCCGGGCAATTTAGCTGCAAGGTGTTTACGGGGATTGAGTGCGACATCCTGAAAGACGGTTCTCTCGACTTGGCCGATAGCACTTTGGAGAAACTCGATTATGTCGTTGTTTCGGTTCACTCAAGTTTCACCTTGAGTGAGGATGAGATGACTCAGCGGATCATTCGTGCGATCGAACATTCCTGCACATCCATGCTGGGTCACCTGACAGGTCGTCTGCTTCTGCGACGTGAACCCTATGAAGTAAACTTCGAGAAGGTGATCGATGCGGCCATTGCGAATGAGGTGATTATTGAAATGAATGCTCACCCCATGCGTTTGGATATGGACTGGCGTCATTGGCGAAGAGCTGCGGACAAGGGCTTACTCACCAGCGTCAATCCCGATGCTCACAACATGGATGGGTTTAAATACGTGGCAGCAGGTATCAATGCCTGTCGAAAGGGATGGTTAACCGCCGAGTCGGTTTTCAATACCTGGTCTTTGGAGAAGGTAGAGGGCTACTTGTCGAAAAAGTAATCGCTTATTTAGCTTCCGACCACGAACAGATCGATTCCAGATATTTGGCTGAACCATCACGGAGCCACCCGTCGAGTTGAGCCTGCGCTTTCATTTGCTGTCCACGATTTCGCGGTACGGAAATAAATCCACACTCGGCTCCTTGAAAGGCAGTCATATCGCCCCAAAGTTTTTCGAACTGACTCACTGGGAAAATATCTTCCTTAGCATGGCCCCACCGTTTCTTCACTTCCTTGATGGTGATGTAAGTGGGCATGCGGTTGGCCACACGGCGGATTTTTTCGGCGACCACTTCCTCGTTGTCCAGATCTTCCTGATTGAGATCGAAGAGCTCCAGCAGTCGTGGAATGGAGATCCAAGTAGTCATACTGTTGTAGTAGGAAAGTTTATACTCTTCCTCTTCCGATGGCAGACTCAGTCCTTCAACGAGTTGGGGTTTTCCATTGATTCTCGCCAAGCCGCCACCACGGTCTTCGTAACGACGAGTGATCACTTCGAACGAAAAGTCTTTGCCTGACTGAATATGGATGCCGAGGAAAGCCGGGTCTACATTAGCGCCCAACGTATCGATGTTGTGCAGCATGAGGTATTTAAGCTGCGGGCGCTCTTTCAGCATGGCGCTGAGGGTGCCGTTTCTTAAAAGCGTGGGAATTTCGTACCAATGACCAACGGGGTGCAAACATTGAAGCAGCAAGTTGTCGCGGTAATCATTTCCTTCACCCGATGAGCGTGCCCAGCCGGCTAATGCATCGCGGACGCTTTCTTTCATTTTCTGGGCGCGTTCGTCTAACACTTGTTCCGTCACTTCCTCCCATGCAAAACGCAGGTCTCGCTCCATAGGAATCATGCGAAGGCCGATGTACTTACCTTTGGATACATAGAGATTACCCTCGTAGTCATAGTTGTTTACGCCTTCCAAATAGCTCTGAATGGGTTGGTGGGTCAGGTAACTACTCGTGATGACATGCAGAGGATATTCGCCAAATTCTTGTCCGATCTTTCTGCTTTTTGCCAAGTGCGTTTCAATGAAGGAGCGGTGTTGTCCGTCAAACTTACAAAATGGGTGTAAGCCTTTTACGACTCCCGCGCCCTCTGTCCAACGACTGCCGACACCAGCGGCCAGAGAAACCACGGCGACCTCACCATTTCGAATGGCAGTCTCACCTGTGTAGTAGGTCGCTCCATCAACAGCACCGGTGCCATCGTAAAGATCCTCCGGTTCCACATCCTCAATGGTAGTGGTGGTGGGAAAACGATTTTGAGCCAGGCCTATCCTGCCCGTCTGTAAGTGTTGTCGAACGGTTTCGTGTTGAATGGTGTCGAAACCATTTTCCTTAAGCAATTGATCCAAGTTGCCTTTGTTTTCGTCCTTCGATTCGGAGTCGGGGAGCAACTGTTTGAAGAATTGTGGAATGGCTTCCTGGAATTGCTGGTTGTCGTCACAATAGCGAGTAAAGGCTTGCAACTCGGCTAGACGATCAGACGCCATATCTTTAATGTCTTCCTTTACCAGGTTTGGAATGACCTGCTTGTAATAGACAGGAGGGAGAAGGGCGCTTTTTCCTTCCAGGACTTCGCCAAAGGTGCCGTTGGGATTGATCGTAAATTCATAAACCACGGGATCCATGGCAAAGGGGAGCGACTTATCCAGCTCGCCTTTGGTGGAGAGCATAATCTCGTGGATCTTGGAAAGTGCTTCTTGCTTGGCTGACGGATCGACGAAGAAACCCATACCGCCTCCAGACATGCCACCGAGCATTACGAATCCCCAGAATTGGTCGCCCAACTCAGCTTTGATCTTCTGGATCAATTGCTCCGTGTAAAAGGTCGTTGCCCAGGGAATGATAGTTTGGATGGGCTCAAAGAAATTTTGAGTGGTCAGTTTAGCCAGCTCTTGGATGTCTCCGGACTTCAGGCAGTCGACGATTTTGTCGAAGAGTTCGATGGCGAGCTTGCGCCCTTCCCATTCGTCATTGGAGCGAAGCAAGTACTTCTCTGTTACCATTTCCAGAATGGGCCCCACGTTCTGAGCCATGCCTCCATGGACCAGAATCAAACTGTCCTGCAACTTCTGAATAGTATCGTCACTAATCTTTGTATTCAACAAATGGTGACGTGGTAGTAGGCACCCCCGGCTGATGCCATGCTCTGGATCAACTTCCGAAGCCAGTTCGCCGAAAATGGTTTTAATACCTGGCCATACTCCGCCTGAGTCTTGCCATCCTCCGCCCGAGCCGCCCAGCCATTCTCCTAGGATTGCCCGAGCTGCAACGATACGTCGCTCGGTCTCTTCCAGTGAGCCTTCCATAGAGGTGGTTTGTCCGGTAGCACGCATGCAGGCCGAGATCAGGCAGGCGAGCAAGTTGGTGGAGACCGCCAAGCGCGATCCCTTGGGAATATCGCGCACGTGGCTTACGAGCTCGAATCCTTTTCCAGGTCCAAGGAGTGATTCGAGCACACTCTCAAGTGATTGCCCTGAACCCTCAATCCCTGGTGGAACGAGTCCAGCCGCAATGATCGCCGCTTTTACCAGGCCCAAATAGTCCATCCCGAAATTGAATAGATCCTCCAGGCTGGTGACTTCTGCTGAGGTCTTGAGATCCAGGCTGATCAAACTGATGACCGGTTTGTCGATCACGCGGAAAAAGCACTCGACCGGTGGGAGTGGGGCTTTGTCTCGGCCCCAAACGGCCAGGTTAACGGAAATATTTAGAACCCGGGCTGCTTCCGGCAGATCCATTCCCAGAAAGAAGATATCGCTCCAACCACTGTGGGTCAGGTCCATCCTTACCGGGGTGGTCTCATGGATGATGGGGTAGGGATCCGATTCGCCGTCGCGATTCAGTAACTCTTTGCGCACACGCAGAGGGTGGCTACTCGGATGCCCCATGCGAAACATCCATTGATTGCCTTTCACCGAACGAACACTGCGGCGTACCTGGTTGGCCAAGTATTGTAGCGCCAAATGATAGTAGGCATAGGCCAGCGCGCTCGAGAGTGTGTCATTTAAATCATTGGATGCCTGCTCTTCCAGAAGAAGGTCTATGCCCTCCTCAAATCGGCGATTGAGGATGAGCTCATTGGCATCAAAAGAAAGGAGACCTGTTTGTTTGGGAGTGTAGTGCTTTGGCAGGTGAAAGCGATGAATGGCATATAGAAAGAAAAGCGCTCGAACCTTCTCATAGAGGTTTTCGCTTTGGCGGCGCAACTCGTCCAAAGCCGCGCATTCGAGCTCAAGCTCATGGAAAGACAGACCATGGATGGCCTCCTCGAGTGGAGTGTCCCGTTCGGTTTTATCCGTCGAGGTTATCAGTTTTACCAGGCTGCTCATACTTGTTGTGCTTAGCCTTCTTGTTGACCGTGGCGAGATTCAGCCAGAAGCTCAACCAACTGGGTCAGCACTTCTTCGCGGTGACGTCCATCCAGGGCCAAGGCCATCTGGGCAGTCAACATACCGTAGCGGTGTTCCAGGTCGTATCGACGGCCGCGAATGACGGATGCCAGGTATTGCTCTTGGTTGGTCAGCTCCTGCAGGGCGTCGGATAGTGAAGGCGTTGCCCTCTTATTCTCTAGCAACTTTTCCAGAATACTGAGGATGCGAGGTGTGAGAATATGCATGCCGAAAAAGCATAAATAGTGTCCGGTGCGTAGACCAGGGACGTGAAGATCCTGTTCCGCTTGGGTCGGTGTCGGCTTCTCCAGGATCTTTTCGATCGCGTAGAGGCTTTTGCCTTCATTGGAGAGCGTGCCGCCAACCGCTCCAAAGTCTGTCAGTTTTCCTTCGTGTGTTGGTTGGACCGCGGAAATGCTGCAATCGAGGTTTTCTGCTGTTTCAACCAATTGACTTGCGCAGCTTGCGGATGCGTCGCTCACATAGAGATGATCACTGACCATTAAGAGGAAGGCGCTGCCATCCAGAAAGTCCTTGGCGCAGTGAATCGCATGACCATAGCCACGGGGCTCTTCTTGCACGATAAACGTCAAATTGGCATTGCTGACATCCACACACTCTTGAAAGAGATCACGGTCTCCGGGGGCAATGACAATCCCAATGTCCTGAATACCGGCGGAGGTAATCTCTTCAATAAGCAGGTTGAGGGCTGAGCGGGGAAATCCTTCACGGTCGACCAAGGTCTGGAGTGGTAGGTGTCGTTGATTTCTACCCGCCGCGGTAATCACGGCTTTCTGGATCTTCATAGGGCCAAATTTTTGTGCCCTGCTGGTGGTTGAAGCAATCCCTCTTTTTGAAATTTCATTTCAAACTGAAAACTTTAACAGCGAGTTTACGAGCGGATACAGGGCGAGGGGCGAAGGTCGGGAGACGAGGGCCTTCCCTTTGATTCGTCTATAAGTTAGCAAGAGTTTAGGGGAATTCCGGAGATGCTGGGTGCTGGTTTCGTAATGCTTGGGTGTAGAGCAGTTGTGTCTCATACATCACGCCGTAGTCCACCAGGCGAAGGATCGCCCCGCGTCCCATGTCACTCGACCCGTTCCTGGAGCGACGAAGGGGGTGGTCGATGGTCTTTCATGTAGCCACGGTGGAAACACCGTGGACCCTGCGGTAGCTTGGTAGTTGACAGTTGGCAAAAATGGTCTACCGTCAAGCTATGAAAACCACCTTATCCATAAAGGTGACGGAGAATGAGAAGCTTCGACTAAAGCGAGCGGCGACTGCTCGAAATAAAACGCCATCGGATTTGATGCGTGAGGCGTTGGAGATGATTCTCAGTGATCCCGATGTCGTTCAGCGTGAATCCTGTTTCGAGTTAGCGGAGGACCTTATCCCTTATGGAACGAGTGAACTGCCAGCGGATCTTTCAACGAACAAGGATCATTTAAAAGGCTTTGGAGAATGAGCGTTTCTGTTCTGGTTGATACAGGTCCGCTTGTTGCTCTCTTTAATTCGCAAGATAATCATCATGGTTGGGCTGTTGAAGTATTTAAGGCACTTAGACCACCACTCTATACCTGTGATGCTGTAATGACTGAAGCGATGTTCTTGCTACGTTCCGATTCCAGGTCGGTATCCTTCCTGACAGGACTTTTGGAGCGAAAGATTTTGAGCTCAGATTTTTCAGTTCAGGAACAAGCCTCATCTATCAAAAAGCTGATGACCAAGTATGCGGATATACCCATGGATTTTGCTGATGCTTGCCTAGTGAGAATGAGTGAGCTGCGGTCCGATTGCTCTGTTTGGACGATGGACTCTGATTTCCTAGTCTACCGAAGGAATGGTCGAGCAAGGATCCCGCTAATCCACCCAGGGTAAGATTCCGCGCCCCTTGCCACTCGTCCCTCGCCCCGTTCCTCTTCTTCCTTGCCTCTGGAAATAAGAAGCTGCAAGCATCTCACCCATGTCCCAACGCAAAGGTATTATTTTAGCTGGAGGAAGTGGAACGCGGCTATATCCCCTCACAATTGCAGTCAGCAAGCAGCTCATGCCGGTATACGATAAACCGATGATCTACTATCCACTGTCGGTGCTTATGTTCGCTGGGATCCGAGAAATTCTGATCATCTCTACTCCGCACGATCTGCCGAATTTTGAGAGACTACTTGGCGATGGTTCCCAATGGGGGCTTTCTTTTTCCTATGCCGAACAGCCTTCGCCGGATGGCTTGGCCCAAGCCTTTCATATTGGAGAAGAGTTTTTGGATGGCGCGCCGGCAGCATTGGTCTTGGGAGATAATCTGTTTTACGGGCATGATTTTGCGCAAACGATGGAGCAGGCGACAGATCGACTGGAGGCGGCTACCATTTTTGGTTACCATGTTGCCAATCCTACAGCCTATGGGGTGGTGGAGTTTGATGCGGTAGGTAGGGCCATTTCTTTGGAAGAAAAGCCAGAGCATCCGAAATCCTCCTACGCGGTTCCTGGCATCTATTTCTATCCGGCGGATGTGTGCGATCTTGCGCGCGACCTGAAGCCTTCAGCCCGTGGCGAGCTCGAAATCACTGACCTCAATCGGCTCTATTTGGAACAGGACAAACTCTTTGTTGAACGATTGGGACGTGGTACTGCTTGGTTGGATACTGGGACGATGGACTCTCTCCTCGATGCCGGAAACTTTGTTTCCATTATCGAAAAGCGCCAAGGCCACAAAATTGCCTGTCCTGAAGAGATCAGTTTCAATAATGGGTGGATAGATCGCGAAGAACTTGAGAAAGTCATAACTAATCTTGGAAAGTCCTCCTACGGCGATTATCTAAAAACATTGATTGTGTGATCTCGTGGTTCCGAGGCCTTTGGCCGACATGACCGACTGCGAAGCAGATCGGACCAATTGCTTTTGAAAAGGGCTGGATCGACCAGCAACAATTGGCCAAGGTCGTTGAACAACTGGGGAAATCCAGTTATGGAGACTACCTGCGATCTTTTCTAAAGCAATCGACGTAGGTTCCGAGGAGCTTTGCCACGGCAAGGCGGGTAGGGCTATTGCGTCCTCGCAATGCCAGATTTTCCTAGATGCTCCTTGCTCTTCGCTCGCTCACAATAGTTCACCGTGATTGCCAGGAGAGCGAACCAGGTGACAAGAACGGCTGGGTTCTGAAATGGGAAGTCCACCAACGCATGCATCATCGTACTGGCCAGTCCGGCTAAGAGCATCAACGGAACGGGCTCTTTCCAACGACTCGACTTAAATATCCGCCAGAAAAAATAACCTGGAATAGAAAAGAGTATCAGTGTCCCCACTACACCCAATTCAATTAGCCATTCGAGGTAGTCGTTGTGCATGTGCTGCCAGAAGAAGTTGAGCTCGTGGCGTTCCATGAAGGGGTTTCTTACTTCTGCGCTTTCTGCCTGCATATTTTGAAATTGGCGAAATCCTTGCCGAAAATTTCCCGCACCCCAACCGTATGCGGGTTTAGAGGCAAACATGTCAAATCCACTTTGGTAGGCGAATTTCCTTTGCTTGAAGGAGAAGTCCTCGGTGATCTCGGAGTTGAGAGTCTTCAGATGCTTAGCCGCCGGGGATCGAAACAAGAAGACACCTCCGGCAATGATGATGGTGGTTAGTGTGACTCCTGCCGTCAGCACCCATTTCCTTGAAAGTCTCCACTGTGCCATCCGTTTGATGACCATCACTCCGAAGGGCAATAGTATGGGAAAACTACATACAAAGCCGAATCGCGATCTGGAAGTAACTACCCCGATTAACAGAACGATGGCACATAGAATGAATAATAAACTGGGATTGGAACGCTGCTTCTTTGGGGCTCCGGCAAAGTAAATGAAGCAGGCCAAGCTCACTGCCATCGCAAGGTTAAAGAATGCTGCGGCTTGGTTCTTATACAGGAGTGTGCCGAAGAATAACCCAAGCCCCTGACCTTTGGCATCAAAGATTCCAAGGATCGTTTGACTATCGAGACTACTTTGAACGGTTCCTATAAGTGCAATGAGGGTTCCGCTAATCGCAACAAGGATGAGGGTGGTGGTTTGGGTCTTTCTGTCATTTGAATTGATCAGGACTAGCGCGATCGCAGCCGCGGTAAGAACATGGATAAGAAACCTAAGAGGAGAAGCGTCACTGAATCCTGATGAAATGGAAGAGGGGAGCCAATGGATATAGTCTTCCTGGACGAGGGACCATACTCGTAATCCAGTTTGCCATTGTTGAGTGAAGGCAGGGTTTAACAATTGAATGAGGACGTATCCTGACAAGCAGGCCAAGAGCACCAAAGGAGCTTTTACCCTAGATATTCCATTTTGCAGCGAGCAAACAAAGGCCGTAATTGCGATCGATATAGCCGCTAGCTGGAAAGGGAGCCACTGACCACCCAAGAGCCAGGGCCACTTCGACGGTCAGGTCGTCCAGGAATTCTCGATTGGGGGCCGATGGGCTCGGGTTGCCACGTAAGTCGACTTCTATCTCCATTTCGAGCCAGGCATCTCCACCATAGGGAGAGCGTTCTTGGGAAAAGCGCACATTGTTCACCCGCAGGATGTCGGAGCTTTGAGCAAAGAGCAAAGAGCTGAGAGCCAAGAGTTAAGACGAGAAGAAGCTGCAACGTTTGTGCGCAATGCTTAGGAAAAGACAGAGTCATTTTATGGGTCTATCATTGATATCCTAGATGAAACCCGCAAGCCTTTCTCTTATAGGTAAACAACGGTCGTATCCAATTAACTACACCTCATTAACCAATAACCCACCTCCATGCTTCCATTTAAAATCAGTGTCCTTGTCTTTGTGCGAAATGAGGCTGGAGAAATCTTGCTCATCGAGCGAACTAAGGAACCGAATAAGGGTTGTTGGAGCCCTATTGGAGGGAAACTGGAGATGCAGTTAGGAGAATCGCCTTATGAATGTGCGATCCGCGAGACCGATGAAGAGATAGGACTGCAACTCACTGAACACGATTTGCACCTCTTTTGCATGATTTCTGAAAAGGGTTATGAAGGAAAAACTCACTGGCTGATGTTCCTCTTCGACTGCCTCAAGCCTATCCACGATCTTCCGTCGGCCATTGATGAAGGTCGGTTCTCTTTTTTCAAGGAATCGGCGATTGATGACCTCCCGATCCCAGAAACGGACCGGAAACTCCTCTGGGATATCTATAAACAGGGGCGTTCCGGATTCACCGCTCTAAGGGCCAACTGTTTTGATGGGGTTCCCCAAGACGTGGTGGTTGAGCAGGGAGATGCGGAAGTTTAGTTAAAGAGGCCTGGATCGCGGACAGGCCGGGGCGTTTTGATGCCAGAATGGCCAGTTCTTCAAGCTTTTCGGCGGGTTTTAGGGCTAGTACTTTTTCTGTGCGGTATGTGTTGAACTTTCCTAAGTAGTTCCTAGAGTGCCCGCTCCTTTAATTACGGTCTATTGTGAGTACAACCAAGAAAACCACCAAAAAGAAGCCTGCTAAAAAGGCGTCCAAGGCGAAAGCTGTGGACGTGAATGAGGGGCTGACCAACGAGCAAAGAATCGAGTTTCTACAAACGATGATTCGTATCCGCCGCTTTGAAGAGCGCTCGTTGCGAGCCTATCAGCAGGGTAAAATCGGAGGTTTCCTCCACCTCTACATTGGGCAGGAAGCGGTTGCTGTAGGTACCGTATCTGTGATGGGCGAACATGACCATGTCATCACTGCCTATCGTGACCACGGTCACGCCCTCGCGGTAGGAATGGGGATGAACGAGTGCTTTGCTGAGCTTCAAGGTAGATACACCGGTTGCTCCAAAGGAAAAGGTGGCTCGATGCACTTTTTCGCACCTGACAAGAATTTCTGGGGAGGCCACGGAATTGTGGCTGGCCAAACCCCCCTCGGCGCAGGGATTGCCTACGCACTTAAATACCAAGGCCTCAAGGGTTCCTGCCTCTGCTTTATGGGAGATGGTGCGGTGAACCAGGGCGCTTATCACGAAGCCCTTAATCTTGCGGGCCTTTGGGATCTGCCGGTGGTGTATATCATTGAAAACAATGGTTATTCTATGGGCACCAGCCAGGAACGCTCTTCAGCCGGTGAGCTATTGGCCAAACGGGCTGAGGGCTACCACATCGCCTGGGATATCTGCGACGGTCACAACCTGGAGGAAGTTCGTCAGAAGACCGCGCAGGCAATCGCCCGTGCGCATGATGAATGCAAACCGACCATTCTTGAGATCGACACCTACCGTTACCGTGGACACTCGGTCGCTGATCCGGACAAGACCTACCGGACCAAAGAGGAGATCGCTGAGTATCAGCGCACGAAAGACCCCATCAACCTCTACAAATCTCAATTAATCAAAGAAGGTGTTCTTTCTGAAGAGGAAGCCAAAGAGATTGATAAGGCTGCGCGAGCCGAGGCTGAAGAAGCCGCTAAATTCGCCGACCAGAGCCCATACCCGCCCGTCGAGGAAATCACCTGCGACGTGTATTGGGAAGTAGACAACCCTGAGCACAAAGTGTCACAAGGGCGGATCTTCTTTGAGGACCCGCACACGGATGAAGGCTAAAGGCCTTCGAAAACATAACGCTGAAGCACATATAATATATATACCGCGCGAGTGCGGTAAACATTTTCAAATTTAGACATGCCTGAAATTACATACAGAAAAGCCCTCATGGAGGCTATGGCGGAGGAAATGGAACGGGACGAAAAGGTCATGATCATGGGTGAAGAAGTAGCCCAGTTCAAAGGTTCCTATAAGGTAACAGAAGGTCTCCTCGAACAATTTGGTGAGAAACGAGTCATCGACACTCCAATCAGTGAAGCCGGATTTACCGGTTTGGCGATCGGCGCAGCTATGATGGGACTGCGTCCTATTTGTGAGCTGATGTTCTGGAGCTTTTCCTATGTAGCGTTCGACCAGATGTTTAATAACGCGCCGAATGTGCGTTATATGTCCGGTGGCCTGGCCAATGTTCCGCTCGTTATTCGCGGCCCTGCCAATGGAGGTACTAATGTGGGGGCCACTCACTCCCATACGCCCGAAAATTTTGCAGCCAACACTCCTGGCCTCAAAGTCGCTTGCCCAGCGACCGCCTATGACGCCAAGGGATTGCTGAAATCTGCTATTCGCGATAATGATCCGGTGTTCTTCATGGAAAACACTATCCTCTACAATGATAAGGGTGAAGTGCCTGAAGAAGAGTATCTGATCCCCCTTGGATCCGCCGACGTAAAGCATGAAGGCACCGACCTGACGATCGTCGCTCACGGACGCGCTGTTATTACAAGTCTCAAGGCTGCCGAGATCTTGGAAGAGAAACACAACATCCATGCTGAAGTGGTCGACTTGCGTTCCATACGCCCGCTCGATGAGGAAACGATCCTCGAATCCGTTCGAAAGACCAATCGCGTGTTGCTGGTAGAAGAAAATAAGCCCTTCTGTGGCGTGGATGCTCAGATCTCCCACATGATTCAGGAAAAGGCCTTTGATTATCTGGACGGTCCCATCAAGCGACTCTCGGCTGTCGATGCACCTGCGATCTATTCGCCGCCGCTGGAAAAACTACAATTGCCTTATCCTGAGATCGTTGTGACTGCTGCCCTCGACGCATTAAAATAGCCACCTGAAGCTCGACACCTCGACTTTGTGAGAACTTCAGCTAACCATTTTAAACAGAAATAGAACTTTAGATTTTATACCTATGGCCACCGTAATTGATATGCCCAAGTTGAGCGACACCATGAGTGTGGGAACACTCGTGAACTGGCTCAAAAATGAAGGAGATCTCATTGAACCTGGAGATCTCATCGCCGAGGTAGAAACCGACAAGGCCACCATGGAATTGGAGGCGTTTGACGAAGGTATCTTGTTGAAGCAAGTAGCCGCTGCCGGTGACCAGATTCCCATCGGGGGTGCTGTTGCCGTGATTGGCGAGAAGGATGAAACGGTCGATTTGGATGCCCTGGGTGTCGGAGCGGCCGCTCCTGTTGAAGAAGCTCCTGCCGAAGAAGTGGCAGCGCCAGCTGAAAGCAAACCTGAGGCGAAGGCTGCTCCAGAAGTAAAGGCATCCATTTCTAGCAATGGCCGTGTCAAAGCCTCTCCCTTGGCTCGCAAATTAGCCGAGAAGATGGGCATCGATCTTGGCTCCATTCAAGGAACTGGCCCCGGAGGTCGTATTGTTAAAGCCGATGTGGAGTCCGCTACTGGATCATCCACTGCTTCTTCTGGAACCACTTCAAGTATTGCACCGATCAGCATCCCAGTCTCTAGCACGGGGTCTGCCATTGCGGAAGACGCAAAACTTCCACTCAACAACATCCGTACGATTATTGCTCAGCGCTTGCTGGAGTCAAAAACACAGGTGCCTCATTTCTATTTGGAGACTGAGGTCGATGTCGCTCCACTCATGCAGCTGCGGAAAGATTTGAACGAGCACCTGGGTCAATTGCCACCTGAGCAAGGAGGCATCAAACTGACCGTAACCGACTTTATTCTGAAAGCGACTTCCGAAGCACTTCATCGTGTTCCACAAGTGAATGCTTCATGGGGAGGCGACCATATTCAGCAACATGGTGCCGTTCATATGGGCGTAGCCGTAGCCGTTGATGACGGTCTGGTTGTTCCGGTTATCAAAGACTCTCATGCCAAAGGGGTGCGCCAAATCAGTGCTGAGTTGAAAGAGCTGGCCGGTAAAGCCAAGTCGAAGAAACTCTCTCCCAATGAAATGAGCGGAAGCACCTTCACGGTCTCCTCTTTGGGGATGTTCCCTATCAATGGTTTCTTCGGAATCATCAACCAGCCAAACGCCGGTATCCTATCCGTGGGTACCGCAGTGAAGCAGCCGGTTGTCGATGCCAATGACAACATTGTGGTCGGCCATCGCATGACCATAGGAGCGAGTTTTGATCACCGTGTTGTGGACGGAGCTGTAGGAGCGATGTTCCTCAAAGCGCTCAAGGAAATCCTCGAGACGCCCGCTTTGATTCTGCTTTGATTCCAAAGCAGGATAGCCAAGAGCAGAGAGCTTAGAGTAGCTATTTAAAGATGTAGCGACGGTGGTTACACCGTCGATGTTCGCAATCTACGGGCTTCTTTCCACGGCCTCTCGACCGGGGCTACATCCATACAGGGACGATAGGAGGATGCAGGAGCGAATTTCTCTCCGCTCCAGGCTCTATGCTCTTTGCTACTACGCCTCCGCCCTCACCGCTGCGTCGGCAAGGATGGCTTCCTTCATCGATTCGATGGTGGATATGGTTAGGGCCTTCTTATCTTCGAGTTCGGCAGGATCGGTAACTTCTTCGTGACCGAAGAGGTAGAACTTGATCTTTGGTTCTGTGCCTGAACCACGGACGGCGTATTTATAGCCATTCGCTAAGGTAAGAAAGTAGAAGTCCTGCTTCGGGATGGTTTTCCCATCCGCATCGGTGAACACATCGACTCCAAAGTCCTTCATCTCGGTGACGGCAATACCTCCAATTTCTTTGGGAGTATCGGAGCGGTAGGATTCGAGAATGTTCTTGATCTTCTGAGCTCCGGCCGCGCCTTCATAGTAGACGTTCCCCAGTGTTTCGAAGAAGTACCCATACTTAGAATACAGGGTGTTGAGGTATTCGAGGAACGTCTTGCCTTCGCTTTTCAGGTAAGAAGCAATCTCAACAAACATGACCACGGCGGCGTTGCCATCCTTATCGCGAACGGCGTCACTTCCCAGGTAGCCATAGCTTTCTTCTCCGCCAAACACGTAGAAGGTCGAATGTTGCTGAAGGAGGTCGGCGCGCGTCAGATAGTCGGTATTGTCGTAGTCGATTTGGTAACCGTGCTTCTCCTTGAGTTGGGATTGAAGCTGTTGTTCGTAGTCGGCGATTTTTTCACCGATCCATTTAAATCCGGTTAAGGTGTTGATGACCTTGAGCCCATGAGCTTCTCCGATGGTATCCTGAAGGGGCGTGGTCACAAAGGTCTTAACGAGTGCCGCTCTGTCTGTTCCGCCCGGGGGAAGAATGCCGCGTTCTTTCATTTGGACTATGCGATACTCCGCCATGACGGAGCCTATCTGGTTCCCCGTGAGTAGCTGCATTTTGCCTTCACTATCACGAACGGCAACGCCCATGCGGTCACAGTCGGGATCGGTGGCGATGACTACATCGGCCCCGGTTGCTTCCGCCCTTTCAATAGACATGGCAAGCGCCTCCGCGTTTTCTGGATTGGGGGATTTAACAGAGGCAAAATTAGGATCAAAGTCGTTTTGCGCTTCCACAACGTCGACTGCGATACCGAGTCGCTGCAGGACAGGAATCGAAGCGATACCTCCTGTTCCATGAATAGGGCTGAATACCACCTTAACGTCGCTCTTTTCAAATAACTCTTTGTCGAGGGCTACATCCATAACGGAGTCGTAGTAAGCCTCATCAATGGAAGCGGGTAGGGTGATTACCTTTTCCATATCGAGCTCCAAGTGCTGCGCGGTTTCTGGCAGATTGACCAGACCGACTTGCTCCACGATTCCAGATGCGTGTGGCTCTACGACTTGTGCACCGTCTGTAAAGTAGGCCTTGAAGCCATTGTCATGCGGTGGGTTGTGGCTGGCAGTAATCACGATGCCTGCAGTAGCGCCCAGTTTACGAACGCTGAAGCTAAGGTGTGGTGTTGAACGTGGACCGTCGAAAATCATGGCGATTCCGCCCAGGCGAGTCCAGGTAGAGGCAGCCAGCTCACAGAAGTATCGGGAAAAGTGTCGAACGTCGTGAGCGATCACCAATTTTGGGGTATCGAAAATCTCATTACTATCCAGGTAATGCTTGTTGTAGTTGTAGAGGCCAATGGTCGCCCGGATGACGTTGAAGTCATTCAATACATTTGAGCCAATGGCTGGGTGTTCGGGTGTCCCTTGCGAAGAAAGCGTTCCCGTTTCACCAGCAGCTGTCACCTTGCCAATCGTACGACCTCGTATTCCACCGGTGCCGAACTCTATGTTTTTATAAAAACGGTCGTTCAGTTCTTCCCACGCTTCTTTCGAGATCAATTCCTCAATGCTCTGAAGTGCCCAATCGGGAAGGAAGTTTCCTTCTACCCAAAGGGTGACGTTGTCGGCGGTCGATTGCAGGACGTTGCCAGCGTCTGCTGCAGCTTGGATGGATTCTGTAAGGCTCATGGTGTAAAGTTTATAGGTCTATTGATCCTGTAAGATCTGGTTTGTTTGCCAATTGGCTCCAACTGTTTGCAAATGAGTTTTCATCGTATCCAAAAAGTGGGCTCACCTCGATGGGGTTGAGTGGAACTCCCATATCATCGGTTGCGACGGTTGCCCCTGCGTTTTTCAACCAAGATGCAAATTCTTTCATCTGGTCATCGCGACAGGTCTTGGGTGAGTCGAGGCCCTCGGCATTTTTAACGGGACTGAAATCAGACTCGCGCTGGGTCTCGATGGTAACCGTATGGTCGGAAAAGGGGAGGGCATCAAATACGAACATTTCAAATTTGATACCGTTTGGTTCGGTCGGGCTCACCGTATTTGCATCAGAGTCAATCGTTGGAATCTTTTTATTGGCCCGGTGGCAGGGGAGGCTCGGTGCGGATGCGTCACCTCCACTCATTTGAATGATGAAGTCGCGGGAGAGCACGTGAATAGCGATGCTGCCCGAAAGGAACTTCAATTGCCCGGATTCATCCGTAGCGTGCATCAGGTCTTCCGGAAGGTCTGAGTATTCGATGACCAAGGTCTTGTCGCCCTGGGTGCAGAATACGCCCACTTTTTCCTCTGCATAGGCTTTGGGAATCATCTTACTGGACATGCCTGCCTGATGTTGCAGATGGAATCCGATGAAGGCGGGGTCAATGACTTTGACAAGGGGATTGTCCACTTGGAAGTAGCTCAACACCTCGATGTTGTTTTCCTCCATCACCTTGGTCGCGCCACTTCGCACGAGTGCCCGTAGAGATCCGCCGTGGCCATCTGGACTCATGGCGATCGAGCTTTTACTGGAAAGAAGAATCTTACCACTGGTATCAATGGCCGGCATGCGACCCTGGCGGAAAAAATGCACCTGCTCAGCCTTCAGCCCGAAATGCTGATTCGATTCAAAGAAATCCACGGTATCCTGATGATTGACGTGGCTGGTCATGATGAACCAGGGAATGGTGGTTTCGTAGGTATTTTCGGCCCCACGAATTTTTTCGGCAAAAACCTGAAACAGGCTCTTTTGATGGATCGGGGTGACGGGGTAGAGCCCTTTCGGTTTGTCGTAGCCCAATCGGGTTCCCTGGCCTCCAGCCACCACAAAGGCGGCTACGGATCCCTTGCGGAGGGCTGCTTCGCCGGCTTGGCGTGCTTCATCCCAGCTCGATGCGTCTCCCCCTTGTGAGGGATGTGCAATATAGGGCGCAGGTTTCAATCCAGAGAAATCCTGGTGTTCGGCCGCCGCGCCAGCGACCAGTGTGCGGTGCAGGGTCGCGAGTTCCTGTAGATCAATTTCTGCCGCTTCGGCTAGGAGCGATTCCTGCTCCTCCGTAGAGAGTGTGTCTAAAAACTGAAATACGTGGCCTTGGCCAGCATTCGTAAATTGTTCGATGAGAGGAGATTGTCTCATGGTGTAGGTGTGTTTTCCTCCGGATCATTGGGGAAACGGTAAATCCATTCTTCCGGCCTGGTGTAGCCGAGGCGTTCGCGAACAACACGTTCGAGAAAGACCGGATCTGTCAGCAATTTGTCGAGGTATTCCTCCTTGGCCGTCAAATCCTGTTCGATCTGCTTTATTTTAACCGCGTACTCCGAGTCTCTGGTCTTTAGGTAGGCCAGCTGATTGCGGGTTTTGTACAGCTCAATAGCCATAATAACCAGCACCAGAGAGCACATTACTAATAGGCAGGTCAGTAGCGTTGTTAAAACGAACTGTTTCATTCAATTAAAAGGATGGGCTACACTAGGGAGGGTCTAGAAATCCACTCAAGTCGAATATGAGAGATCTTTTCACCTAATTAGCCAATTTCCCGATTCTAGGTGATTTTACTGATACGCGTTCAAATTTCTGTCAAAAGCGGTTAAATCGCCTTTCTTCCGTGCTGGGCCAACCTGTTCTCTGGCTCACTGGGAGCGTGACTTTCATTCATCCTTACTAACTCAACTCTGAGGATCGTCATATAGAACCCAACAAAGCGACTCATGTATCAGGACTACTTTGGCTTTCACGAAATGCCTTTTAACATCACCCCTGACCCAAAATTTTTGTATCTGAGTCAGTTCCACAACGAAGCCCTCCAACACCTCAAGTACGGCATCGAGGAGAAAAAGGGCTTCATCGTGCTGACTGGCGAAGTAGGTTGCGGGAAAACGACCTTGTGCCGACGTCTGCTCAATGAGCTGGACTCCGAGCATTATGAAACGGCTCTGATTCTTAACCCTCGTGTGACCGAGACCCAATTGCTCCGGTCAATTCTCACGGAACTCGGTGTGGAAAATCCACCTCGTGGTAAGAATGAGCTGATTGATGCCATTTACGACCTGACTCTCCGACGCCATCAAGCGGGTAAAGACTTTGTGATGATCATCGATGAATCTCAGAATTTGTCTTTTGAAGTGCTCGAGCAAGTCGGTGCCGGAGCGGTCGGGTAGGTTGATGTCTAGTAACATCAGGTTGACATGATTACGCTTCAAGAAGCGAAATGCAGCGTCTGCGGTGTAAGCCACCTGACAAACCATGCCAGCAGTTTCCAGTTGAGTGCTTGTGAGAGAAGCGAGGTCTTTTTGGTCTTCAACGACCAAAATCAGTGGTTTTCGGTCAGCCATAATAGGATTAGTTGAAAGGATTTAGTTGAGTGCCCTCGCATCGATAAAATCGAGTTTGAGAACCAAGTTGAGATAATAAGGATTGTGGTAATCTGGGTCAATAAGGGGCCTTTTTACAATTGTAAATGTAAGTTTCAGTTTAAAATGAAACGATTTTACTTCGATTTTACTTCGATTTTACGCCCATTCTTAGCCGTATTTAGTTATTTTTAGCTCTGAGATGAGGCTCTTACTGGCCGGATTGACGTTTTTTTGTTGAGACCGGGAAGGGGGAATCCAATGTGCTGGGAATCGATTTATGAAAACGCCATTGCTTATGCTCGGCTTGCCTAAGGGCAGCCTAGAAGAATCCACCATGAAGCTGTTTGCTAAAGCTGGATTTAAAATCACCAAGAGTTCTCGTTCGTATCGTCCTGCGATCAACGACGACGAGCTAGACGGTCGCTTCGTCCGCGCTCAGGAGATCAGCCGCTATGTCGAGCATGGTTATTTTGACTGTGGGCTCACCGGTTACGACTGGGTGGTGGAAAACAATGCGGATGTGGTGGAGGTATGCGATCTGGTTTACAGTCGAGCGTCCCGCAAGAAGTCTCGCTGGGTCTTAGCAGTTCCTGAAGATTCGCCAGTGCAAAAGGCAGATGATCTGGAAGGCAAGTATGTCGCAACGGAAGTGGTCAACATTGTCGAAAAGTATTTCGCTGAAAAGGGTGTGAAAGCCAATGTCGAGTTTTCCTGGGGTGCAACTGAGGTGAAAGTGCCAGATCTGGTAGACGCCATTGTCGACCTGACAGAAACGGGTAGTTCTCTTCGTGCTAATAAACTACGCATCGTTGATACCCTCCTGGAAACTAACACCAAGCTTATCGCGAACAAAGCCAGCTGGGAAAACCCTGAGAAGCGCAAAAAGATCGAGCAGATCAGCCTCTTGCTCCAGGCCGCTCTTGAAGCAGATGACAAAGTGGGACTGAAGTTGAATATTCGTCGGACGAATCTTGATGAGATTTTGGAGAAGCTCCCTTCTTTGCGTAATCCAACTATATCCAATTTGGGTGACGAGCGTTGGGTCGCTGTTGAAACGATCATCGAAGAATCGGTGGTTCGCGAAATTATCCCCGCCTTGAAAGATCTGGGAGCGGAAGGCATCATCGAATACCCACTCAACAAAGTCGTTTACTAAGCGTTTCGGAGATGAAGGTGACGGATGTGCTAGTGCAGAACCGGCCATTCATTCGCAACCGTCGTATCGACTGCCATGTGGTCCTCAGCGAGTGAGAGATTAAATGAAATCCTCGCAAAACTTGGGCTATCGACTACCAGCTGAATTGGAGCCTCAGGAAGCCGTTTGGTTGTCTTGGCCCTCTAATCCTGCGAGCTGGCCTCATTGCTGGGATGCGATTCACCCTAAGTTCGCAGAAATCGCCTTGGTGCTTTCCAGGTCCCAAAGTGTTTATATCAACCTGGTATCTGAACTTCAGAGTGAGGCTGAAAGCATTTTGGGAAAGGTTGGGGCGGACCTGGGTTTGGCGAGAGGAGACATTCAGTTTTTTGATCATCCGGTGAATCATGTGTGGGTGCGTGATTACGGACCTATCTATTTAAGAGGGGAAGAGGATGGAGCCGTTGCACTCACGAATTGGAATTTCAATGGTTGGGGTGAGAAATATCCGTTCGAGCTTGATAATCAGGTTCCAGCATTAGTCGCAAGACAGACGGATCTGCCCTGCTTTGAACAGAGCCTGATTCTTGAAGGCGGCTCGATAGAAACCAACGGGCAGGGCGACTTGCTCGTCACAACCAACTGCCTTCTGAATCCCAATCGGAATCCTGACTGTTCGCGCGATGAGATTGAAACGCAGCTCAAGTCTGGGCTGGGAGTAGATAAAGTTCACTGGCTCGATGGATGTATTGAAGGTGACGATACAGATGGGCACATCGATAATCTGGTTAGATTCTTCAAGCCAATTGGGGTGCTGGTTGCTTCGGGTTCTAGTCGGGACGACCCCAATTTTGACGCATTGGTCAGATTGGAGCAACAATGCCGTGAGCTAACGTTTTCCAATGGAGATCCTGTAGAAGTAAGGCTGGTTCCTCTCCCCGAATCACGTTTCCAGGGTGAGCGCCGATTACCGATGAGCTACGTAAACTTCTTTGTGGCAAACCAAGTGGTGATCATGCCGTCCTATGGGCAGGTAGCTTCGGATGCCCACGCACATAATATTGTGTCGGATGCATTTCCTGACCGGGAGGGCGTCTCGATTGATTGCCAGGAAGTCATTCAGGATGGTGGAGCTTTGCATTGCCTGACCCAGCAAGTCCCTCAGACTCAACAATAGATGTCTCGAGCCAGCAGTAAAAAATCCAAACCATCCTTGAATGATCGGTGGAGGTATGGATTTGAAATCGGGTTGATTGGATTGCTTGTGGGTCTCTTTTTTAACCTCCTGGCTTGGCCTTTTGTACCTGTGGACCAAGGCTTAGACGGGAGTTGGCAGGCCGTTCTGACATACGCTCAACAGCAAGGCCTCCATTTTGGGGCCGATATTATTTTTACCTACGGGCCTCTGGGAAACCTGTCTTCGTTTTCATACTCCGGGTACAACCATGCGGGTAAGTTCGCATTCGAAATCTTCATGCGATTTGCCGTGGTCGTTTTTCTATACCGGTTTTTGTTTAACTTGAGGCCGTATGTGAAACTGGGATGTCTATTCCTATACCTCTTCATTCTTCAGTTTCTGCCGGATGTGTATGAGACCTATTTCTTTTTCGGGATGCTTTCCTGGGCTGCGGCGCTTATGTTGGAGCGACCCCGAAAGAACCGGAAGCCATTAGCTTTATTATCGGTGGGGGTGGCCTACCTGGTCATTGCTTCTTTGATCAAATTTACCTTGCTGGTTGCGGGTATATTTTGCCTCGCGCTAGTGTTTGCTTACTTATGGGCTCAAGCCAGACGGGTGGAAGCCATCGGAGCCTTGGGCGGCTATGGGCTTGGTATTCTGGCCTTGTGGTCGCTACTGGGGCAACGGTTTGGAGATATCCTGGCTTACCTCTATGGTTCCTATCAAGTAGCAAAAGGGTATGCCATGAGTATGCAGGTCCCCATGGAAGAAGGTGCTTTGAAGTACTTTTTACTTCTTCTTCTCAGTTCCGCTGCAATCGTTGCCGTTGTACTAAAAGAACACTTACGTGGGAAAAGAAAGCATAACCGCTTCAAGCAGGCTTGGGCACCTCTGGTTCTTTTATATGGGGGATTCATTTTTATGGTATGGAAGCAGGGGGTCGTTCGGTCGGATGGACATATCTGGCAATTTATCTGTTATGTCCCATTGGCTGCCTGGTTTTTATTCCCTGTGGTAAAAAAGCAAAGTTCTCAAGTGATGTTTGGTGCGTTGTTGGTCGTTCAGTTTCTTCTTATGCTTACCGCGATGACGGCTTTTTATCCCGGGTTTCTTTTTGAAGTTCCAGGACGGGCGTGGACCCATACGGCCAGTGGGCTAAAGGGGTTTCTCAATCCGAGCGGTTCCATGAATGAGCTGAAGGAAGGTTTGGAGCAGAAGGGGGTCGCTCTAAGAAACCAGTATAGCTTGCTAAATAGAATCAACGATCAATCTGTGGATGTGGTGGGAGATTATCAGGGCTTGGCTATCCTAACAGGACTTCGATATCTGCCTCGACCCGTCTTTCAAAACTATGTGGCCAACAATGCCTACCTTCAGGATTTAAATGCGCGCTATTGGGAAGCTGGAAATACTCCGGATCAAGTCATCCAAAGCCTCGGAGGAATTGACGGAACTATGCCCACACAGTCCGATAGCCAAACACTCCTTCACCTGTTATCTCATTATCAACACCAAGAGACGAGTGGTATCTATGTGTTACTTTCAAAGCGGGATTCCCCAGAGCCCGTAACATTTGGGAGTTCGGAAGTCGTGTCTCTGGAGCTTGGGAAATCCCTTCAGCTTTCGACGAATGCTTCACCCATTCAATTGGCCAGGTTTGATATATCGTTAAATATCCTCGGTAGGCTGCGTGCGTTTTTCTATAAGCCACCCATATTACACCTGAAGACAGAATTGAGTGACGGAAGCTCCTTCCAGCACAGGATCAACCCAGTGACCGTAAAGCGTGATTTTCTTTTTGCTCCTTCCCTAAAGAGTGCCGATCACTTGTGGAAGATTCGTTCGGGTGCGCGACCTCCGCATATCACGAGTCTGACAGTTGAATCTGAGTCTGGAGAAAGCCGTTATTTCAAAGGAAACGCTTCCATCACTCTCACACCTGTTTCCTGGTCGAATATTCATTGAAAGGTCAAAGCTCCAGAGACTTGAATCAGGCGCCGAATGAGTGGTTTTTACACCCTCCAGAAATCCCAATAAAATCCTTGAATTCAAGGATTTGAGTGCCATTCTGGTGCTCTTTTCGTCCCAAACCGCCCTCTCGCGTGCGTTGGGCTTGAACCATAAATCGTTAACAATCAACCAAGTATGTCGTTTCCTGAGTTTTCGGAAACGACCCAAGGATCGCTTATTATGAGCTCCGTAATGGAAGAACTTCTCGAAGATGCTAGCTTCGAGAATCTAAAAGAGGGTTCCATCATAGAAGGAACTATCATTGAAATCCGCCAAAATGAAGTCGTTGTAGACATTGGCGCTAAATCCGAAGGCAACATCGTTGGCCACGAATTTGTAGATCTAGGAGATCTGGAAATCGGTCAGGCGATTGAAGTCTTTCTAGAAAAAATTGAGGACAAAGAAGGCAACCCAGTCATCTCTTTTGACAAAGCAGAGCAAAAGAAGAACTGGGAGAAAATTCTTTCTCGTTGTGAAGAAGGCACCGTTGTTTCTGGCCGCGTTAAGGCTAAGGTCAAAGGTGGACTCATCGTTGCCATGGGCGTCGATGCATTCCTGCCCGCTTCTCAGATCGATGTGCAGCCTCCTAAGAATCTGGACCAATATGTGGGCCAGACTTATGACTTTAAAGTGCTCAAGATCAACCTCGATCGGAAGAACATCGTTGTTTCTCGCCGCGAGCTGATTGAGGAGCAGCGCCACTTAAAACGTCAGAAGCTCTTGGCTGAAGTGAAGCCAGGCGACGTTCGCCGCGGAACCGTCAAGAACATCACCGACTATGGTGCGTTTATCGACCTGGATGGCCTCGACGGTCTCCTCCACATCACCGACATGAGCTGGGGTCGTATTTCTCACCCAAGTGAAATGGTGAAGATCAGTGAGGAAATCGACGTGATGATCATCGAAGTGGATCGCGACAAAGAGCGCGTATCTCTCGGTCTCAAACAAACTACATCTAATCCTTGGGATGACATCGAGAAACGCTACCCAGTTGGTGGCCGTATCGAAGGTAAGGTTGTTAACCTCGTACCTTACGGTGCCTTCATCGAACTCGAAGAAGGTGTTGAAGGTCTCGTTCACGTTACCGAACTCTCTTGGACCAAACGCATTTCTAAACCAAGCGAAGTATTGCGCGTAGGTGACAATATCGCCGCCGTGGTTCTTGGAATCCAAAAGGATGACCAGAAGATTTCTCTGGGTGTTCGTCAGTTGGATACCAACCCATGGGATATGGTTCGTCACAACTACCCAATTGGTGCACGTGTTCGCGGTAAGGTTCGCAACATTACCACTTACGGTGCCTTCATCGAACTTGAAGAAGGAATCGACGGTATGGTTCACGTGTCTGACATGTCTTGGACTCGCAAGATCAACCACCCATCTGAGATGATTAAGAAGGGTGACGAGATCGACGCGCAAGTTCTGGATGTAGATCCAGATCAACAGCGTATCTCTCTCGGTCTGAAGCAACTCGCTACCGATCCTTGGGAAAGTATTCAGACTCTATACCGCATCGGTGATGTGGTTAAGGGCAACGTTACCAAGATCACTTCCTACGGTGCCTTTGTGGAACTGCAGGACGGAATCGATGGCCTGGTTCACATCAGCCAGATCAGCGAAGACCGCGTTGAAAAGATCAAGGATGTTATCCAAACCGGCGAAGAAGTTTCTGCCCGTGTTATCAAGATTGACCGTGATGAGCGCCGTATCGGCCTCAGCATCAAGGCGGCCAACTACAATGCGGAAGATCTTGCAGCCGAAGCTGCGGCATACGAGTCCCTCAAAGAAGGAGGCGATCTTATGTCACTCGGCGACATTCTCGACGAAGCAACCAAGGACGACTAAACGTCCGCTTTTTATTTCCAAGAAAGGCACTCCATTAACGGAGTGCCTTTCTTGTTTTTAAAGTTTTGTATTGAGGCAGAGTCTTATGCGTTCAATTGCGCCTCTTCCTGCTCTTTACGTTTCTCATCAAAAAAGTCTTTCAGGATACGCATGCGCGTTCGTTGCCGATTCTCTTCACGCACCTCTTCAGCAGTTCGCTGTGTTTCTTTGTCGGTCATCAGATTCCTCATCTTCTTGATGGCCATATTCTGGAGCTGGCGCACACGCTCGCGGGTAATATCGAAAATACTGCCGACTTCCTCCAACGTTTTGGGTGCATCTCCATCGAGACCAAACCGTAGGCGGATAATCTTCTCCTCACGCTCCTCCAATTGATGGAGCATGTCTGAAATGTCACTGGTGTATGATTTCTCTTTCAGATTTTCAAATGGGCTTAGTGCCTTCTCATCACCAATAAGATCAACAAACGAGGTTCCATCAGCTTCACCGACGGGAGCATCTAGTGATGCAGGGCGAACACTCACGCTTTTCAAATGTGCGACTTTGTTAACGGGGATCCCCAGCACAATGCTGACCTCTTCGTCGGTTGGCTCGCGCTCAAGCTCATCGGTCAATTGAGAAATTACGCGCCGCATCTTGGCAATTTTGTCTACAAGATGAACGGGTAGGCGAATCGCCTTACTCTGGTTGGCGAGTGCTCGTTTGATTGACTGCTTAATCCACCAAGCAGCGTAGGTGCTTAGTTTGGCGCCTCGATCTGGATCAAAGCGTTCAACCGCTTTTATCAGGCCGATATTTCCTTCGCTAATCAGATCGTTAATAGGCAGCCCGTAGTTGGAATAATCATTGGCGATCTTCACAACCAGACGAAGGTTTGCCCGGATCATCATATCTCTCGCCTGCTTATCACCTTTGGCGATACGTTTGGCCAACTTCACTTCCTGCTCTGGCGTGAGCAGGTCGATTTGACCAATCTCCTGTAGATAAAGCTTTATCCCGGATCTTTCTTCGGTCGTCGGTTCAACGGTGTTAGAAGTAGAATCGGGCACTTCTCTAGTGGGACTCACCGCCTGAATGTTCGGGGCGGGTGTATTTTCAAAAGAATCTTCTTCGTTGTCTTTATTCTGGGGCATAGGTGGATGGAGAAATAATGAGTAGGATGTTATTCCACCGTTACAGATTTTGCAAGATTCCTGGGTTTGTCCACATCGCATCCACGTTCGACGGCAATATGATAGCTCAATAATTGGACAGGGATGGATGCTAAAATGGGTGCCGCAACAGGGTGGCAATCGGGAATCACCATTTCGTCATCCGCCAGACCTTCAGGCATGGTGCAACTCTCAGAACGAACGACGATGAGCTGGCCCTTACGTGCTTTCACCTCCTGCATGTTGGAAATGACTTTGGACAGGGTATCGGGTTCAGTTGCGATAAACAAAGAGGGGCAATCTTCACTGATCAGCGCGATGGGCCCATGCTTCATCTCGGCTGCTGGATAACCTTCAGCGTGGATGTAAGAAATCTCCTTGAGTTTAAGAGCTCCTTCCAGAGCGATGGGAAACATGCTTAGGCGACCGAGGAAGAGGAAATCCTGTTTATGCACATATTTTTTGGCAATGTCATGTATGTCTTCGCTCAGCTGAACAATCTTTTCTACCAGGCTTGGGATTTGCTTCAATCCTTCGACCATTTCGACGCCGTCGTTGAAGCTCATGTCGCGTAGTCGGCCGAGGTAAAGGGCGAGCATGGAACCGATCATCAACTGTGATGTAAATGCTTTGGTGGATGCGACCCCTACTTCTGGCCCGGCGTGTTGGTAGATGCCTCCATCTGACTCGCGTGCGATAGTAGAGCCAACGCCGTTGGTGATTGCCAAGGTGGTATATCCCTTTCGCTTGGATTCACGCAAAGCGGCCAGGGTGTCGATCGTTTCACCAGACTGGCTGACCACCATGACCAAGGTATTTTTATCGAGAGGTGCGTTTCGATAACGAAACTCGGAAGCGTATTCTACCTCTACGGGGATGCGTGCGTATTTTTCGATGAGGAACTCGAGGGTCAAGCAGGCATGCCAAGCCGTTCCGCATGCACAGAGTAGTATGCGGTCGATTTGTCGGAGATCTTGCGGCGTGATGTTCAAACCACCAAATTTGGCGGTGCTACCATCCTGAGAGAATCGTCCACGCATCGCATTCTCCAGCGCAGTCGGTTGTTCAAAAATTTCCTTGAGCATGTAGTGCTCAAAATCTCCGAGGTCACCCTCCGATACATCCCAATCGACGGTGTTGATGACGGGCTTAATATCTTCAGAATCCAGGGTGGTAATAGAAAACTTGTTACCTTCGATGTGCACCATTTCTCCGTCGTTCATATATACTACATCGGGAGTCCGACTGACGAGGGCAGCCACGTCACTGGCGAGTAGAATCTCTTCTCGACCAACTCCTAGAATGAGTGGTGAACCATGACGTGCTCCAACCATCTCATTGGGGCAGTCGGCGCAAAGAGCGGCGAGTCCATAAGTACCTTCTACGTGAAGCAGAGCTTTTCGGACACTCGTGGCAAAACGACTTCCTTCTTCTGTTTCGGCCTCTTTTGCGTAGTGGTAAGCTATAAGGTTACAGAGTACCTCCGTGTCCGTTTCGGATGAAAAACTAAACCCTTTCGAACTGAGAAAATTCTTCAAGGTATTGTAGTTCTCAATCACCCCGTTGTGAACGAGCGTGATTTTGCCATCGGAGCTTAGGTGGGGGTGAGCATTTTCTTCTGTCACCTCGCCGTGAGTTGCCCAGCGAGTATGGCAAATGCCCAGGGGGGATTCGACCGGTGATTGGTTAATCGCACCGATCAGCTCTTTCACTCTACCCACGCGTTTTGTGACAGCGAGGTTACCGTCTTGTAAAACGGCTAGACCTGAGGAGTCATAGCCTCGGTATTCGAGACGTTTTAATCCTTCGAGGAGGATGCCGGCTGCGTTTTGATTACCTAAATATCCCACAATCCCGCACATTTTTTAATTGTCCTGATTTTGACTCTGAGGAAGATAGTGAGTCAGAAGGACTAGCCTTTAACAAACCAAATTATGACCCCAAAAGTACTCGCAGTAATCATGGGTGGCGGACGCGGAACGCGACTCTATCCACTTACAAAAGAACGGTGTAAACCGGCTGTTCCCTTAGCTGGAAAATATCGCTTGGTGGATATCCCAATCAGCAATTGCCTCAATTCCGGTCTCAATAGGATCTACGTCTTGACCCAGTTTAATACGGCTTCCTTGCATCGTCATATTTCTGAGTCTTACAAATTCGATCCTTTTGGTGGAGGTTTTGTGGATATTCTTGCTGCTCAACAAACCGAATCAGGCAATGACTGGTATCAGGGTACGGCGGATGCAGTGCGCCAGAACTTGGTCCACTTTGACGACTTTGATTTCGATTACCTCTTAATTCTTTCCGGTGACCAACTTTACCGCATGGAGTTTGAAAAATTAATCGCTGAGCACATTGAATCGGGTTCGGAAGTGACCATCGCTGCGAAAGCAATGCCTACGAGCCAGGTCGAGGGATTAGGTCTGATGCGAGTTGAGAACGATCAAACCATCACGGAGTTTGTCGAAAAACCAACGGATCCTGAGGTTATTGATGGATTGGCAATCAGTGAATCCCTGCAGTCCAAAGTGGACGGTGCTGGTGATGAAAAGCACTGTTTGGCATCCATGGGGATCTACCTATTTAGTCGCGAGCTGCTGTATAAGTCTCTCGACAACGATATGGATGATTTTGGCAAAGAGATCATCCCCGGTCTTTTGGGGAAATCTAAACTCAGGAGTTACATCTTTGACGGATACTGGGAAGATATCGGAACTGTGGGAGCGTTCTTTGAATCAAACCTATCGTTGGCGAGTGACCTTCCTCCTTTCAATTTCTTTGAGGCTAACTTCCCAGTTTACACACATGCTCGTTACTTACCGGCGTCCAAGGTCAATCGTTGCACGATCGATCATGCCATTGTTGCAGACGGTTGTATCATCCATGACGCAGAATTGAAAAACTGCTCCATTGGGGTGCGTTCTATTATCCTTGAAGGAACTGAAATGGAAAATGTCGTTATGATGGGTGGTGACTATTTCGAAACTCCAGAGGAGATAGAGGAAAACAAAGCTAAAGGGATTCCTCCACTTGGAGTGGGTTCCAATTGCACTATCAAAAATGCCATTATTGATAAAAGCGCACGCATTGGAAACAATGTGTCTCTGTCTCCTGAAGGGAAGGCGGATGAGACAGCAGGAAATGGTTATTATGTGCGAGATGGAGTAATAACGGTTCTAAAAGGTGCAATTATTCCAGATGGGACTATAGTGTAGTATGACAAAAATTCTTCTTTGTTCCGATGGCTCAGCTCACAGTCAAATTTGCTGCCAATATGGATCATGGATTTCGACCCAATTGGAGGACGCTGAGCTCGACATCCTCTACGTGAGTGACCTTAGGCAGTACGAAGTTCCATTGATGGCGGACTTGGGCGGAAGCTTGGGTGTGCAGCCTTATCAGGCCTCATAACCCAATTGGAAGAAATCGAGGAGACCAAAGCGAATGCCCTGCTTGGAGCGGCAATGACGATCTTCACTGAGGCTGGCCAAGAGGATCGAGTTAAGACTCACCATACAACGGGTTTGCTCGTGGATAGCCTGCGCGAGTTTGAGAGACCCTACGATTTAATCTTGCTTGGAAAGCGCGGTCTCAATTCAGAGTACGCACCGGAGCACATCGGCTCGACTGTTGAGCGAGTTGTTCGAGCTAGTCACAAGCCTTGTTTGGTCACTTCTCGGGAGTTTCATCCCGTCTCCAAAGTAGCCCTGGCCTATGATGGAGGGGAGAGCTGCTCAAGGGCGCTAGAGTACGTGAAGAGCTCTGGATTATCTAAGAACTTGGAGGTCCACATCATTACTGTCCCCGATGAAAAAGGGGAAGATTTTGCCCTCAAGCACTTAAGGGAAGCTTAGGATATGCTTTTGGAAGTCGGGATAAAGCCGGTTTGCCAGATGCTACCCGGATTAACCGAAGACGCTATTTCCAGCTATGTCGTGGAGAGTGACATCTCTATGATACTCATGGGAGCTTATGGACACAGCCGAATCAGGCAGTTGCTCATTGGTAGTACGACTACTGAAATGAACCGTAGGTGTCACATTCCTTTGATGCTGTTCCGGTGATTAGGGCGTGTGGGTTGCCGCACGTTTGCGTGCGAGCACGATAAATACAATCCCAACCAACAGCATCACCACAGAGTAAAACACGCCTCTACTTAATCCGAGGATGAGATCTGCGTCTGGTTCACGGAATTGCTCTCCGAAGATGCGTAAGATGGCGTAGAGAGTAAAGAATTCACCGCTAAGCTGCCCAGGTGCAAGCGTCGTGACTTTTGATTTCCAAAATCTCCACTGAAGAAAAACCAGTACAACCAGCCCTTCCAATAGGGCTTCATATAATTGGCTTGGGTGACGAGGGATACCGTAAGGAACTGCCTCCGGAAAAACCACTGCCCACTTTACGAGCGATTCAGTTCCCCAGAGCTCGCCGTTTATGAAGTTCGCGATTCGTCCAAATAAAACTCCAGCTGGCCCTAAGGTGACGATGATGTCTGCTACCTTCCAAAAGGCCTGCTTGTAATGAAATGCTAGGTAAGCAACCGCGGCTGTCAGGCCAACAATGCCTCCGTGGCTGGCCATGCCTCCCTTCCAGACGTAGAAAAATTGGATGGGGGAACGGAGCAAGGTTTCGAGATCGTAAAGAAGCATGTAGCCCAATCGCCCACCTGCCATAACACCTAAGATGAGGATCAAAAGAACGTTCTGCTGTTGGTCTTTATTGAAAGGGGACTTCTGTTTCTTGAAGTAGATCGACAGCAGCCATGCTGCTGTCACAAACCCCAGAACATAGGCGAAGCCGTACCAACGGATACCCGTGTTTTCTGAAAACTGGATGATAAATGGGCTCAGATCGTGAAGCCAATAATCCTTACCTTCGTAACTAACAGTCATGCGGGATAATCAGGAGGTCGTCTCCGTAGAGTCGGAGGAAGGTTTAGTCTTTAAACAGTTTTGATCATTCATCCGCTTTTGAGCTTCCTTGGCTCTGGCGAGCTCACGCATGTCCACCGCTACATCGTCTTTTTCAAAAATCTCCCGACCGAGTATGTGTTCGATGATGTCCTCCATCGTTACAACACCGGTCACAGATCCAAATTCATCCACCACAATGGCCATCTGTTGTTGTTTGGCGAGGAAGCTCTGAAGTGTGTCGGCACCGTTCGCTGTCTCCGGAACAAAGAGTGCGGTTTCCAGGATCTCCGTTAGCTTGGTATCGTGACCGTCATCGGCCATTATCTTGAGGAGATCTCGACGCCGAACAAAGCCCACGACGTTATCGATAGTCTCATTATAAACGGGGATTCGAGCAAAGGGGATGTTGTTCGTCTCTTTGAATACCTCACCAATGGTTTGGTTGTCTTCGAGTGCAAAGACCACAGTCCTTGGGGTCATGATATCGTCGATGGCCACGTCATCTAAAGTGAGCGCATTGGCGATAAAACTCGCCTCAGTACTCCGCAGCTTACCTTCCTTGGCTCCTTTCTCCGCCAGTAATTTGATTTCTTCCTCAGCTTCTTCGCTGGAAGTTTCCTGTTCTTTAACCAGCAGGCGGACAAAGCCGCGGGTAAAATAGGTAACCGGTTTCATCGTCCAGCGGATCAACCACAATGGGTAAACTGCAGCCGGCTGAATATAGACCCGGTAGGCCATACCCACATTCTTGGGAATGATTTCCGAGAATATCAGAATCAGGAAGGTCATCACTCCTGCAACGGCTCCTGCGGAAATAGATTGAAGGACCTCTGCAGCTAGCGTTCCGACCATGGATGCGCCTGCCGTGTTCGCGATGGTGTTCAGCGTTAAGATAGCCGAAAGGGTATCGTCGATTTCCCCTATGATTGCCCTGAAAATCTTACCTCTCTTACTGGACTTCTTCTGCATGGCCTCGACCTCGGCCGAGGTGGTGCAGAGGACCATGGCTTCGAGAACAGAGCAGAATGCAGAGATCCCGATGGTTAGTAATACTGCTACAACTAAAGCTGTCATGTCAGAGGAGACCCATTCTTCGAGCTTGTCGGAATTGAGTTGGGAACTCGCATTGGGGAATGCATTCTGTGTGGCTCGATCCTATTACCGAGGAGGCTTCCCGGGAAAGGGTCGTCGGAATCAGATTCTATGTGAAGGGTCTTCGCTTCGGGAATGTCCATTTGTTTCATTTCCCGATTCTGGATGTGATCAGGCGAAGGATTGGCCAGTTGTAGGCAAAAACTTTTCTCATTAGTTAAACCACAGTAGGGAAGTGATCGTGATTTTCAAGAGTAGCTTTGCGTCGGATGGTTGAGCTCGTACGAAATTTATTGAGCTCATGCCAACTTCGTCCTTTTGACTTTTGGTTTTGCTGCTTAAGGTGCGCCTTTTATGACCGACGAAGCCTTACAAAAGACCTCCCTTCACGCGTTCCATGTAGATCAAGGAGCTCGCATGGTTCCCTTCGGTGGCTGGGACATGCCCGTTCAATACAGTGGTATTCTTGCCGAGCACCTTGCGGTGCGCAATGAAGCGGGACTCTTTGATGTCAGTCACATGGGTGAAGCGACGGTCAACGGTCCTCAAGCTCGAGACTACCTGGATCACTTGGTCACGAACGATGTTAGCAAGATGACTCCGGGACGTGTTCTCTATACACCCATGTGCTATGAGTCTGGCACGGTGGTTGATGATCTCCTCATCTATTGTAAGTCAGACACAGACTTCCTACTCTGCATCAACGCGGGAAATACAGAGAAGGACATCGCATGGATGTTGGAACAATCGGCACCTTTCGATTGTGAGGTGAAGAACGTTTCTGCCGACTTTTGCCAGTTAGCTATCCAGGGTCCTAAGGCTGAAGCTGTTTTGCAGACGCTGGTTGAGACGGACCTCTCTGAAATCAAATACTACCATTTTGAAGAAGGGTCTATTTGTGGCGGGCCAGCTATTTTGAGCCGCACCGGTTACACCGGTGAAGCTGGATTCGAAGTCTATGCGGCGTGGGATCACGGTTCAGTTATTGCTCAAGCAATACTCGATGCAGGTGAGTCTATGGGGCTGGTGCCTGTCGGATTGGGTGCCAGGGATAGTCTAAGGTTAGAAGCTGGATTTCCTCTCTATGGTCACGAGATCAGTGACACCGCCACTCCGTATGAAGGGGGAATTGGATGGACTGTAAAATTGAAGAAATCTTCTGACTTTATCGGTAAGGATGCACTGGCAAAACAGAATGCTGATGGCATTCCCCGTCGTACCATTTTCTTTGTATTGAACGATCGGCGCATCGCTCGAGCTGGGGCCCAAGTATATGCTGGAGACGAATGGGTGGGTGAAGTTGTTTCAGGAACCAAATCGCCCGTTATCGATCAACCAATTGGTTCTGCCTTAATTAAATCCGATTTTGTCTCGTCAGAGAATTTGGAAGTCGATTTAAGAGGAACACGTTATGGCTTAACTGCTGTGAAAACTCCTATCCACAAAAACATCTAAAACATCCGCCTTCACACTCCATGAGCAATATCCCTGCTGACCTGAAATACTCCAAAGATCATGAATGGGTAAAACTTCTCGACGATGACGCAATTCTAGTGGGCATCACCGACTATGCCCAAACCAGCCTGGGTGATGTGACCTTTGTTGAACTTCCCGAGGAGGGAGACAGCTTTTCCAAAGGCGAAAGTTTCAGTGTAGTTGAGTCGGTAAAAGCCGCTTCTGACATTTACCTCCCCGTGGACGGCGAAGTGCTGGAAGTGAATTCTCCATTGGAGGACTCTCCTGAGCTGATCAACCAGGATCCATATGGTGATGGCTGGTTGGCAAAGTTCAAGGTGACCGATGCGTCGGGCCTGGCGGAGCTATTGAGTGCTGAAGATTACACTCCGCTGACGGCAGAGTAGGGAAAGTGTTACTGGCCGAAGAGGGCTTGTTTGTCCCTGATTCCTTGGGTTGAGGATCTGCACAAGCTCCAGATAGGTCGGATAATTGAGGTTTTTGGCGATACCCAATCACCGCACATGTCTTCAATTGAGAAGCTACAGTTTCCCGAACGATCGAAACCATACCATTTTCAGGCCTTTTTTGCGCTCCAGGCGGTCAATTTTGGGTTTTGTAGGTGTTGTCAAATCAACGGGTTAATGACTTGCCTTTCTAAAAACACTTTTCTTGAGTAGCCCGTTAAATTTTACGGAATCAATTATGGATACAGCGCTTAACAATCTTTACTTCACACATTTTGCCCAGGCATCGGGTGGGCCAGGAATGGAAATGATTTTCATGTGGTTTCTCATTCTGGGGGCGATGTGGTTTTTCCTAGTAGCTCCTCAGAGGAAAAAACAGAAACAACATGCGAAATTGATCGAAGAACTGACGACTGGAGATGAGATCGTGACTGCTTCTGGCATCTACGGCACTATCACCAATGTGAAGGATGATCGTTTTGTCGTGCGGATCGCTGAAAGCACCAAAGTTGAGATCCAAAAAAGTTTTATTCAGGGCAAAATCGACTCTGAAACTTCTAAGTAGCCCTATTTAACCAAACTTTTTTTCGGTAACTATGAATGGTAGTACCCTTTGGAAACTTGTTCTCTCCGCACTCGTAGTATTCGTTGCGGTTCTTTATCTTATTCCTTATGAAGACACGCCTTTTAAGGATTACATTCTTGAGGAATGTAACCAGGACCAGGCGTTCATCGATCTGGTGAATGAATCTGAAACAGCCTACGAGAACGACGAGGCATACAGCATTTACGCAGGACTGAAAAATATCGGTCTGGAGCGGGACATCGATCTGTCGCAGTATTTCCCCAATTTGATTTTGGAGACCAGCTTGCGCAATACGGAACGTCGCAACCAGGTTCTGCTTGATGAATTGCTCAAGCGCTCTAAGGCAAGACTGCAACCGGGCCTTGATTTGAAAGGTGGGGTGGTATTTGTCTACGAGCTGAGTATCGATCCCGAGGCTTCTCAATATCAGCAAGAGGGTGACATCTCGAAAGCGATTGATATCCTAAGCAAACGTATCAACTCCTTGGGAATGACTGAGCCTGTCATCCGTACGACAGGTAATAATCGCATCGAAATCCAGCTGCCGGGTGTATCTACCACTGAGAATCCTGAGATTACAGACTTCATCAGTAAGCCAGCTCGACTCGAGTTTCGCCAAGTTCATCGTTCTCAGACTCCCAGCGGTCCGAATGATCGGAATGCTCCCGTTGGTTACGAAGTGAAGGCCCTCGATCGAGAGGACAATGCGACGGGTGCCATTACAACGAGTTACCTCTATGTTAAACGAATTCCCGATATCAAAGGAGAGGCCATAGATTCGGCTCGTGCCGCGATTGCTGAATTCGGTGGTTTTGAAATTCTCATGGACTTTACGTCCGAAGGGGGAAATCAGTTTGAGCAACTTACTCGTGAAATTGCCAACGATAACCAGCAGACAAACACCTTAGGCCTTTTAGCCATCACGCTTGATGGAGAGCTACTTACCGCACCGAGTGTACGAGCTGCCATTCCTGGAGGATCTGCACGCATCACAGGTCAATTTACTCAACGTGAAGCAGAGCAGATTGCTAACGGATTGAATAATCCACTCGATGTGGAACTACGGATTGCAGAGATGTATGAGGTGGGGCCCACTATGGCCGAAGATTCTGTGAAGTCAGGTAAACAGGCTTTCATCATCGGTGCTGCCGTCGTGGTGCTCTTCATGTTGGTATACTACATGGTCGCAGGTATTGCGGCTCTGCTTTCTGTACTCTTTAACCTGATCATTGTTCTGGGAACTCTTTCGAGCCTGGGGGCGACCGTCACCCTGCCAGGGGTCGCGGCCTTGGTCCTCACCGTCGGTATGGCTGTGGATGCCAATATCCTGATTTACGAACGGATACGCGAGGAGCTTAGAGCCGGCAAGACGCTGAAAAACTCATTGTTGGGTGGATTTGAAAAAGCCTTCTCCACCATTGTGGATGCCAACGTCACGACCTTGATTACGGCCTTCATCCTGATTCAGTTTGGAACCGGACCGGTAAAAGGATTTGGTGTTACTCTCGCTGTCGGTATCGGTGCAACCATGTTTGGCGCGCTGATCATCAGTCGCGTATTACTGGATCTGCTGATCAACACCGAGATCGTGAAGCGGATGCTCACTGTCTCCTTATTTAAAGAGAAGACAACGATCCCATTCCTTAATTACCGTAAGTATGCGTTTGTTAGTTCCTGGCTGATTGTAGCGATTGGAATCGGTATGGCTGTTTATAAGGGTAACGATATCTATGGTATCGACTTCACAGGAGGAGACGAGATCTCCATGCACTTTAAACAAGAGCTAACGGTCGCTGAGGTAAATACGGTAGCCGCCGAGTTGGATATCACTGAAGTAGGTGTAACTATCCAAACACCCCTGGGTGCCAATACGGACCCGGTCTTGAAAATCGCTACTGCATTTGATCAGGGTGATATCCTATGGAAGGCGCTTGAATCGAAATTTTCTGACCGTGGCCTGGATCTTTTGGGAACCAACCAAATCGGTCCCACCGTGGGTAAGGAGATTCAGTTCAATGCCTTCCTCTCCATTGGAATCGCACTCGTGTGTATCCTTTTATACGTAGGTCTCCGATTCGAAGTTGGTTTTGGCGTGGGCGCTGTGGTCGCTACGGTGCACGACTTGTTCATGACGATTGGTATTTTCGTACTGTTCGACAATCAGTTCTCAGCACCGATGGTCGCTGCTCTGCTGATGATCGTCGGTTACTCCTTGAATGATACGATTGTAGTATTTGACCGTATTCGTGAGGAGCTGGATCTGAATCCAGGCCTTAAACTGAATCAGGTCGTAAATCTTGCGATCAATCGCACCTTGTCTCGAACGGTGCTTACGTCTTTGACCACCTTATTGGTGACGGTGTCTCTGTTGGTATTCGGAACAGGAGTTATCCGTGATTTTGCCTTCACTTTTGTGGTGGGTATCTTGACCGGAACTTTTTCATCTATCTTCATTGCAAGCCCCGTCTTCTATTGGTGGCACAAGGGTGACCGTCGTCACGTTGAATCTCATTTTGACGTCCTGCCCAAGTATGAGTGGGAGGCCGGTAGTAAGGAAAAGAGTTAAGGAAAGTGGAGTGGCGAAATGCATCCGTTCCAGAACGGAAGGTAGCCCATTTCGCTAAATCACTCGGTGTACCCAAGTTAATCGCCCAGCTTCTGGCGCGGTTGGATATCGAAGAGGCTGAGGACGCACATGCCTTTCTGCATCCACGACTAAAGCACTTGGATGATCCTTTTAGGCTGTCGCATTTAGAAGCGGCTGTGGATCGAGTGCGCAAAGCCATGGCTGCCAACGAGCGGATCGTTATCGTTGGTGATTACGATGTCGACGGAGTGACTAGCACAGCATTGCTCGTACATTCACTTAATCGCTTTGGAGTATTCCCCGAGTATACGGTTCCTCAACGACAGGAGGAAGGGTATGGGCTTTCCCGCGCCGTTATCGATCGAGCTTTGGGTGGTAAACCGGCTGGGTTGCTGATCGCAGTGGATTGCGGCACGAATTCAATCGAAGAGGTTCGCCATGCTAAAGCCCAAGGAGCGGATGTGATCATTATCGACCATCATCGCAGCACCGCTGAAGAGCCTAATCCGGCTATTCTTGTAAACCCACATGTGAATGATGGTGCCGACGAGCCTTGGAAGAACTTATGTTCTGTCGGGCTGGTTTTTAAATTGGTTCATGGTATAGTGAAATCCCTGCGCCAGGATGGAGATCCCACGGCATTTAAAATCCAACTCAAAGAATATCTCGACCTGGTGGCCATGGGAACCATCGCCGATCTGGTTCCTCTCGTTGGAGAGAATCGGATACTGGCTAGCCGAGGACTAAAAGCGTTGGAGTCCACACGGCGAGAAGGACTGCATGCGTTGTTTCATGTTTCAGGAATGGAGATCGGGCGCACGATCATGTCTGCCGATATCTCCTTCAAGCTAGGCCCTCGTATCAACGCAAGTGGTCGATTGGCGAATGCCGAGATGACGGTCAAAATGCTGCTCAGTCAAAATTTGCCCCAGTGTCTGGATATGGCCAAGCAACTGGACGGCATGAACAAGGAGCGCCAAGGGATTGAGAGAGCTATCGTTGAGGAGGCAGATAAGTATATTGAAACTCACCTGCAAGGGGCGCATGGCTTTGTGCTTCATAATCCAAATTGGCATCCAGGTGTTGTGGGGATTGTTGCAGGTCGCATCTCACGTATCCACAGTGTTCCTACCATCGTGCTGGGAAAAGAAGGGGCGCTTGCGAAAGGATCAGGTAGAAGCGTTCCTGGAGTGAATCTTGTCGAGGTACTTGGTGAATGTTCAGAGCTCCTGGAAAGTTGGGGGGGGCACCCGATGGCGACTGGAGTCTCGCTACCCCTCGAAAACGTAGAGGCATTTCAAGCAGCGTTCGATGCTGGAGTTAAGCGTGCATTGGAAGGGGACTATTTTGAACCTGAAATTGAAATTGCCGCCTTCATTTCGCCCGATGATATATGCCGCGATTTTATGGATAACTTGTCCATGATGCACCCTTTTGGCGAAGGCAACCCCGAGCCCGTATTTGGTTTGCGAAGAGTTCAGCTTGCTCAATGTCCTGAACCATTTGGTACGGGGCATTACCGATTTTGTCTACGATCAAGCCAAGGATCATACCTATCCGGTGTGGCTTGGAAAAAGGCCGACAATCTCCCTCCCTCGGATCGACATCTGGACCTGGCTATCAAGGTAGGCTGGAATGTCTACAATGGTCGCCGCTCTCTGCAAATGGAGCTGCTCGATTGGAAACCTAATAGTTAGCAGAATTGAACTCGCTTAATTCTCTTCTGGTGACTTTGGAGTCGCTTCCTCCTCTTCACCTTCCTTCTTCGGAGGTATCACTTCAAAGATGACTGAGTTGCCATCGATGTGCTGTTTGATCTCGGGTTGATTCGGATCCTTTGCTTCAGCTTCCACGGCTGTTTCGATGGCCTCTTCAATGGATTGCGTATCAATGTTTCCAGGAGCTGGTGCTATCTGTGCGGCCTTGTCCGCTTCCGCTGTAACCTCCTCCGCTGGAAGATCAGCCACTTCGGAAATTTCCACAGGGATCCCTGTGAATGTGTAGGACGAAGCCTGAAAAGCCAGTCGGCTCATCATGCCATTGATTGCATGATCTGCCTGGCTGCTGGAAAGATTGAGATAAGTGACTGAAGGTGGAGTACTGGCGGGTGCTTCTTCCCCTTCAGCAGGTTCTGGTGGGAGCGGTTGACTCATTTCTACCGTGATGGTTTCCCCGGAAAAGAGTGTGAACTTCAAAGAGCGGGTATTCATTTGAGCATCCTTCCAAGTTTGCGTTTCTTCTTCAACCGCTCGTTCAGCAACTTCTGTAAACCTCAGATTAGTAAAGCGTCCGATCAATGAAGTGATCTCGGATTGCTTAGGAACCCTCACGTCTACCGGGAGGGTACTCACAAAGTCTTTATCCTTGTCGTCGCGACGCACGCCCCAGTCTCCATCTTCTAAAGAGAATTGAATACCTGCTACCTCGTCAGCTTGGAATTCATAGAGAGTTTTGGTGGCCCAATTGGAGGAGCTCGCATCGATATAAGGGCTCTCAGATGAAAGATAGGCCGTCTTTTCATTACGAAAAACAAACGCTTTTCCATTGTTGATGGATTTTCCATAAGTGATTTCAAAAAGGCTGTCATCAGGTCCCGACATTAGCTTGAGCGTTCCCTGGGTTAGATCCAGCCGTTCCAGTCGGTCTTCACGAGCGGTGATCTTTCTACTAATGTCTGATTCAACAAGATCGCGAATCAAAGTATTGAGCTTCGCAAAATCAGCGGGCAGATCGTAAAGCGTGCGGACCACCCAGTTGCCTGAGCCCTCGAGCTCGACTACCACTTGTTCCCCGCCTTTGGCGATTTCTACGCGGTTGACGTCTTTGAGAATATCCTGATCGAAGACTTTAGTCCCTATGAGTGGATCATCTTCAGGAGTAACGAGGGATGCATTACGAATATAATAACCCACCGATGTGGCAACTGCCAGACTGGCGGCAACGATAACTAATGTTCTTAGTTTCATAGGTGAATCAAATTTACTTTCGGTTATGACGACGGATAAAGAAGAGGATGCCGGCGGCAAAGACGATGCCCGGAATCACAGTTAAATTGGCTAAGGCTAAATTGAATCCCAGGCTCTCTACTTTCTCGCGTAGTTTCTTTCGCACCTCTCTTCGCTCTGCACGCTTGGAAGCGGCGTTGCCTTGTAGCTCCTGAATTTCGGCGCGTAGCTCGGGCGTTAAAATCAAGGAATTGCCTCCTCCCTGTTGGGTCTGCAGCTCTCGGATCCGATTCTCGAATACCTGGACCTCATTGTTGAGCTCATCGAGCTTTTGCTGGTACTCGACCTGTGCTTCTTGCTCAATTTCTTCAACCACCTTGAACGGGCGAATGGTATTTCCCCGAGGGCGGATGGAAATCAGGTCCTGACTTCCAGACATGAACTCAATGGTGTTGGTGAGCAGGTTGAGGTTGTCATTTAACGGTTGAAATAAGGAACCGAAAATCCGCTGAACTGAAAATTGCTCCTGCAACCAATCCGAATCGGCTATGACAAAGAGGCTACTTGGAGCTACGGATTCTGTGAGGTGGTTTGAATTGGCTTCTGGTGCGGGTGCTGCCTCAGCACCTTCTGGCGTTGGTGGAGTAGGTTTTCCTTCGGGAAAGGCAGATTTAAGATTACCACGAACAAATCCTGCAATGGTTTCCCGACCTTCTGACGCGGTCATGTTTTGAGTGAGCTGAACCGGATTGCGAATCTGGTTGGCCAGCATGGCGAAAAGCTTTCCTGCCTGGTCAGAGGATTGAACAAGCGGGATGATTTCGAGATCAGCGCCTTCTGCTATTCCAAATGAACCGGGCTCAACCATGAGCAAGGAGTCCAGCTGGGAGAGGATAAACTCATTGGAGTTCAAGGCAGCTTCGTCTAGATTCAACCAGGTTGGCATTTGCATGGGACCGGCTTGTGTACTGACTTGGGCCCCATTGTCAGCGTCGACCAGAATTTCCATGTCGTTGAAATCGATGCCGTAGGCTGTGAAAAGTTGTCGAAGGTTGCTGGTCACTCCTTGTGGAGGTTGCCCCATCATCATTTGCTGCTGGTTTTGCTGAGCCTTCATGAAGTAGCTGGATGGATCCAGCGCTATGAAGGTGGGCTTCCCTGCCAGGACATGTTGGTCGATGGCAAACAGCATTTGCTCATCCAGATTTTGTGGATGCACGACCATTAGCACATCCACGATCGAGGGCCAATCTGCTGGAGTATTAATCTGGGTGATCTCAAAATTCTGGCGTAGTTGTTGCACAAATACCCAGTCTTGTCCTCCAGGCGGCTGCCCGGGAAACATTTGAGGGGTTCCCACAACAGGTAGTCCTGAAATGATGCCGACTGTTGGTTTATCCCATTGCTGGACGGTGTATAGTGCTTTGGCGATGTCGTACTCGAGTGAGTTTTCTTTTTGGTAGGCGAAGAACGGTACGGTTTCCTGGTTATCCGCTTGGGTCAGAACTAAACCGAAAAAGAGATTCTGACCATTGCCCACTGGATTGGGAGTAATGCCAGCTGTGGTGGCTGCCTCCTCTTCTTCGGTATCGGGCTCAGGGTTTATGATGTTCAAGCGAATCATGCCATTGGATGCCGCCTCGAACTGCCGCAGCATTTCTTCCACTCGAGTCCCGTAATTCTTAAAGGATATTGGAAGTCCGTCTACCGAGCGACTGAAGTAGAAATCGAAATCGACCCGCTCTTCCAACTTTTCAACCAGCACCTGGCTCCCTTTGGAAAGGGTGAAAAGTTTGCCGTCAGTAAAGTCCAGCTTCCAGCTAAACAATCCAGCAAACATGTTGGTGAAAATGAGGATGATTATGAGGAGGAATCCAGCGATAAACTTCTGTGATGTATTCATGTGTGTATCGCTTAGTATTAACGTTCCAAGACCACGACGGTCATGAGTAGAGAGATGAAGGAAAGTGAAAGAAAGAAAACCAGGTCCTTGAAGACAATCAGTCCACGGGTGAAACCGTTGAAGTGAGTAGTGTAGCTGAAATTACTCAATGCATCCACCCACGAGAGAGGTAGGAACGAAAGGAAGTTGGTGAAGACCGACCATCCTAGAAATACCAGGCAAAGGTTGATAACGACACTGATGACGAAGCTTATGACCTGGTTCTTTGTGAGAGCTGAAGTGAAGGAGCAGACCGCGAGAAAACTACCCGCCATGAGGAAGCAACCCAGATAACCTGTAAAGATAGGCCCCCAATCGGGATCTCCCAGATAGCCTACCGTGAACATCAGAGGGAAGGTCAGAAAAATGCCAACCGAAATAAATGCCCATCCTGCGAGGTATTTGCCAATGACGCCCTCCTGGATGAGAACCGGGAGTGTAAAGAGAAGCTCCCAGGTGCCGGAGCGTTTTTCCTCTGCCCATAGGCGCATACCTACTGCTGAAATAAAGAAGGTGTAGATCCAGGGTTGCATGCTGAAGAAGACGTCGAGCGATGCCACGCGCGAATCGAAAAAGCGGCCCAGATAGAAGGTAAGCCCTGACGAGACGAACAGGAAGACTATGAGAAATACATAAGCCACCGGAGATCGGAAGTAGCCGTAAAACTCGCGTTTGAAGACAGGTAGAATTTGTTTCATATCCAGCTCTATGAACTAAAAAAGTTGTGGAGAATCTATTTGGTTAGTTCCCAGAAGACTTCGTCCAGGCCAACCGGTGTTTTCTCAAAACGGGAGATGTTCCATTCCTTGTCCCGGCAGACTTTCAGCACAAGTGATTCGATGGACTGTTTGCTTTTGGGATAAATTTCAACGGCGCCTTCATTGATTTCCGCACTGGAAACTTCGGGCAGCTCTTTGAGGGTTTCACGAACGACTTCCAGATCGATATCTTCGACTTCCAACTTGAGCGCATTGTACTTTGGATTGCGCTTAAGAAGGGACTCAGGTGTCTCATCTGCTATGACTTCGCCTTTGGCAATAATGATTACACGTGAGCAAAGGGCGTGAACTTCTTCTAGAATGTGAGTGGATAGGATGATGGCCTTATCTTTGGCCATGGTCCGAATAATTTTGCGGACTTCCTTTTTCTGATTCGGGTCCAGTCCGTCTGTCGGCTCATCCAGAATGAGTACTGGGGGATCGTGAAGGATGGCCTGAGCAAAACCGACGCGCTGCTTGAAACCCTTACTCAAGGTTTCAATGGATTGGTGCCTTACTTTGTTCAGGCGGCAGAGGTCGCAGGCATGGTCTATTTTGTCTTCCCGAATAGTGGGGTCATCGTAGCCGCGAATTTCAGCAATAAATATAAGAAACTCCTCAACTGTCATTTCACCGTAGACCGGACCATTCTCAGGCATGTAGCCAATCCGTTCTTTGACTGCTACTGGGTGATCCTGCACATTGAGCCCATTAACAAGCACAATGCCTGAAGTCGGCCGGACAAAGCCGGTGATCATCTTCATCGTGGTGGACTTTCCAGCCCCGTTGGGACCTAGAAACCCGAGTATTTCACCTCGGTTGACGTCAAAATTGACGCCATTAACTGCGTTGATGGATCCGTAACTTTTGTGAAGGGATTGAACTTCAATCATAGTTGTCTAAGGGCTTCTCAAGGGTAGTTAAGAAATTAGGTTCTAGAAAAATTTTCCGCGAAGAAAAGCAAAAATTTTAGTTATCTGCGAAGGAATTAATGACTCTTCTCGTTCTTTTCTTCAAACATGGTATCCTGTTCCAATTGTGGCTCAGGATGTGGGACTTCGTCTTTGTGAATGTGCCGTGGAGGCTTTCCTACTTTCTTAGTCAGAGCATGCTCGCGATCTTCGACGATTTGATCACATATGGCACATACGTGCATCTTCATCCACATGCCTGTATTACTGGTTTCTTCGAAATTGGTAGGACCATAGGCATGGATCCGGTTGTTCTGAAGCAGACGATCATTTTGGGCGAATTCCTCCTGTGAACCTTGATCGTAGACGGCGAAGGCCTTGCCACCATTGTTTTTCACCACGGAAAAGACAGGGATGTCGCTTGGGCCATCAGCCACATATATCATATTACGGAATGGTACCCGCCGATCTGAGTGTTTAATGTTAGAATTGACGTTGATTTCGGGGTTTTTGTTACAGCCTTTGTTGATCTCAAATATGTAACGCGTTTTGATGGTGTTGTCGATGACCACACCGATTTGAGAAATATCGGGGTCGTGATGGAGGCTCAGGTCCTGTTGATCCAAGTAGTGCGGAAGGAAAGGCTCCTCGATAAACTCACAACCGTAAATGTTTTCCACAAAAGGAGCTATAATGCTTCCACGAATCATGGATGCGAGGCCTGTGCTGATTATGTAATGCTCTAAACGTATGTCGTGCTTCTTATACTCTTCCTTGAGGGTGACCAGGTTTTGCAGCGATTTGAAGAACTGAGGGAGGCCGGGGTTAAATACGAGCTCCTTCCCAAGCTCTTCCAGCACTTTATTGGTTAAGCCCTTAATAACACCACTTCGCACATAGGATAGCAGATGATTGAGATAAATGGTGTCGGGAGAAACGGTGAGCCCACGCTTTTTATAGGCGTTCGGAAGTTCATTAACCTCTTCCCAAAAGCGTTTTTCGTTAATGCCAAATTTTTTGAAGAGGGGCTGCTGCATGTAGCCGGGGATAAGGGTTTTGTCGAAATCCCAGATGCATGCGACAACGTTTTGAGTGTATAGGCTTGTTTCCATTTAAAAGAGCACCCATTTATACGGGTTGCCTAACAAAACTCCACTTATTTAATCAGCACGAAAATAACCCGACTTCATGGAAGGAATACCACATATCGAGCCATACATCGCCCGGCATAAAGAGCTGGATGGCGAAATCTCGGATCCGGACTTCTTCCAGGATCAACGCCGAGCGGCTACCTTGTCCCGCGAACATCAGAAGTTAGGTATATTGATTGAGCAATATGACGAGCTGGTTCGTCTGGATGGAGAAATTACCGATACCCGTGAATTAGTGAGTGGTGAGGATATCGATGAGGAGCTTAAGGAATTAGCCGAAGTTGAACTTCCTGAGTTGGAAGAGAAATTTCAAACACTGAAACAACAAATTCTAATTTCAATGATCCCACCGGATCCGACCGATTCTCGGAACACGATTGTGGAAATTCGAGCGGGTGCTGGTGGAGATGAAGCAAGTCTATTTGCCGGTGACTTGAGTCGCTTGTACCAGCGTTTTGCGGAATTAAACTCCTGGAAGATTGAACCGATGAGCAGCAGCCCCTCTGAAGTGGGCGGTTATAAGGAAAACATCTTTCTCGTAACCGGTGAGGAAGTTTATCGAAAGCTCCGCTATGAATCCGGCGTGCACCGCGTCCAACGCATCCCGGTCACTGAATCCGGAGGTCGTATCCATACGTCGACGGTTACAGTCGCTATGATGCCTGAAGCTGAGGACGTTGATCTGGATATTGATCAGCAAGACCTGGAAATTACAACCATGCGTGCTTCTGGTGCGGGTGGTCAGCATGTGAATACAACCGATTCTGCTGTGCGAATTGTCCATGTGCCTACCGGTGAAATGGTCTATTGTGCCGATGAACGCTCGCAGCTCAAAAATCGGGATAAGGCATTGAAAGTGCTCTATTCTCGTTTGCTGGAGAAGAAACAACGTGAGGAGCAGGCTAAGTATGCCGCGCAGCGCAAAAGCCAAGTGGGCACGGGTGATCGTAGTGAACGGATCCGCACATACAATTTTCCGCAAGGCCGTATAACGGATCACCGGATCGGTCTTACGCTCCATACTTTGCCGCAGGCCATGGAAGGCGAGCTTGAGCCAGTGGTAGATGCATTGCAACGAGCTGAGTATAAAGACAAATTGGATGCACTCCTTGAGGGTAACCTTAGTTGATTTTCAAACAATTGGATTTTAAATGATTACCCTGCTGGAAGTCCTGGAAAAGAGTACGGATTTTCTTGAGCAGAAAGGTGTCCAAGATGCGCGGCTTAGCGCAGAGTGGATTATGGCTGAGTCACTCGGTCTTAAGCGATTAGACCTGTATCTTCAGTTTGAGCGACCCTTGAAAGAAGAGGAGCTCGGAGGCATTCGGGAAGGCATTCGCCGCAGGTCAAAACGGGAGCCTTTGCAGTATATTTTGGGGAATGTAGAATTTTATGGAGTTACCCTGAAAACGGATGCCAGAGCTTTAATACCGCGACCGGAAACAGAGTATTTAATAGAGCTCCTCCACACAAAGTATCTCAATCGAGAACCCTCACGTATTCTTGACCTGGGTACTGGAACAGGAGCGATCGCAATTGCTATGCTGCACACCTTCCCAGATGCCGAGGCCGTCGCGGTTGATCGTTCAGAAGAGGCGCTGCGGCTCGCTTCGGAAAATGCGGAAGCGGTAGGAGTGTCTGATCGGCTGAGCTTGAGCCAGTCAGATTGGTTCGAAAATGTGACTGGAGAATTTGAGGTGATCATTTCTAACCCACCTTATTTAACGGATGAAGAAATGCAGAGTGCAGAGCCGGAAGTTTCTCAGTATGAGCCAACTCAAGCACTCCATGCCGGAAAAGATGGGCTGAACGACTTAAGCCAGATTGTTGACGAAAGCTTGGGCTACCTCGTTGATGGCGGTGTATTGGCCTTAGAGACCGGAATCGCTCAACACGATAACTTGATTACTCAAGCTAAGGGCCAAGGTTTTACTTCGATGGAATCGATTAAGGATTTGGCTCGGTTGCCGCGCTATTTGATCGGCCTGCGATAGCGGGGTCGGTGAGCTTTCTGAATCCGGAAGGAGTGGTTTGCACACTGGCGGTATCCGCGATACTTGCGTCCTTTGTAATGATCCAGTCGGTCAATATTCGAAGACTCTCCTGCAGATGAATGTCGAGTCTGGATTCATCATCATCTGCCACGTCTTCATTTTCAGCATTAGGATTGTCTGGGCTGGCTTCGACCTCGTTGTTGGTCATGAGGTCTTCCATGGGAGTTCCTTCTTCCACGACGTTTAAAGTAATTTCACGGCTTTCGAAGGTCAGCTTTTCCAATTCTTCCTGTCGGGCTTCCAGCTCATCCCTAAAAGCCTTATCTTCTTCCTTCTGTTGTTTTCTTTTTTCCAGATTCAACGAGTAGGATTTGATTTCCTGTTTCTCTTTAAAGAAATCGATGCTCTCGTTGAGGAATGAAAACTCCTCCAAAGAGCTTTGGCGGGCTTCACTTAAGGAGGTGAGATGTTGCTTCAAAGGTTCATCGATCGGATCAAATAACAATTTGCTGGCATTGCCTTTCTGGTTCCAATTGACGGCTTTAATTTCATCCCAAGGCATCGCGTGATCAAGATCTGCTTCTCCGATGGGTAAGAACTCATTGACGGAGGGCAGGGCAATATCCGAGATCACGCCTCTGTTCTGTGTGGATTGGCCGTTAGGCAGGTAAAACTTCTGAATGGTCAACTTGGCTGCGCCAGTGGGTTGATCGTTGAAGAAAGAAGGGGAGGCTAACCGGTCGATCTCGAACACGGCTTGAACAGTCCCTTTTCCGTGAGTGGATTTGTCGCCGACAATTAATGCTCGGTCATAGTACTGAAGTGCACCCGCTACGATCTCTGATGCGGAAGCACTGTTTCGGTTAACCAAAACTATGAGCGGGCCTTTGTAAGAGATTTTATCATTACGGTCCCAATCTCTTCTAATAAAACCTCGGTTGTTTCTAACCTGCACGACAGGGCCGGTCTTAATAAAAAGGCCCGTAAGATCAATCGCCTCTGTGAGAAGTCCACCGCCGTTGTAGCGCAGGTCAAGGATGAGTCCATGTATGCCCTCAGCTTGTAGTTTTTCAACCAGCTCCTCTACGTCTTTAGTTGTACTGGTAGGCGTATCATTTTCGTTGATACTCAAGTCCCCATAGAACGAGGGGAGTTGGATCACACCCACCGGAAGCGTGGTGTCGGGCATGAGTGGTACTTCAACAAGGCTGGCACTCGCGCGGCTGGCTGTAATTTTTACTTCGTCACGAACAATGTCTATGACCTCCCTTACGGAAGGGTCTGCTGCATCGGAAGGAATCACCGTCAAATATACGGTGGTTGATTTTTCACCGCGGATCATCTTCACAATCTTGCGCAGCTTCATGTCGATAACGTCTACGGGCTCACCGCCTTCTTGGGCTACAAAGACAATCTTATCGCCGGCACGCATGCGTCCATCCAGTTCTGCAGGTCCACCGGGAATCAACTCGCGGATAGTGCAATAGCCTTCCTCCTGAACCAGTATGGCTCCAATGCCCACGAGGGACAGGCTCATGGATATGGAGAAATCTTCCAGAGTATCTGATGATAGGAAGGTGGAGTGAGGATCAAACATTTGAGTCATCGTTGTGAGGAATATTTCCTGCACATCTGCCGCTTCGAGATCGTTCAGGTTTTTCTGAAGTCGTTCGTAACGTTTTGTAACTGTATCGACTGCGTTTTCTGCTTCTTCGTCATTTAATAGATCGAAGAGAAGTTCGTATTTGAGTCGGTTTTCCCAAAGTTGGTCCGATGCTTCTATACCTTCAATCCAAGGAAATTCTTCGCGATCTACTACATACTCTGCGTCCGTGGTAAAATCGAATTCCAGTGGCAGTCGCTCCAACACCCAATCAATGCGGGCGAGGACTCTTTCTTCATAGCGTTGGTAAATATCATAAGCTGCATCGAGGTCCCCGCGTCTCAAACTTCTTTCAAGACGAGAGGCATGCTTTTCTATCATTTCATCCCGGTCACTCTTGAGCAGAAATACGTGATTGTAGTCGAGATCTTCCATGAAGCCTTCCAAAAGTTCCTCTGCCTGGGATTGATTGATAAACTTTTGCGAGTAATGGAAATTCTCCATAAGAAAGACCACGGTCTGGGTCTCTTTTTTCATGGCCTGAGTGTATTCAAAATCACGGGCCTCTAAGAAAGAAGAACCTCCAATTAACAGGAGGATTCCAAGGGTAGAACGGGCAATGTGCTTTAGCATTATTTGTAATGTAGAGATTGAGGTGCGTGTCTGTCACTCATCAATTTTCCGAACCGATTGAATCTAGTTCCAAATATGTTTCTAATAGTGTTGGGGTATTAAGAATGGGAAGGCAAAGTTCCGATGTTATATTTACTTGGTATTCGCATCTGAGCTGCCCTTGTAAAGGACCCCTTTAGAGGCCATTTGTTTCGGCGGGCGAAGCGAAAAGGGGAAGTTAGTTACTTGTTCAAGAGCTCCTTTGCTTTGTCCAGTGTTTCGCGTTCCTTCTCTGTCAAGGAACCGAACCCTTCTTTATTTATTTTGTCCAGGATGCGGTCGACCTCTTTTTGAAGCTCGCCTCGATTAGTAAAGTTTATCCGGAAACGCCCGGACTGGGCCTTGCTCGTCTTTTTACTGGTAAACCATTTGGGCGGCTTAATGTCGGGTCCACTAAAGGAAAAGTCTTTGTTGAGAATATATTTTACGAATACCCACCCTCCGAGCATGCCACCCAAGTGAGCTGAGTGGGCGATTGGCAGGAATGGGCTGCCGAAGATTGCCAAGTCGTTGATGACAAATCCTACGAGCTCGAAAATCAGGATTATCCTAAGGAGGTCTCTTGGCGTGGTATTAAACGGGATTACTAAAAAGAGGAGTACTCGGATGGGCTGATTAGGCAGGTGTTTGGCGAAAACCAGGAACAAGCCCATCACCCCCCCTGATGCACCTACCATGTTCGCGCCAGGGACTTTCCACGAAATAATGAGAAACCAGGCAATTCCGCCCAAGAGTACCGCAAGTCCGTAGAGGGTAAAAAAACGAGTGTTTCCAAGCAGTTGAATAAGGACCCGCCCCAGCCAGAAAATCATCACCCCGTTGAACAATATATGAAGCAGGAAAAAGGCCCCATCGGTAGAATGAAGAAAGCTATAGGTTAGGAAGTTCCAAATGTAGCCATGTTCGACGCCATAAGAGGACAAAGAAAATAGAGCGAGAAATGAATGATAGGCCTCTAGGCCTGCCAAATTTTTGACCAAAATTTGTACAATAAAAACACCTACGATACTTCCCAGCAGCCAGTAGAGTGGTTTTAGTGCGGAGGGCTGGTTTGGTTGCTCTCGCATGTATTGGCGGTCATAAAGGGACATCTATTTATTGAAAGTGGTGTATTTGAAGGAAGGATTCCCCATCCCTTGGGTAGAAAGAGCACCTTTCCCTTCTCCTCAAGAAAGTGCAACCCTTTCGACTATTTTTTGCATGGAATCCTGCCACACTTAATCTTGACAGGGTAAATAGATTATTAAGTGTTTTCCCCATTATGGCAGACATAGACGCAAAGTGGCCCGAAAACGCATCAGGTAAATTTTACGTGGATGACCAGTGCATCGACTGCGACCTCTGTCGCGAGACAGCACCGGATTTCTTCACACGCGACGAAGATGGAGGTTACTCCTACGTCCACGCACAACCTTCGGAGCAAGAAGGAATCGATCAGTGTATGGAAGCCTTGGAAGGCTGTCCGGTTGAAGCCATTGGCGATGACGGCGACGAGTAAGTTACTCGATCTATAGAATTTTCTCAAAAGCCCTTTCGTTAGAGAGGGCTTTTTTCTTACCTAGCTTCATAGGGCTTTTAAATTTTATATCTCCATCAAACGCTCCCCAAGTTGGAATTGTAATGAGCAGTATTTCAGATTGGCCCGTATTTGAATGCTCCGCCCAAGTGTTCGATGATCTGGGTGTTTCGTACGATAGAGAGTGTCATGAGTGCGCACCGAACTCCGAAGGAGCTCGAGGGGTGGCTCAAAGAATGTGAAGAAGCTGGCGCGTAAGAAGCACTTTTCCAGTTCCGTAAGGATCAAGTGGCGAAGGCTCCAGCTTCTGAGTTCCCGGAAGACTGATTCGACTGCATTTCAAATTTAAAAAGAAAAAGGGCGGTCCCGTTAAGGACCGTCCTTTTGTTTAGAAATTAACTTTTTCTTAGAAGCGCTTGCGAACTGTGGCTTCCATACGGAATGGCATTCTTGTAACAAGAGAGCCGTTTCCATATCCAGAATTGTTTACGTCCCAGTTGTCTTCGTCTGTGACGTTAAAGAGAGCGAGCTTATACATCCAATCGTCCCTTTCGTAGAAGAGACTTACATCTATTTCATGTTGGAAAGGCAGGCGAGCTGTATTTGAAATCAACTCATAGTCGTCTCCACCATACAGATTTGGAATGGTGATTGGGTATCCAGCATAACCGGAGTTCATTTCACCGTATCCCATGAATCCGGCGTGAATACCAAACCCATTCTCCCACTTATATTGAACCAAGGCATTCACCAAGTGTTCTGGGACGCCAGGTGATTCTACGATCCCAGGAGCTCCTTGGAAAGTTGGAGATATATATAATCCTCCAGTTTCAGCCCAAGCACGGTCAATCGTGTAGGGGCTCGCATAGAACCCACCGGTTCTGGTCGCGTCGAGGTTGCTGTAACCGAAGGTCATAAAGAAGTTTCGGTTTGGCTGGTAGTTGAACTCGATTTCAAATGCCTTGATGTAGACATCGTCGGTTGACATGTCCTGATTACGCTCGGTGAATTCGCGATCCACGTAGGCCATCCCCATGAAGAAGGTGTCATCCAGGAATGAGAACTTGGCTCCATATTCAAGAAGCTTGCTGTCTTGCCCTTCTCCGAAGCCGCCGACGTCGGGGCGTCCTCCGGTATCAGCTGGGTACGTTTCACTGTAGTTATAAGTGACGTATAGAGTGGTGTCTTCGTTCACTTTATAAACAGGGCTCACATTGTAGTTATCGAGATCTAGATTATCTGAGAGAAAGAATCCTCTCTCATCAGTTCCGTCACCATCGAAATCAAAAGTGCCGCGTTTGCCGAGCACTGGGTGAGCCACTTCAGCGTCAAGCATGTCTCGGGTGTATCCAACGAGCACGCTGAACTTTTCGTCAAATTTAATATCCGCTTGAACGTAAGGGCCAAAGTTGAACATTTCCGAGTCTCCACCGGTGGGAGAATTTGGGTTACCACCGATCCACCATCTGCTCAAAATACCATGAGGTTCTTTGCCTGGAACCCAGGCGCTTCCGTCATTAACAAATCCCTGGTCGGGAACACGACGAGTATTAGGATCACGAGTCATGTCCCAGAAGTTCACTGGCTCATTGAAGTAGTGATTCGCTGACCAAATGTCATCATAGCGGAAGCGGGCACCCATATTGAAGTCAATCCGACCTCCTTCTGCTACGTCCATGCCGAAGCGAACTTCTGTGCGGTTTTCAAACAAGGTGTTGTCCTTCAAATATTCAGAGTAGTGGTAAGAACTGAAGGTATCGCGGTCTTTATAACCGAACGAGCTTTTGTTCACTACAACCACGTCGTTGGCGAGTTCCCAGATTTGGTCGACTCCACCGAAGATCGAAACACCTCTAGAGTCATCTCCTGGTGCAGCAAGCTTCCAACGGCGATTAACTGGAATGGTGTTATTTGCTACTGGGACGATGGTAGAGAAACCAGCACCACCGAAGCGGCTGGCGTATTCAATGCCAGGGAGACCACCGCCGAACACATTATCTCCATTTCCTAGTAAGGAAACGTAATTGGCGTATTCTTCATCTGTTTGACGATTTGGGACATACCGACCGTTATCGACCAAATCCTGGGAAACACGATTGATACCCCAGTTTTCTGTGTAATCAGCAAAGAAGAATTCAATATTGGCTTCGATTCGGTAAGTGTCGTTTGGTCTATGTGTGAGAGCAAAATAGATCGCGTGGGTATTTTGTTTCCAGAACTGCCAGTATCCATCCCAATCTTTACCTTCATAAGACATGCGCCAGGCAGTCTTGCCGTCATTAAAGGGTGCTCCGTAATCAACACTCCAGGTATACTGGTTGTAGTCACCAATGCTGAATTGCACCTCTCCGTGTGCGCCATCGAAATAAGGCTTCTTGGTAATTAAGTCAGCATAACCACCCAGGTAGTTTGTTGTTCCATAAACAACTCCAGCTGGACCTTTAACGATGTTAACCGACTCAACCGCATTAAAGTTAACTGGCAGACCATTACCATTTACTGATCCACCGCGACGCATGCCGTTAACGAACATATCTGCTTCTTGTCCGCGAAGATTGGGTGTGGTTGGAGCTCCGAAGTTACTCTTTGTGTAGGAACTAGAGGTCAACTTTGAGAAGTCGCGCACATCTTTAATGGCGATCGCATCGAGTTGCTCGCGTGAAATAATCGTAACATTCCGAGGCGTATCGAGAATGCTGCGATCGGTTCCATATACTGAATTGAACGGCCGCGAAGTCGGCATGATGTTCTCTTCAATAGGAATCTCGTTGATTGATAATTCTGCGAGATCGTAGGTATCTAAGTTTTCATCGTTGTTTTCTTGAGCGAAGATCGTCCCCAGGGGCACGATCATGCCAAGGAAGACGGCGAGGCATTTTTTCCAGTAGGATTCTATATTCATAATATGTGTGTATACTAGTTTCCAGTAGTTCTAATTGATTCGTATTTCCAAGCATTATGCGTGCCAGAGACGTTGGTTAATTGCAGATTTATTAAAAAATCTTTTTTGCAGCAACCACTCTCTTGAAAAACTAAATCGCGGGATGAGGAAAGAGTATTGCGATCTTGGCAAGATATTTAGGGGTTTTACTTCAACTTTTATGCGGCTCGTTCGTCATGTTATTCCCAATTTGAACTATATCCTGCATTTTTTGGGCTACTTTCTCCAAAGTCAGGTGAGTTGTGTCTATTTTAATGGCTCCTTCAGGGCAGGTGAGAGGCGCGGTTTTACGCTGTTTATCCAGCTGGTCGCGCTTTTGAATACTGTCAACTTGCCCCTCTAATGCCCTTCGACGTGCCCGCTCAGCTTCATCGGCAAACATGAAAAAGCGAAAATCTGCATCGGGAAAGATGATGGAACCAATGTCGCGGCCCTCCATTATCAGCCCGTCGAAGCCACTTTCCTTCGCGAGGTCGGCATAGCCGCGTTGGTGCCGAAGCAGAAATTGGCGAACCTCAGGGATTGCCGCAACAATTGAGACCGCATTATTGACTGCTTCTGAACGAATTTCGTCTCCGAGCACCTTTGATTCTAGGGTGATTCGGGCCTCTCTCCCCTCTATTATAGCACCTATAGGTATAGTTTCGAGGTAGGCACTTACCGAAGCGTCATCTTCTGGCTGGATTCCAGCTTGCAAGACGGCCCACGTTAGCGAGCGGTAATGTGAGCCCGTATTTACATACAATAGCTTCAATCGCTCGCTCAGTATTTTGGAAGTGGACGACTTCCCGGAGGCTGCACCTCCGTCAACGGTGACTAGAATAAATGATTTTCCCATTATGCGTTTCTCAATTGTTCGAGTGTATGAAAGAAATCAGGAAATGTTTTGGCGCAGCAACCTGGGTCGCGAATCGTGAGCCAGGGTGAGCCATCACCATAAAGATTGAAACAGCCAAGAATGCCAAAGCTCATGGCTACCCGATGGTCCTCATAGGTGAGCACTTCAGAGGGAACGATCAGGCTAGGCTGGATTTCGAGATGGTCCTTTCCGTCTTCAACCCACTGTCCGAGTTTGATTAGCTCGCTTGCCATGGCGGCTATCCGGTCACTTTCCTGATGCCGCGTGTGACCTATCCCATCTATGCGCGTGGGTCCTTTTAAGAGAGGCGCTATCGCTGCGAGGGTGAGGAAGGTGTCTGATATGGGCCAAAAATTGTCATGTATTCCACTCCCAGGCAAATTTTTGACAGACATTGAAGAGCTTGTTCCATCTGCCGTTTCCTCAATCGTTGCACCGAGATCTTTCAGCACTTCCGTGTAAGTATAGTCACCTTGCAGAGAGTTAGAGTGTAATCCTTTTACGGTGACAGTGCCTCCCACGACGAGTGGAAGGCTCAAGAAGTAGGAAGCAGCTGATGCATCAGGTTCGATAGCGACCGTCTCAGGAATGGAGTAGGGGATACCTGCTTTCACTTTTAATAATGCACGTCCGGCTCCTAGGTCTTCGACTTCTTGTTTCGGTTGTCCGAATCGATACATGAGCTCCTGAGTCAGTCGAACGAAAGGCTTCTTTTCTGCTCCCCCTGAAACTTCAATTGACATGTCTTCGTTAGCGAGGGGTGCCACCATGAGAAGAGCTGATAATAACTGGGTACTGGCTAAAGCTTCTAGTTGAACGTTGCCACCTTGCAGGCCGATAGGGGAAAGAGTGGCTGGGAAGAAGCTGTTATTGGATACGATCTGTGTGCCCTGTTTCTCGAGTGCGTCCAGCAACCCCTTCATAGGCCGTTTACGCATCTGCTCAGTGCCATCGAGTGTAAATTCGCCTCCCTTACGAGTAGCACAGAATGCGGTTAGAAATCTGGCTGCGGTTCCTGCAACTCCTACAAATAGAGATGCCTGCTCTGCTGGAATGACTCCCGTTGTACCTTCAACTCGGATACTCCGTGCGTCTTCATCTGCTTGCACCTCGAATCCCAGCTTTTTCAAACAGTCCACCATATGGTGCGAATCATCGCTAAATAAGGCTCCCGTCAAAGTAACCGGATGGTCAGCCATGCACGCTAGAATAAGCATACGATTGGTGATACTTTTTGAACCAGGCACTTCGACCGCGCCCGACACAGGTCGTGTGTACGGCTTAACGGCCAAAGGATCTGAATACGCTTCTGGCATCTTCTTTAATCAGCTAAGCCGGTCGCGGAATTGCTTCCCCTGTTCTAGAAGCGATACAATTTGGACCATATTGTTGTTTGTCAGAGCTGATTGGATACGGTGGAGTTCCTCCTGGTAATCGGAAAGTGCTCGATTAATCTCTTCTCGGTTGGACTCAATAATCGCTTTCCATAGACTGGGGTCTCCTGCGGCGATCCGAGTAGTATCTCTAAAGCCGCTACCTGCCAATTGTTCCCAGTTCTTATGCTTATCACCCACAAAGTTGCACAGAGCTGCTGCGATCAGGTGCGGCAGATGGCTTATATGAGCAACGATCTCGTCATGCGCTTCAGGTGTTTCTACAAAGGTAACTGCTCCTAACGATTTCCAGAACTGGATCGTCCTGTGGACAGGTGGGTCCCCTACTTTCTCAGTTGGAGTAACCACACAGGGTCGATTGACGAATAAATCGGCATCAGCGAAGTCCATTCCTGATTTCTCGGAACCTGCCATGGGGTGGGAACCTACAAAATGGGATGTTCTGTTTTCTAAAGCATTTGCCTGACGACAAATAAGACTTTTGGTGCTCCCGACATCGGTGACGATCGCACCTTCAGAAAGCGCACCCTGTATGTCATTATAGAGAGGGACGATAAAATCAACCGGTGAGCATATTACTACCATGTCGGCTCCTGCTGCTGCTGCTTCCGGAGTCTCACACACTTGATCGCACCAAGATTGCCCAACTAGTTTGGCTCTCGAGTTTGCTCGGCGGGACCAAATATGGATGTGTTTAGCGGTACGGTTTTGACGGCATGCCATAGCGACAGATGCTCCAAGCAACCCGGGCGCAAGAACGCACAGCTTTTCGAAAGGCTGGTAAGGCTCATTATCCGATTCAAAATCCATAGATCCTATGAGTAGGATTAAAAAGGGGGATTAAGGTGGAAGGTCGTTTGCCTCGGATCAAATAAAAAAGAGGGAAATCGGGAAGCAAGGTTTTGCTTTTCCGCAATGGGATTATCAGGCAGAAACAGGGTATGGCATTTGGCAATTCCAGGTATTCATCCTCGCCCCAGGGACTTGTTTGGTTGGCGAGTGTGGTATTTCTGATCGCAGGGTGTTTTTTAGTATTGCTGGTTTATGTATCGTTTTCAGGACCGGGTGAAATCTCCAGAGCGAAATCGTGGGAGGTGGATGAAGCCTTGGTTATAGAATGGATGACGAAAAGTGCTGAGGCTGAGGAGGCATTCAGGCGAGACTATGCCGTAACTCCCGATCATCCGCAGGTGTATGATAACCTGGAGTCAGCAATTGGGTATCAGCGAAAACTTAAAGCCTTGGATTTGGGGGATACTTTTGGGTCAGTAACTCGGTTAGCAATGCTTCTTCAGTTGTTTGAGGACACAAAAGGGAATACTCTCCATGCTATTATAAAAAGAAATGGGGACCAGGCTGCAGACCTAGTGGCTCGAGGAGATGCGATTTCCGCCATGCCTTTACTAGAAGAGTCTTTGGAGTATCAGCAATGGATAAACAACCAACCCATAAATATTGCTAGTCCAACACTGGGTAGAAATAAATAATAATCTGCTATGGGCCCATTGCGGAGCGGGATGACATTGGCCATGGGAAAGAGTGCCAAAGCAAACCAGGTAATGCCTAAAAACTGTTTGGGTGCCTTCTTATAATTCACCAGACTTAATACTCCAATACTTGCTACCAGTGCAGCGGCTGCGATTACCAATAGCTTATGATTATCGGGGTTGAACATGATCAGAATACCCTGTTGTCCGAATGGCCAAAGCCAGCGAATGGCATGGTAGAGATACATCCATCCAGAACAAAGGCTCACCCAGAAATCGGAGTCCGATGGGATGGTCGTAGCGATATCGAATGTTGCAACCCCGCCATGGATTTTTCGAAGCATTAGATAGAGTCCGAGCACCAATACTGAAAGGGCATAAAAGACCCAATTGCGTTTGTCCTTTAAGCGTTCCTGGTTGAGGACGAACTCTTTGAGACCAAGAAGCACCGGAGCTGTGATGGATGCCTCATACGAAAAGCAAGCCATGGCAAACATCAGGAGAGCAGAAAACTTCCAAATGTAAGCTTTGTTCTGTGCGCCTGACTGATCGAGCGCGTAGCTCTTTTCATAGAAAAGAAAGTATAAGAAGAAGCCATAGCCTCCGATCAGGATGTTGGTGCTGCTAATCCAGCTGACGACCGTGGTGAGGGCTGGGGCACAGGCCCACAATGCAGTGCTGAACAGTTGCAGGTAAGGCTGGTCTTTCCAGAAAAGTCCAAAGAAACGGTAGACGATCGGAATGAGTCCGAGGAAGAGGACTACTGCGCTAAGTCGCCATGCTTGGTATTGGTCAGGCAATACGCTGCTCCAGGTGTAGAAAATAAGGTTTTTTACCGGTCTAAAAAAGCCTAGGAAATCAACCGAAAAAGTGTCAGCAAATGAGGTAAAGGACGATACGTGGATGATCTGGTGATCATCGTCGAAGATCGTTTCGCCTCCGCTCTGGGTTCCGTACGCTATTCCGAGCAGCAATATCAATACACCCAGCAGTACATGCCGGGACAAAAGCACTTTGGTTGTCATTTCAGGTATGAGATAGAAGTTGAGGACTTCATCTCCAAGAAAGCCCTAGCTTAGCAGGGATGATAGGTCTATTTTCTGAAATGGTGCGGATTTAACATATCTTTCATAAGCATCAACCTTGGAGGCCGGTGATAAATGAAAGTATCCAACACACAATCCGATCCATTCTCTATGGATACTTGCAATCCGAGGGATCGTTCTCAAGAAACGTGTCATCAATACATGAATCCTTCCCTGCCACTTTGTGTCGACTTGGACGGCACGCTTCTAGCCACCGATTGTTTGTGGGAAAGCTTCGTCCTGAGGCTTAAACAAAATCCGCTTATATTATTTCTTGTACTCTTTTGGTTATTGAAAGGGAAAGCGTTCTTGAAGAGTCGTTTAGCTTCTAAAGTGGAGCTGGATGTAGAGACCTTACCTGAGAATCCTCGTTTTCTTAACTGGTTGGCCTCCCAGGTAAATCTGGATCGAAAGATCTATTTGGTTTCTGCCAGTGATCAGGCTTTGGTCTCCTCCGTTGCAGATAAGTTTGGATTTTTTAATGAAGCCATAGGAAGCAGCGAAGGTGTAAATCTCAGGGGAAAGAACAAAGCCAAGTATTTGGTCGATCGGTTTGGCGAAAAAGGCTTCGATTATGCAGGGAATGACTTTTCCGACCTCGCAATTTGGGCACATAGCCAGACTGCTATTCTTGTGCACCCTTTGCCAAGATTGACGGCGAAGGTGCCAGAGCAGAATCGAGTCATTATCGAAGAAGATCGAGTCTCTGTTCCTAGAGCTTTTCTAAAGGCCATTCGACCTCATCAATGGATGAAGAATCTGTTGATTTTTATCCCCTTGGTGACCGCTCATGTTTATTACGAAACGTCAGCCTGGATCTCTGCGCTTCTAGCTTTTGTCTCTTTTTCTTTCTGTGCCTCTGCCGTATATCTGATCAACGATTTAACCGATTTGGTTTCGGATCGCTTGCACAGCTCAAAGCGAAACCGTCCTTTTGCATCGGGAGTTTTACCACTATACTACGGACTGATTGGGTCGCCATTTTTACTGATGTTCAGCCTGCTGATCATGATATTTGCCAATTATACATCGGGTCTTCCGGTGCTTGGTATCTACTTTTTGGCGACGTGTTTATATTCGTTTTGGCTCAAACAAGTGGCGGGTGTCGACATCATCTTTCTGGCGGGTTTGTATAGCCTGCGGCTGATCCAGGGTGGAGCGGTTATCGAAGTCGAGATTTCGGAATGGCTCCTCGCCTTTTCCCTGTTCTTTTTCCTCAGTCTCGCCCTGGCCAAACGGTTTTCCGAATTATTCAACATCAAAGAAGAAAATCGCGACAAAGCAATGAGGCGTGGATATCTCGCTTCGGATCTCAACCTCATGGCGATGCTAGGATCCAGCAGTGCTTATTTATCTGTACTGGTACTGGCACTGGCACTTTATGTAAGCAGCGAGCGGGTTTCGGGCTTATATCGACAACCGGAGTGGATCTGGTTAATTTGTCCCATCATGTTGACCTGGGTTACGCGGCTTTGGCTGGTTACCTATAGAGGCAAAATGGATGAGGATCCTATCTCATTCGCAATCAAGGATCGATTCAGCTACGGAACGGTGCTCTTGATGGGGTTTGTGGCCTTCCTGGCTTCTCCCATTTAAAAATTCGTCAAGAAAAGGAAAAGGCTTCCTTATCTGCTTAACTTTGGAAAGAGGCGGCCTAGTGTTCGTACTTTCTCACCCTAGAATTATGAACCGTTTCCAAAGCTGGGGTCGTTTCCCCAAAGCTGAACAGGATATATATGCCATGCGCTGGAAAGATGGTATGCTTCCTGATACTGGCGAAAAATCCGTACTCCCGTTCGGATTAGGACGGAGTTATGGCGATAGTTGCTTGAATAACGGGCAATCACTTGTCGAAACGTCCGGGTTGAACCGATTTATAGCCTTCGATGAAAAAGCAGGCACCCTTTGTTGTGAAGCCGGCGTATCACTGGATGAGATTCTAAAACTTATTGTTCCTAAAGGCTGGTTTCTTCCAACTACTCCAGGAACCAAATTCATTACCGTCGGCGGAGCCATTGCCAATGACATTCATGGGAAAAACCATCATGTCGCCGGAACCTTCGGATGTCATGTAAAAGCATTTGAGCTATTGCGGTCTGATGGATCGCGAACGCGATGCACTCCAAGAACGAACTCCGAGCTATTTAAAGCAACGATTGGAGGTTTGGGGCTCACCGGTCTAATTACCTGGGCGGAGTTCCGGCTGAAGAAAATCAATAATGCCTGGATCGAAATGGAATCGATCAAGTTTGAAGGCATTGGTGAGTTTATGAAGTTATCCAGGGAGTCAGACCAAGATTGGGAGTATACCGTTTCTTGGATCGACTGCGTTGCTCGCGGGAAAGCATTTGCCCGAGGAATATTTATGCGAGGCAATCATGCCCCAGCGATTGTCATGTCTCGAAAAGTGCATGCTGAACCTAAGCTCACCACTCCTTTCAATTGCCCAAATATGATGCTAAATTCTCTTAGTATCAAAGCTTTCAATACCGTCTATTATGGCAAGCAGCGCGCGAAGAAAGTAAGATCTCGGACTCACTACGATCCCTTCTTCTATCCATTGGATGCCGTAAATGACTGGAATCGCATCTACGGTCGTCGAGGATTCTTTCAATACCAGTTTGTCGTCCCTTTTGAAGGAGGCTCTGAAACCATGGAGAAGATCCTGGAGAAAATTACTGTCTCCAAACAAGGATCATTCCTAGCGGTTATTAAAGCCTTTGGAGATAAAAAATCACCGGGTATGCTCTCTTTCCCGAAACCTGGGATAACACTGGCTCTTGATTTTCCAAATCGCGGGGAGTCGACTACTCAATTATTTAATGATTTAGACCAGATAGTAGATTCGGCGGGAGGCTCGGTGTATCCTGCAAAAGATGCTCGGATGAGTCCTGATTTCTTTCAGAAGGCGTATCCACAGTGGGAAGCATTTTCTAAATTTATTGATCCCCAATTTTCCTCTTCTTTCTGGCGGCGTGTTACCGTTCAGGCCTAAACACTATGAAAACGATCCTAATTGTGGGGGCTTATGCCTCAATCGCCGAAGAAACGGCGAAAGTATATGCCGCTCAAGGAAATCGTCTCATACTTTGGGGGCGTAGCGAAGATCGACTGAAGAGTGTTCAACAAAACTTAAAGGTATTGGGAGCGGACGATGTTCACTGGTTTGAAATCGATTTAAATCATTGTGCCGATCACGCTCCTCTGCTGGAGAAATCTATTCAGAAAGCCGGAAACATCGACCTGGCATTGGTAGCCCATGGGACGTTACCCGATCAAAGCGCGATTGAGTCCGACTTCAGCGCTATTGAAGAAGTTATTTACACCAATTTTCTTACCTATGCATCCATACTGACGGTCTTGGCTAACTGCTTTGAAAATCAGAAGCGCGGAACCATAGCGGCCATTTCTTCCGTTGCAGCGGACAGAGGCCGAAAAAGTAATTACATCTATGGGGCTGCCAAGGCGGGTGCTTCAACTTTCATCGACGGACTTCGCGGCCGCATGGCCGTTTTCGGAGTCCATGTTGTAAACATCAAACCGGGAACGGTGGATACGCCCATGACAGCTCACCTGGAGAAGGGGGCTTTATTTGCTCAACCCAAAGCAATAGCCACCGGTATTGTCTCAGCTATCTCAAAGAAGAAACACACCGTCTACCTCCCAGGATACTGGCGACTCATCATGTTTATCATCCGATCCATCCCTGAATTTATATTTAAGAAAACGAATTTCTAAACGCTTCATTCGAGGAGAGCCCAAGTATAGCCCGCCAGGGTGTGCACTTTAATCTCCTTGTATGACATTAAGCTGCCTCGATATTCTCTCACCAACTCATCCTATCACATCCTATCTTATGAGCTTCCAAGAACACTTTGACTGGGTGGCTGAAAATGACGCCGGCCCTCGCAAAGCTCAGCAATCCTACCATCAGCAAATCCAAGGCTTACTGCGTTATCATATTCCAGAGGCCTCCAAAGTTCTCGAATGGGGAACAGGTCCCGGAGAACTGCTAGAAGCTTTAAATCCTTCTCGAGGCTTGGGTGTTGATCTAAGTCCTAAAATGGTGGAGCGGGCAAAGTCTGAGCGTTCAGGTTCCAATCTCGAATTCCGACAAGGTGATTTGATGAAAGAAAGCGTAGATGAGGAATTCGATGCCGTGGTGCTCGATTACCTACCTGGCCACCTCCAGGACATACACGCTGCCATATCCAACGTGAGGCAATCCTGCCACGCACGGACGCGCCTCTATGTATTGTCTTTGAATCATGGTTGGCAGCCCCTGCTAGCAATCGGGAAGTTGTTTGGAAAGGTCGTGAAGCAACCAGAGAGCAATTGGCTTAGCAAAACCGACCTTTGCAATATTTTGGAGCTCAATGGATTTGAAGTCCTCACTCGAACCACCGAGCAAATCTTTCCTTTTCAGATCCCTTTGGTGAGTGGTTTCTTCAATCGCTTTCTAGTCAGGCTCCCATTTTTCCGCCACTTTGGGATGTCCAACTTTATCGTGGCGCGGCCAATTGCGAAACCCCCTCTTGATGGAGATATCTCCTGTTCGGTGGTAGTCCCGGCCCGCAATGAATCTGGTAATGTCCTGGGTGCGCTCGAACGGATCCCCGTTATGGGCAAACAGACGGAAATCATATTTGTAGAAGGCCACAGTACCGACGACACTTGGGAAGTCATCCAAAGAGAAACGGAAGCCTATGAAGGGCCCCACAATATACAGATCCTTCAACAACCTGGAAAGGGTAAGTGGGACGCTGTGTTTGCTGGATTTTCCGTGGCTAAGGGTGACATTCTCGTAATTCAGGATGCAGATTTAACCGCTCCCCCGGAAGACCTCCCTAAGTTTTTTGAAGCTGTCGAAGAAGGCCGTGCAGAATTCGCCAATGGCTGTCGACTCGTTTATCCCATGGAGTCAGAAGCAATGCGGTTCTTGAACCTGCTTGGGAACAAGTTCTTTGCTACCGCCTTAAGTTTTGTTTTGGGACATGACATTAAAGACAGCCTCTGTGGCACAAAAATGATGTTGCGAAGCGATTACGAGCGTCTGCTCAAAAGAATCGAGGTATTGGGTGACTTTGACCCCTTTGGGGATTTCAATTTGTTGTTCGGGAGTGCCATGTTAGACCTGAAGATTCGCGATGTGCTCGTACGTTACAAGGATCGTGCATATGGAGATACGAATATTTCTCGTTTCAGACATGGCTGGATTTTGTTGAAAATGACTTTCTTTGGATTAAGAAAAATTAAGTTCTTCCCTTCATTCTATCGAAAAGAGCCGAGAAATCTGAAGTAAAATTCACATCTGCCCTTCGTGGGGTCCTCCTCGTCACTGCGGGATATTTGTTTATTTACCAACTATGGTACAGTGCCCAGCCTATGGGTCTTGATCCAGTTCTGGACGGCAAGCAGAACATTCTGATTGCGGAAAAGATGTATGAGGGAGAGTCCTTTGACCAACCCTTTCACCGAGCGCCTCTCTATCCGTATCTTATTTCTCTAGCACGGCATATTAATGTACTGGACTTGCCGGTTGCATTGGTTGCCCGTGGGATGAACAGCTTTTTTGTATTAGTGACTACCTTCTTCACCTGTCAACTAGCTTGGCTCGTTTGGAAGAGAAGGTATGCAGTTTGGTTTGCCGGTATAGCGGTTGGCTGTAATCCGGTCATATTATTTTTTGCAGGGGACCCGTTGGACATAACGATTGCGACATCCTGTTTTATGATTGCTTGTTGGTCTGCTTACCGAAGTTATCGGTCCAGAAGATTTCGGTGGGGACTATACCTGATAGGCAGCTTGGCTATCGGAGCTGGTATGGCGCTGCGCTCTCATCTTATACTTATAGGTTTATTGTGGCCCGTAATTCACGGTCTTGTAGCCTTGCGAAACAAGAGTACGCGGAAACCTATTTACATCGGATTGGCTTTTGCGATCGGCATCATTGGTCCTGCCTCTTCCTTCATAGGTGTTGGATTGGGCAATAAAGTTGCTGCGGGGGAATTCCGCATGATGCCCTGGGGAGGTGCTTACTTGTTATGGGCTGGAAACGGAGAGCTAAATAACGGTCGTTATTATGAGCAGACCGTGGATGTCGATTTTGAAGATGGAGAGTATCAGAATCCCAGCATTTTAGAATCCATTTACTACTACGTCGATGAAACGCGGGAGGAACCTCCGTATGACATTGATGCGATGAATGACTTTTTCATGAAGGAAGCCATTGATGAGATACTAGACGATCCAGTGCAATGGATTGGATTGATGTTTCGAAAGACTCACAGTCTGGTGCACAATTATGAGCAGTACGACAATAAGACCTACTCACTGCAAAAGTCCGATTCTCCCTTTCTGAGATTCAATCCGATCGGTTGGGGATTATTATTTCTAGCTGCTGCAACTGGAGCCTGTATTTTGTATTCAGACCGAAAGAGTACTTTCTGGGGACTATTGTTAATCTTTGGCCTCTACGCGATCATGGTTCTGTCCACATTTACAGCTAACCGATATCGTGTTCCGCTGATACCGATTCTAGCAATTCTGGCTGCGGGGCTTCCAAAAATATATTTTCGCTCCGATCGCGTTTCAAAGCGTCAGAAGGTCATTATGATTTATGTGGGCGGGGTTGTCGCCACCATTACCTTCATCCCTTTTTTCGGCATAGCCGCTAAAGACACCTATCTGGGAGATTACGCATTGATGGCGAACGCCGCTCACCGCAGAGGTTTTGATGATGACGCTGTCGACTGGTCACAACTTGCTCTGGAGATTGACCCCGCAAGAAGGGATATGAAGGAAATTGAGATCATTTCCCTCTTCAATACCTGGTATGGATATGGGAAAAACTGGGTCATAACTGCTTGGGCTGAAGATTACCTCAGTGAAATTGAAGAATTTAATAAAGACACCGAAGAGATAACTTACATTCGGGGAGTGTATCTGTGGAAGCTTGGTCGAGCCGAAGAGGCTTGCCGATTCTGGAAACATGCAGCTGCCACTTTTGGAGATGCGGATTCGGCCTTTGCCTTGATTTGGAACTGTGAGCTGGGCGATCAAGAGCTGGATCAACTGCCTGAATCATCGCGACTGAGAGCTAAAGCGATTAAGAACAAAGAGATTGGTTTTAAGGAAACCCCGGGCAGTGATCCTTACACGGCCGAGACGATTCGAGACCTATCCCGGTTTTACTTGTGCGCTTTTGAACCCTTTAAAGACGAAGAATAACTGCGGCTTGTTCTTGCGCCGGAGGAAGATGTCCCTCTAATCCAGGTTTCTCTTTATGTCCGACGGATCTTCAGCAAAAAAAATTAAGCTTCTGCTCACGGCCACACTTTGCGGTGGCGGCATTGTTTTTTTGGCTTTGTATTTTACCGATCTAGAAATCGCGGATATCAAGAATTGGATTCAGTACTGGACGGATGAGATTCAAACTTGGCCAGCCATACTTTTCTTTTTGATGGTAGCTTTGTTACCTTTAATTGGTTTTCCCATTTCTCCATTGTTCATAATTGCAGGGATTCGATTCGGTGCAGCCTGGGCGATTCCGTTTTCACTGGCTGCATTAGCAGTCAATCTGGCGTTGGCACATTGGATTAGCACTAAACTTCTCCACTCCACTATTCAAAAAATCGCCATAAAGTGGGATTACGACATTCCCAAGGTGGGACACGAGAATGCCAAAAAATGGGTCTTGGTAATTCGCCTCTGCGGAGCTCCTTTGGCGGTTCAAAACTATATTCTTGGATTATCCTACGTTCCATTTTGGCCATATCTGTGGGTATCCTTGGCGGCACAGGCCCCGGTGGTGATTGGAATCATCATTTTTGGAGAATCTTTCCTGACCGGAAATGTGGGAAAAGCGCTTTTGGGCCTCGCAGTGCTTGTCATTGCCTTGGTAGCTGTTTCTTTTTTGAAGAAACGCTATGCCCAACCGAAATCAGGATCTGTTGATACCTCCGGCGGATGAAATTGAGTCCGTTACTGAGTTTACCAAGAAGGTAAAGTACCTGCTCGAAACTGAAATCGGTGGTGCTTGGATACGGGGTGAGGTTTCAAACCTCAGGCGCCAAGCAAGTGGCCACGTTTACTTCTCGCTTAAAGATGAGGGGAGTCAGGTATCTTCTGTTTTATTTCGCAATGATGCTTACAAGCAAAGCGTTGATTTGGAGGATGGTATGCAAGTGGTCGTCTTTGGGCAAATCAGTGTCTACGAACCTCGGGGTAATTATCAACTGATCGTTCGCCTGGTAGTGCAAGATGGGTTGGGTAAGCTGCAACGTGAATTTGAACGATTGAAAGCGCAGCTCCTTGAAGAAGGACTTTTCGACGAAGACATAAAAAAGCCAATTCCGACTTTTCCAAGAGCGGTTGGAATCATCACTTCTCCAACAGGAGCCGCCGTTCAGGATTTTATTCGGATCCTAAAACGTCGGGAGTGGGTTGGACACATCCTCGTGCTACCGGCAAAAGTGCAGGGGGAAGGTTCGGCCGAGGAGATCGCCAGCATGATCGACTTTGCGCAAAAGCTCTCTGGTTTGGAACTCTTGGTGGTTGGGCGTGGAGGTGGAAGCTTGGAAGACCTGTGGGCGTTCAACGAGGAAGCCGTTGTTAGAGCTATTCATCGATCGGACCTGCCTGTCATTTCGGCTGTGGGTCATGAGATTGATTTTACACTATCAGACTTCGCATCCGATATGAGGGCTGAAACCCCTTCAGCGGCTGCAGAAGTGATAAGCAGTCACTATCTGGAATTAATCGATCGCTTTGATACGGCTGCCGACAATTTGGCCTATTGGACGAGCGATGGCCTGCAAACGAGAAAGGACTCGATCGAGCAGCTTCAACGTCGGCTGCAGTTACTGTCCCCGGTTAGCCGGATTGAGCAATCCCAGTTAAGGGTCGACGATCTTTCCAGTCGGCTTGCGTCAGTTTTGAGCTCCTCATTTTTGGAATATCGGAACCGATTATCGGAGGCCAAGCTGACCATCCAGACTGCCGATCCCAGTTCCAGGATCAAGCGATACCGACTGCAGGCTCAATCGGATGGGCATCGATTGCTCGCAGCTATGAGCTCGGAATTTATGGAAAAGAGAAGCCGCCTCTATCGGGCGGAATCGTTGCTGCGTTCTCTGAGTCCGGAATCTATTTTAAACCGGGGCTTTGCCATTATTCGCGACGATGTAGGTCGTCCAATTACGTCTAGGAAATCCATTCAATCCGGAGATAAAGTCACCGCAGAATTCAAAGACGGTGAAGCGAACTTGCTTGGGGAATAGATATTATTAAAGGCGTTGAAAAGGTAGGGTTACTGCATCCCGATTGTGCCGAAAAAAAGTCCCGCGAGTTGCACTCTGCGGGACTTTGAAAGAATTGGTTTTAATGAGTCCTACAGTTTAGGAAACTTCGTCCACTTAGTCTTAGATTTGCTGGACTTCACAACGGACTCAATAAAGGCCATTCCGTAGATACCATCATCAATGGTTGGAAAGTCATAGGACTTCTTGGGCTTCTTTCCATTTACTTCATCCCAAATGGCTTCGGCTGCTCCCAGATACACATTCGCAAACGCTTCAATGAATCCTTCTGGGTGAGCAAAGGGAGTTCGTGAATTGTTTTGCGCGGCTTTTCCTAAGTAGTCGTTTCCGCGGCGAAGAATCTGACGCGGTTTATCTGCATACTTAATGATAAGCTCATTGGGATCTTCCTGATGCCACTCAAGAGATGATTTAGTACCGTAGGCGCGGATCGTGAGTGCGTTTTCGTCTCCATTGGAGATTTGAGAAGCATAAAGGATTCCCTTGGCACCTCCCTTGTAGCGGATGAGCACATTGCCATCATCATCCAGTTCACGGCCAGGGATAAAGGCTGTGAGCTCAGCACAGAGTTCGTCAATTTCCAGGCCGGTGATGTAGTGGACCAAATTCTCTGCATGAGTTCCGATGTCTCCCATGCAATTGGATGCACCCGATACATTTGGGTCGGTTCGCCAAGAATTTATTTTGGTTGGGCCCTTTCGATCCACATCGCCAACCGCATAACCCTGTGGGTATTCGACGACGACTTTGAGGATGCGGCCTAATTTACCCTTCTTAACAAACTCCTTGGCTTCCTTCACCATCGGATATCCGGTGTAGTTATGCGTGAGCGCAAATACCTTCCCGGTTTTCTCAACGACTTTCTTGAGTGCCTTGGCTTCCTTCAGATTAATACCGAGTGGCTTGTCGCAGATCACATTGATCCCCGCATTCAGAAACGCTTTGGCAACAGGCACATGAAGGTTGTTGCGAACAACAATACTCACGAAGTCGATCCTTTGGTCAGCTGGTAGAGCTGCTTCCTTTTTCGCCATGTCCTCGTAGGAGGTATACACGCGCTTCGGATCGAGAAAGAAATCCTTGCCGGACAATTTTGAAGTTCTGGCTTTAGATGAGAAGCACCCTGCGACGAGTTCAATCTTACCATCCAGGTTTGCTGCCATGCGATGAACAGCACCGATGAAGGCTCCACGGCCTCCGCCAACCATTCCCATTCTTAATTTTCTATTCATGCTTTAAGTAGGTATTCAGGGGTTTACTCCAAAGGTTGAAACTTTGAGGTTAGCACTCAACCGGCTTGCCGGTGTTTGCTGATTCGTAAAGAGCATCGATGACCTTCATCAAAGAGTGTGCCTGGTCCACGGTGTTGAGTGGCTCTTCCTTGCCTTCAATAGTAGCGACAAAGTTAGCAGCCGAACGGGAACGCCCCATGTCTTCACAGGCTTCCACAATCACTTCGCGATTTACAGAGTTTCCGCCTTCTTGCACGTAGAGCTCACAGCTATCGATGCAAGTTTCGTCGAGGCCGTCTGAACCGAAGAGGCGCTCGATCTTTCCACCGGCTCCAGTGCCTTGGAATACGACCGATACTTCCTCGCGTTTCACCATTTCTGCCCAGGAGACTTGCATGGACAAAACTTGACCGGTCTTGAAACTTACAAATCCGTGAGCGGCGCTTTCAACATCTGTGGTTCCATCGGCGTTGTCAGGAATGCCCCAGGGGCCTTTGAAGTTCTTGTCTGTGATGAAATCGTCGAATGTTGCTCCGAGAACGTATGCCGGTTCTGGGTAATCCATTAAGAACATGGCCAGGTCGACCATGTGAAGTAGATCGATCAATGGGCCTCCACCAGCGAGTGCTTTTGTGGTAAACCATCCTCCTAAACCGGGAATGCCGGTGCGGCGAATCCACTTCGCTTGGGCCGAGTTGATTTTACCCACCGCGCCATCTGCGATGTACTGCTTCATGGCGTAGGATTCTGGGCGGGCCCGGTTGTTGAAGTTAAACATCACCGTTTTACCTGCTTTCTCGGCAGCGGCTTTCATGTCCGCTACTTGATCTGCATTGATGGCTGGTGGCTTTTCGCAGAACGCGTGCTTTCCGGATTCCAACACCTGGATCACCAGGGGTGCGTGAAACTTATTGGGTACAATTACGGAAATAGCATCCAGCTCCTCCATCGCCAAGATCGCTTCAACACTTCCTAGTGCTGTGGGGATCCCGTATTTTTCAGCTGCTGCTTGTGCGGCTGGTTCATGCATGTCGGCAATAGCGACGACTTCTGCTCCCGCTTGGCGGAAACCGGCAATATGATATTGAGCCATACCTCCGGCTCCAATGACTCCTACTTTTGTGCTCATATTAAAATGCTCGTTTGTAATGGGTTCTAGATCTATTGGTTCGACTTGTCGAAAGCCGCATCAAACGCCATTTCGTTGGGCTTGAAATCGACCGACTTTACGAAAGCGGCTGCTTCCTCTGCGCCATGGAATCGATCCATGCGACCGTCTTCCCATTCAACCGAAAGAGGTCCTGCGTAACCTATGTCGTTTAGTGCAACAATGATTTCTTCGAAATTGATGTCACCATGTCCGAGTGAACGGAAGTCCCAGAAACGGCGAGGATCAGTAAAGTCAGTGTGACCGCCAAACACGCCTACGCTTCCGTCACCATGACTCCACCAAACATCCTTCATGTGGGCGTGGTAAATTCTGTCCGGGAATTCTCGGATAAACTTCACGTAATCAACTCCCTGATAACCCAGGTGAGATGGATCGTAGTTAAATCCAAAACGTTTGTGTCCTTTAACTGCATCGATGGCACGTGCTGCAGAGGCAATGTCGAAGGCAATTTCCGTTGGGTGAACTTCGAGTGCAAAGTTTACGTTCACAGCATCGAATGCATCCAGGATGGGTGTGAAGCGTTTCGCAAAGTCCTGGAAACCCTTTTCATACATTTCCTGTGTGGTTGGTGGAAATGCGTAGAGCATGTGCCAGATACTGGATCCTGTAAATCCATTCACAACGGCCGGGAAGTCATCCTTCTTTTTGCGGCCTGGTTTCAGGTCCATAAATTTTCGGCAGGCTTTACCGGCTGCAATCATATCGCGAGCAGCACGTTTGCGAACACCCTCTGGTTTTCCGTCGCCCCAGACTTGTTCGGTGAGGATCGCCTGATGGCGTTCATCAACCAAATCACAAATGGCCTGACCCGTGAGGTGGTTGGATATTGCGTAGCAGGTAAGACCGTTGTCGGAGAGTAGCTCCCATTTCTCTTTCAGGTACTTTTTACTGCGGTTGGCTTGACGGATGTCGAAGTGATCTCCCCAGCAGGCGAGTTCGAGACCATCGTAACCCATCGCCTTCGCTTTGGGTGCTAGCTCTTCCAAGGGCAGGTCCGCCCATTGGCCAGTGAATAGGGTGCATGTTCTAGGCATAATTCTATAGGTAAAATTCTGAATTGAGTGGACAACTCCAAGCATCGCTCGGGCTGAGGTGAAAGGTTAAAAGTAAGCCGTTTTGCCCGCCGTGTTGGCAATTCAAAAAATCGAAGACTCCCTCAATAAACGAATTGTTGTCCGCAGCTAATTGAATGTATAACTTTGAGCTATGAATAGAAAGCTCCGTATTCTGCCGCTTTGCCTGCTCGGCCTAATGGTCATCGGCTACGCAAGAGCTGAGACATTGAAGGACTGGGGCACTCTACAAGAAAGTAAAATTGGTCTACCCGATTTAATTTCCCTGATCACTGGGCACGAAGTCTATGATTGGGATGAAGATCTAGCTCCGACCTTGATGGGAATTGGTGAATCCGTGGTCGCTGAAGTACGACGGAACCCGATCCAAACGGAGCGCATCAACGAAGTCGGGAATGCTGTTGAGCTCTATGTGTTGGCGGAACTCGAAAAAGCAGGGCTCGCTTCCGGGCGGCCTACGCCTCCATCGGGCCGTAAAAAAACTGCAGGCTACCCGGACATTTATGCACAATCGGGCGATGACTATTACTATATCGAGATTAAGACCTACTCACCGAAGACCGTGAAGAGCAGTCAGCGCACCTTTTATATTTCTCCATCTCAGGACTTTAAGGTCACCCATGACGCCTACCATCTGTTGCTCGCATTTTCGACCGAAGAGGTGGAGGATGGTCTGTATTCACTTACTGGATTCAAGCTACTCGGCCTCTACGGACTCGAGTGCAACTTGAAGTTGGAATTCAATGCGAGCAACAAGAACCTCTACAGTAAAGAATCGGGCCTTGTGATTGAGGAATAGTAAATGCCGGAACTTGCCGAAGTAGATTACTTTCGAAAACAGTGGAACCCTGGCCTGGGGCAAAAGGTTGTTCAGGTCATTACGCATCCATGGACTCGCTTGTATCGTGGGGAGTCGCCGTTGGAGTTAGTTAAGGGATTGGCCGGTGCAAGCTTTGTATCATCCGAAACACACGGTAAGCAAATGCTATTCCGAACAGACAACCATGGGTGGCTAGGTATCCATTTGGGCATGACAGGAGAGCTGTTGTTCACTCATGAGACTCCTATTGATGATCGGTATGCGCATCTGGTGTTGCAAACGGAAGAGGGAGCTTTGGTCTTCAACGACCCCAGGCAATTTGGTCGAGTTAGGTTTGCATTGGGAATCGATCCACCCGATTGGTGGGCTGATTTGCCATCCCAGGTTCTAGACCATCAATTCACCTTTGCCTATTTTAGCGCTTTGCTCGAAAGGAGAAAGGGCAGTCAGCTAAAACCGCTGCTGCTCATGCAGGATCTTTTTCCAGGGATCGGAAATTGGATGGCGGACGAAATCCTTTGGCGTGCACGATTAGCCCCGAACCGTCGGGTCAAAAGTCTAAACGAAAGCGAGCGTCGCATCTTATTCAAGGGAGTTCGTTATGTGGCCAAACATTCGCTCCGGATCTTAGGCGATGATTGGGGAGATTTCCCCGACTCCTGGTTGTTTAATCATCGCTGGAAGGCTGGCGGCACCTGTCCCAAGAGTAAGCAGCCGCTAAGCCGCGATACGATTGGCGGTCGTACCACCTGCTGGTCACCCGCTCTTCAGCTGTAGGAGAGGCTTTACGCCTCGATTGCTTTGAGGACGCCGGCATCGACCCAAACCTACTTATACAACCAATACCGCCTGGTTGTTTCCCGATAGGCCAAAGCCTGCTTTTCCCAGAGGGCGACCCAACCCGCCACATTGACTCGAGAGCCTTCTGTTGAGATGGCCTTCCACCAAGCCGTTGAACCCACATGTTTGTTGAACAAGCGCTCGGTGGAGAAAGTGACATTCTGAAAAGGATTCGAACCATTAAACTCGGCGGTCAGTTTCATCATATAGAAGCTGAGTTCGGTCGGGCGCAGGCTATCAAACTCGGTGACGGTGGTATAGACACCCACTTCTCGTTGACCATTGGATTTGATAAATTCCTTTTGCTGGAACCGTAGTCCGGGAATTCGCATCTGAGTAAGGCGCTGTTGAAGTCGTTGGGGGGAAACCCCTGGGAAGGTGAGCATCCTAAAAGGATACTTGGAACCGATCCCGTGACGGAAGCCTCCAACTTGAGCTCCGAGCCCCGTCATGGGGTAACCCAGCACCGCCGACAAGTCAGGGATGTTTGGCGAAGTGGCTATCCATTTGAGCCCGGTGCTTGGCCATAGCATATTTCGTTTCCATCCCTGCATGGGAATCACCGTTAGTCGTCCTCGTTGACGAACGGAATCGACTAAATCCAGCCAGCCAGGAGTGGCTTTGGCCATTCGTGCAATTTCGCCTATGGTTAGGCCATGGACATATGGAGTAGGGAAGGGGCCGACGTAGCTTTCCCACACTTTTTCGAGCATGGGTCCGTCCACCTTAATCCCGCCAAGTGGGTTGGGCCGATCGAGGACTATGACTTCTTTCCCATTTTCGAAACAAGCTTCCATAGTCAGTTTCATGCACGCAACATAGGTGTAGGAACGAACCCCTACATCCTGTAGGTCCACCACCATCACATCGATCCCCTGAAGCATGGACGGAGCGGGCTTCCGGTATTCGCCATAAAGTGAGTAGACCGGGAGTCCCGTTCGGCGATGAATGCCATTCTTGATTTTCACCTCAGCCTCCGCGACGCCATCGATTCCATGCTCGGGACCATAGAGCGAGCGTAGGTGAACTTGAGGAGCTTTGTGGAGCACATCGATGCTACTCACGCCATTCCGATTCACTCCTGCCTTGTGCGTCAACAGGCCCACCCGCTTTCCTTGTAGAATGGAAAACCGATTCTTCTCCAGGACATCGATTCCCATCAGGATCTTGGACGCCGCTCCTACGGAACTGACGGTCATTGTCAGGCTGACAAGGAGTAGAAGAGATGAAAGTACTGAGAATCTAGGATGAGTGGGCATAGTTGGGATGGTAACCCCAGATATGCAACAAAGGGCGCTTAGAGGGCAACCTCAGAAGTGCGAAAACCCCGTTTGATCCTGATCAGATAGAACCCATACATCACTAGGCCGAAAACCGTCCCCAGGACGACACCGCCTACCATGGTAGAATTGACACCGTGGACAAGGTTTTCAGCCCCCTTTTCAGCAAACCCGATTCCCTGTAGGATCCAGGATCCGACTTTGTAATTCGCCAAGTAAATGGGAACTAAGGTCAATGGGTTGGATACAAATTGAAGGCCTGCGATGACCGGAAGGTTTACCTTCAACAAAACGGCCAATGCGACCACGGTTAGAAGTTGCACCCCAAAGATCGGAAGAAAGGCGATGACCGAACCCAGAAAAATGGCAGGAGCAACTCGGTTTTCCTTGAATGACCAGAGGTACTTTCGTCTTTGCAAGTGTGCTCCAAACTGCTTCAACACAGGCATTTTCCCCAGGGAACGCTTACTCGGCATCCAGCGCAGCAACCAACGAAGACGTAGCAATTTTCGTATGCGAAGGCGTCTGTTTTCACGTGCCATCTGAACTGTTTCCCGAGGGGTGCCCATCATCTGCCTCTAGAATGGAACTTCCCTTCCGCATTACGCAAACGGCCCAGGTATTTTGACAATTCGTTATCAAAAAATTCAGCTTTTACCTGTGGATTTCCTATGAATGGAAAATTCTCAGCTTGAGAAATTATGTCTCCAGATTTTTAACTGTGCGGGAAAGGTTTTTGGGTCCCATAATTAAGGCCTCCTCTAACGGAAGCTTTCGAGGAGAAATTTCAATCAGATCGATGGGATTGGAAAAGAAGCTTTTATCTACTTCAATACGGCCGGCCATGATGGTGACTCGTTTGCCTTCAGTAAGTGCAGTTTGGGCAAGTGTCCCTGGCCCTTTGCCTTGGAGAGAGCTTGCATCGAATTTGCCCTCGCCGGTAATAAGCCAGTCGCAGGCTGAGATTTTATCTGGTAGGTTGAGCCATTGGGCTACGAGGTCGAAACCTGGGAGAAGTTCCACTTCACAAGCTGTGCTGAGGCCGAAGGTGATGCCGCCGGCAGCTCCGCTACCGGGTACTTCGGTGAGGCTCCAGGGTTTGTCTAAGTAATCACAAAGGAGCCGGGCGATGCGTTGTCCTTCGGCTTCGATGCGAGAGTGATCCTCTTGCTTCAGCCCTTTTTGTGGCCCGAAGATGGCTGCTGCTCCATTAGGACCGAATACTGGGTTCTCCACGTCACAGGCGATTTTGAAGGGGGGCAGGTTTTTTGGCAGTGAGCCACCGAGATGATCGATTTTATGCCAGAGCTCGGGGCGAGCCGAGATCAGGCGTTCGCCATTGAGGTCATAGAATTCGAGTCCGAGAGATTCGAGGACTCCGAGCCCAAGGTCGTTGGTTGAACTGCCTCCAACACCAAGGAGGATCGTTTCTGCGCCTGCCTCTACTGCTAGTTTGATGAGTTGACCGGTTCCGAAGGAGCTTGTTTTCCAACAATCTCGTTTATCGATTGGCAACTCTTGTAGTCCAGTTGCTTGTGCCATTTCAATGATGGCGACTTTACTTTGGTCGTTGAGCTTCCAATCGGTTCGGGTCTCTTGGCTCAATTGTTCTCCTGCTACCCAACCCAAATTAGCTTCGATAGGGTTTAGGATCGAACCTGGTACGGTGTGATTTTCTAGTGCCCCCTTGAGTGAGTTAGTCAGGATTTCACAAAACCCTTCACCGCCATCTGCAAGGGCCACTGTATCAATGATCCAATTGGGATGTGTTTTCGACAGTGCAGATTCAACGATTTGCCCGGCCTCATGAGCTTCCATGGAGTCCTTAAATTTATCGAAGCAGATCAGGACGTTCATGGAGTAAGAGTCTAGTTGAGATTAGGCGTGAGCGACGAGCTTTTGATAAATCTCATCCACCGTGCTTGCTTGAAGTTCTTTGGCGGCGATACGGTTTTGTGGCGGCTCAGGGAGCTCTTGTAGTGATTCGTTGAGCTGGAGTTGTCGATTTGCAGTTACTTCATCGACTCGATTGATGGGCGTAAAGATGGGAACCTTGGCTAACAATTGAGGTGTCTCTCGAATGATTTTCCGAATAGCTAGCACCGCTTCCGTGAAACGATCCAGCTCAGCTTTACTATAACTCTCTGTGGGCTCGAACATGAGACCGTATACTTCAGGGAAGGCCACCGTTGGCGCATGGAAACCAAAGTCCAGGAAAAGTTTCCCAATGCGTGGTATGGCAACTGCTTTGGAAATGCCAGCTTCTTCCAACGCCTCGAAATCTGCGTCATCGAGGGTCAGGATAAATTCATGCATGCGCGGAATATCTTGGGCGTCTTTTGGCAGGGCAGGGAAGTGCTCACCCAGAGTTTTGAATAAGTACTGGGACGACAACACCGCTACGGCAGACATTTGCTTGATCCCAGTTCCACCCAACCGAAGCAGGTAAGTGAAGCATCGAATCTTGTGGGCAAAGTTACCCCAATGGCGATGGAATGAACCGATCGATTTGGTTGCTTTAACTGGCAGGTATTGTTCGCTCTGTTTTTCAATTTGGAACCCAGGCAGGAAGTCTACGAGCTTGTCGCTAACGGCTACGATGGCATCTCCCGGGCCGCCTCCACCATGTGGAATGGTCCAGGTTTTGTGTAAGTTGTTGTGAACCGCGTCTACACCCAGAGCATTTAGGTCGACCCAACCGGCTATCGCATTCATGTTGGCGCCGTCCATATAAACAAGGCCGCCGGCTTCGTGAATGAGATCGGCCATCTCCTTGAATCTACTCTCAAAGATGCCGCCTGTGTTAGGATTGGTGACCATGATTCCAGCAACGTGCTTGCCTTGAGTCGCCAGAATCTCCTTCAAGCTTTCCATGTCGATTTGACCGGTGGGATCCGCTTCCAGATAAACGATACCGGTCTTCCGTCCATTGACGACTTTGTTCTGATAGCCAGCCGTAGTAGCCGTGGCAAAGTTGGTGCCGTGGGCACTGCGCGGAATAATAACCGCATCGCGCTCCGAATCTCCTCGGTCTGTATGGTAAGCTTGAAACAGTTTGATGCCTACCAGCTCTCCTTGTGCCCCCGCAACGGGCTGCGTTGTAACTCCGGCAAGCCCGGTGATTGCTTTGAACCATTCCTGTGTTTCGAAAAGCAGCCGCAGGTTGCCCTGGACATCTTCGGATGGTGCTTGCGGATGCGAGTCTGCGAATCCGGGTAGTCCTGCTGCCCAATCATTGATGTATGGGTTGTACTTCATCGTGCAAGACCCAAGAGGGTAGCAAGTATCGTCTGGGCTCACATTCAACTCACCTAGTTTGTCGTAATAAGCTTTTAACTCTTCGAGTGAAACCTTCGGCAGAGTGAGGTGGCTTGATCGTGTTTGATCGTGGGCAAGTTCTGGGGCTGAAATTGCTTCTGCGGATTCACCCGGAAATTGTTCTTCGAAGAACGTAACCAATTGTTCGATATCTTCTGTGGATTGCCGGTCATTGAAGGATAGTTTCAGGAGATGTTTTTCTTCTCCCACACGGTTGGAAACATCTACGCCGATATGTAGGTCTGACGCGATGCCTTTGGTAATCAATTCGGATACCGGTACCGGTATTTCCACTACGAACTCGTTGAAGAATGCTTGGTTTGAGAAGGGAAATGACAGGGCATTGATTCTGGTTAGCTTCTGGAAAGCTTGGACGGCATTGGATCGTGCTTTGGAACAGGCTTGAGTCATTCCGGCGTCACCACGCTGAAGAACAGCGGCTCCAACGATCGTGGCAATATAGGCCTGGTTGGAGCAGATGTTTGAAGTAGCTTTCTCTTTTCTGATATGTTGCTCGCGTGTGGACAAGACCATCACTCGGCATTCCTGACCATTGATGTCGACCGCTTTCCCAACATAGCGTCCCGGTGATTGGCGAATATCGTTCTTGGCCGAGTCGTTTAATCGCACACCGAACAGACCTAACCCAGGTCCGCCGAAGTTTGCTCCCAGGCCGAGGTGTTGTCCTTCGCCAACAATCATGTCTACACCGTTGTCTCCAAAATCGACCGGTCGTTTCAGGCCTCCATAGGCGAGTAACATTGGATCTATGACTGCGATACTTTTAACACCGATTTCCCTGATGCAGTTTGTAAGCGTATCTACATCTTCGATAAGTCCATGGTGATTTACATGTGGGAAAATCACGCCGGCTAGCCGTGATCCTAGCTCTTCTGTTTTTTCAGAGATCACATTCGGTGAAGTGAGGCCCGTCTCACTATCGAGGGGTATCCACTCGATCTGAATGTCGGTATCTTGAATGAGCGTTTCTATGACTTCTCGATCTCCAGGATAAATACCATCTGAAATAATCACGGTATCGGATTTACGAGCCATGCGAAGAGCAGCGCAGGTAGCTTCAAATATAGCAGTCGACCGGTCGTATAGAGATGAGTTTACGGCTTCGAACCCGGTCAGCTCTGTCATACAGCACTGGTAAATCCAGTGGGTTAGGAGTGTTCCTTGGCTTCTCTCAGGCTGGTAGGGAGTATATGAGGTGGTCAGGTTGCGGATGTTGCAAACGTAGGGAACGATATCCGGCACTTCAAATTGAGGTAGGCCATCACCGAGGAAGGAGGTGCGAAGTTTATTCTCGCAAGACCAATCAAACAGGGTGTTTTGCAATTCCTCGTAGGATTGAGGTCCGGGAAGATCGAGAGGATTGGAGAATTTAACGTCGTCAGCAATATGGGAGAACAGATCTCCGACCGACTCAGCGCCGATGGTCCTAAGCATGGCCTCAAGATCTTCTGTAGAGGCTGAGACGTAATATTCCTTCAGTTCTCTTGGTAGGGCTTCAGGGTTGTAGCCCAAGGAAGGGCGGGAATCGGATTGAGGTGCCATTGTTGTGAAGGGAAAGAACCTTTGGTGAAAATGCAAAATAGAAATAACCTTGTTTAAGGTTAAGGTTGTGAATGATGTGGTTTTGTACCGCTTATGACTAAAAAAGAACGCTCAGAGTACGTAGTCCAATACCTCGAGAATCTTTATCCTGAGACCCCAGTGCCTTTGGATCACAAGGATGCTTACACGTTGCTGGTAGCCGTCTTGCTCTCGGCCCAATGCACGGACGTTCGCGTCAATCAAGTGACACCGGCCTTGTTCAAGTTGGCTGACAATCCCGTCGACATGGCGAAGAAGCGGGTGGAGACGATCAGGAATATCATCAAGCCCTGTGGCTTATCGCCTCGAAAGTCCGCCGCTATCTCCGAGTTGTCCAAGATTCTTAATCGAGAACATGGAAGTGAGGTGCCTGCAGATATGGAGGCTCTTGAAGCATTACCAGGAGTCGGTCACAAAACGGCTTCCGTGGTGATGTCGCAGGCCTTTGGTGTCGCGGCTTTTCCCGTCGACACACACATCCACCGGCTTGCCCAGAGGTGGAAACTTACTTCAGGCAAGAATGTGGTGCAGACAGAAAAGGATTTGAAGCGACTGTTTCCTAAGGAGCTTTGGAACAAGTTGCATCTACAAATTATTTTTTATGGTCGCGAGTATTGTTCCGCGCGTGGTTGTGATGGGAGAGATTGCCCTCTCTGCAAAGAGCTATTCCCAAATCGTAAGTCCGCAGTGGTTGCTCAGAAGGCCTGACAGTTGTTAGTTGGGTGCTGTGTTACGAGCTACTGTTTCCCAGGGTGGAGTCGGTGTTTCAAGTGACCATAGGCCGCGCTTTTCTTCGATCGCTGATTCGTTGAGTTCCCTGTAATAAGGATTGTGATTTGAATCAGGTTCGTAAAACCAAGCCCATCCAGCTTTCATCAACTGTTCATTCACGCTGAGGTTGTCTTTCGTATAAACCTCACCAATTACGAGGCCTGCGTCATTCCGTCGAAATTCTAGAAGGCGTACGGGCTGGTCCTTGATAAGTTCTTGGACATGAGCCAATGCCTCACGACCACCTGGGAGATTTTGGGAAGGCGAGTCGATCGCATTGAGCTGAACCGTTACGGTCTCTCCTGAAAGCTTAACGACAAACTGGTCGGCTTCGATCCATTCCTCAACGGTCCCAAGCTCACCCGCTGTGTTTATCAATCGCTTGATGATGCCCTCTCCTCCGGACTTTACACTTCGGAAATGAAGAAAGAACATGATGCCTAAGCAGCTGATAGCAAAACCGACGGCAAAAATGAGTACGCGTTCTTTCATATATTAATTTGGAATTCGAAGGGTGTGATTCATTTCAAGTGTTGTGTTTTCAGTAAAGGAACTTTTTTAATGAAAGAGATCTCCAACTAACTATGGGCACCCCATTTATTCCTTCGTTAAAACAAATTTCGGAAGCTTCAAGCAAGTTGCCAATTCCTGATTTATGGCCAGATGACAGCTATGTGATACCCATTGCAAATAGTCATGTGACGCAGGACTTGAAATTTAGCAAACAAGCGTTCAAAAATTCAGAAAGTGAACTTTGCTACCACTGGGTCTACGAAGGAAAAGTGACCGTCGAGACCCAGACCGCTTCTTAACAACTCCATGACTCCAACGAAATTCTATTGTCTGCTTTATACCTTCGTAGTTCTGCTCTATTCCGGTTGCTCTTCTACGAGTTCGCAGCAGGTAGCCAACGAGCCAGATCCAGCTCCTCTGATGGTTGCTGGTCCGGAATCTACACCAGAGGTAGTTCCTGAGCCGGAGCCAGAAGTTGAGGAAGTGGTTGCTCCCGAACCAGCGTCCCCCGTTGTGGAAACTCCCGTCATAGTGGCTCCGCCCGAGCCAGAGGTTTCCGAGCCAGACACGATTACGATTCTAGGCTTCATAAAATACGTGGAGCTTGAAGGCGGATTTTTTGGAATTATGACCGAAGATGGAACCAAGTACTTTCCCGAGTATTTGGAGCAGGGCTTCAAACAAGATGGTCTTGGCGTCCGAGTTCAGGCGAAGCCACAGGAGCAAATCCTCGGAATTCAAATGTGGGGAAATCCGATTGAGATCATCAAAATCGAGGCGAATTAATTAAAAAGGGACATAAAGGCCCTTGTTTGGCGAGGATAAATATCCTCCCAAAAGAAGGGTCATAGTGGCGCTATTGTGATGCCTATCCCGGATTCTGACTCAATGTTGGATCCACTCATCGTGGAATATTAATCTCGTAAGGCGTTGTGGAATAATGGCTAGGGGCCTAATGGAAAAGGAATAAGCTCTTCAGCCTATTCGGTATGATTCATGCAATTTGAGTAGTTATGAATACTCAAAAGTTTACCGAAATGTCCTTACGTGCCATTCAGGACGCTCAGCAATATGCCCTGCAAGCTGGGAATCCTGAAGTGGATGCGTATCATCTTTTAAAAGCCCTGGTCGAGCAGGAGCATGGAATTGTGCCTGAGCTGCTTAGCAAAATGAGTCTGTCTGCTTCGGCCCTTTCTTTGGCCCTGGATCGGGAGCTTGAGAAGCTTCCGAAAACATCTGGAAGTGTTGATACAAGTAAAGTTTATATGACCCAGGCCTTGAATCAGGTGTTTGCAGAAGCGGAAAAGGCGGCTGATCACTTAAAGGATGAGTTTGTCAGTGTAGAGCATTTGTTCCTTGGTTTGATTGAAGTGAATCAACCGGATGGCATGGCTTCTCTTTTCAGGAGCTTTGCGATTGAGAAAAAAGCCGTGCTCGAAGCATTGAGTGGAATTCGTGGAAGCCAGCGGGTAACGAATCCCAATCCTGAGAATACATACAATGTCTTAGAAAAGTATGGAGTGGATCTAGTTGAACTTGCTCGCTCAAACAAAATTGACCCGGTTATTGGCCGCGATGAAGAGATAAGGAGAGTCATCCACATTCTTTCAAGAAAGACCAAAAATAATCCAGTGCTCATTGGAGAACCCGGAGTAGGAAAGACTGCCATTGTGGAAGGCCTCGCTCAGCGGATCGTACGTGGTGATGTTCCAGAAGGTCTAAAGGATCGCACACTCTTTTCCTTGGATATGGGTGCTCTGATTGCTGGTGCCAAGTATCGTGGTGAATTCGAAGAACGCTTGAAGGCGGTACTAAAAGAAATCAAGGAAAGTGAAGGAAAGATCCTTCTATTCATTGATGAACTACACACGGTGGTTGGTGCGGGTAAAGTAGATGGTGCCATGGATGCAGGAAATTTGCTGAAGCCTATGCTCGCTCGCGGAGAGCTCCACTGTATTGGTGCGACGACCTTGGATGAGTACCGAAAGCACATCGAAAAGGATGCTGCATTGGAACGACGTTTTCAAACCGTTCAAGTGGATCAGCCGACTGTTGAAGAATCGATTTCGATTCTTCGTGGATTGAAAGAACGATTCGAGCTTCACCATGGTGTGAGGATTCAAGACAACGCTCTGGTCAATGCTGCAGTGTTGTCCCACCGGTATATTTCTGACCGATTTTTACCTGATAAAGCGATCGATTTGATGGATGAGGCGTGTGCCACCATTCGAACTGATATCGATAGTTTGCCAGCAGAGCTTGATACCTTGCAGCGGAAAGTCATGCAGCTTGAGATCGAAGATGCTGCTCTTCGTCAGGAGAAGGACGATGCGAGTAAACGTAGGCTTGACGAGCTCGGGAAGGAGCTTGTGGATCTAAAGGAGCAGACTGAAACGCTACGTCGGCAATGGGAGAAAGAAAAGGAAGAGCTGACTAAGGTCCAAAAGATCAGGGAAGAGCTTGAAGAAGCGAAGCAAGCAATGGAGCGTGCTGAGCGCTCCTACGAATTGAATGAAGTTGCGATCTTGAAACATGGAAAGATTCCTGAACTCGAGGAGGAGCTTGAGCGATTAGAGGCTGCCTCGGTTGATGAGGCCAAGTTGCTCAAGGAAGAAGTTTCCTCTGAGGAGATTGCGGACATAGTAGCCCGCTGGACGGGCATTCCGGTGACTCGGTTATTGGAAGGGGAGAAGGAAAAGCTCCTGCAATTGGATCGTGTATTGCATGAACGTGTGATTGGCCAAGATGAGGCTGTGACCGCAGTTGGTGAATCGATCTTGAGAGCTCGCTCAGGGATTAAAGATCCAAAACGTCCGATTGGCTCGTTCCTATTTCTAGGCCCCACAGGAGTTGGAAAGACGGAGCTCGCTAAAACACTCGCTGAATCTCTGTTTGACAGCGAAGACAACATCGTTCGCTTGGATATGTCCGAATACATGGTGAAGCACTCGGTCTCAAGAATGATTGGAGCACCTCCTGGTTATGTAGGCTTTGACGATGGCGGACAATTGACCGAAGCGGTAAGGCGTAAGCCTTATTCAGTGGTATTGTTTGATGAGATAGAGAAAGCCCATCCGGATGTATTCAATGTGTTGCTACAGATACTGGATGACGGAAGGATTACCGATTCGCATGGTCGAACCGTCGACTTTAAGAATACTATTATCATTATGACTTCAAATTTGGGGAGTCATCGATTGATGGATTCCATGGAAAGCGGTGAAATTTCTGAATCTGTTAGAGAATCCATTCTGGCCGATCTTCGAAAAGCATTTCGTCCCGAGTTTCTTAATCGGATCGATGACTCTCTTGTTTTCAAACCTTTGCAGCTTGAGGAAATTGAGAAGATTGTCGGATTGCTGCTGAAGGAGCTGATTGAGCGATTGAAAGCCCGTGAGATTGAGCTTATTGTGCCGGCTTCAGTGATTGAGTGGATTGCCGAAAAAGGATTCGATCCTGTTTATGGAGCTCGACCTTTGAAGCGGTTTATTCAGAAGCACCTTGAAACGGCAATTGCACGGCAGTTGATATCCGGAGAAATTTCTAAAGGCGTGGTGGTAGAAGTAGAATTGGCTGATGACGGATTGGCGGTGAGCACTCACAGCCAAGCTGCCTGAGGTCAGACTCTGAAAATGGTGCCCAGCTTCCTCCCTAGGATGAGGCTGGCACCCATTATGCAGACTGCCAGAAAGACCATAGCCCAAACTCCCAGAGCCGATGCTACAAAGCGACCATCCCCCAGGAGCTGGAAGAGTTCATAGATCGCTTTGGTAATGGGGTAAAAGGCCTGCTTTTGTGCGAGGATCAAGGAGTCGGAAACTTCGAGCATGGCGAACGAGAAACTCAAGAGCGCTCCAGCTAACAGGTTCGCCATAATCAGTGGTAGCGTGATCTTGATGATCGATTTCGCTGGATGGCATCCCAGGTTTTGGGCTGCTTCCTCGTAGGTTTCACTGGACTGTTCGAAGCCAGCGACCGCACTGCGCACAATGTAGGGCAGACGTCTGATGCCATAGGCTATGATGAGTAGCAGAGTCGGGTTCTCGATTGGATTGAGGAAGGCGAAGAGTTTACCATCCTGACTCATTGCAAGATAGCCAAATGCAAGTACAAGACCCGGAACAGCAAGGGGGAGCATGGCAAGCGCATCCAAGATTCCTCTTCCGGGAATTTTTGTGCGAACGAGAACATATGCGATGCAGATCCCAAGTATGATGTCCAGGACGGTAGCAACGGATGCGTACTTTAAGCTGTTGGCTATGGACGATACAGTGAGGTCATGACCGAGGGCCAATTGATAATTAGAAAGGGTCCATTCAGAGGGTAGGATGGTAGCATACCAATCAGGAGCGAAAGACAGAATAACAACTCCCAGGTGGGGTAATGTAGCCAGGCCGATCACCAGTAGAAATGCCAACCAACAAAGTATCGTTCCTTGGATACCTAGACTGCGAGTACTACTGGCGTGTGTCGCCTTCGCCATCATGGCGTAGCTACTTCTTCCGAAGATTCCTTTTCCTACGGCGTAAATCAGAACCGAGCCCAAGAGCATCGCTGCAACCAAGGCATAGGGAAATGGGCTACCACCAATATCTTTTATCCCATAATAAATCTGAACTGATGTGACGCGGGAGTAATCAAAGATGAGTGGGACCCCCAACTCAGTGAATGCCCAGATGAACACGATGGTTCCTCCAGCGAACAAACCTGGCCGAATGAGAGGTAATGTGATTTTCCTGAATTTTTCGAAACCAGTGCAGCCCAAATTTTCGGCCGCCTCTTCCATATTCGGGTCGATATTTGCGAGTGCGGCAACGGCGTTAAGATATATTATGGGGTAGAGGTGGAGGGTGTTCAGGATGACGACTCCCCAGAATGGATTCATCCCTATCCAGTCAATGGTATGGTTTTCTGAGAGGATTCCCAGTGATTGAAGGAATGAGTTGATGGCTCCGTATTGCCCAAAAATTTGTTTTACGCCAATTGCTCCTACAAAAGGGGGGAGAATGATCGGGATGAGCAAAAGGCTTTGAAGAATCCCTTTTCCCCGGAATTGATACCGGTCAGCGGCAAAGGCCAGGGGTACGGATATCAGAAAGGAAAATGAGGTTGTCAGAAATGCGATCAGGAATGCATTCCGAAAACCTTCCAGATAAATTGGATTAGCGAATACCTCAAAAAAGTATATCAGGGTGAAGCTGCCGTTTGCATTCCTGAATCCGCCTTTCAGGATTTGGAAGATCGGCCAGAGAAAAAAGGCGAGGAAGAAGGTAAGCGTAAGGCCAAAGATGAAGTAGGCAGTATTCCGAGACATCGGGCTCTTACCCTGACTATCGGGTGATTCAGGTCAAAATGGAAATGGGGAAATCACGGTTTTCACAGTATGACTGGAAAACCATAGCACATCTGCCCTGATGGCTGTTTGCTATTAAGCTAGAAGTTCCTGAATCTTTAGATTCAAAGATTCGACTTCAAATGGCTTTGCGAGGAAAACAGTATTCGTTTTGAGATGATCCTCTAGAATAACCATGTCTTCCGTGTAGCCTGAAATAATCAGAATCTTGATGTCCGGACAAAGATTGTAGACTTCGGATGCGAGTTCCAATCCTCCGATACCTGGTAGGACCAAGTCTGTAACTAAAACATTGAAAGAAGATCCCTCTTTTTTAGCGATTTCGAGCCCTTCCTCCCCGCTGGCAGCTTCAACAACTTCATAATTGAGGTTGCTTAACATGGTGGCGTATAGCTCCCGGCTTGCGGATAGGTCTTCGACTAAAAGTATCTTTGCCATTTGTAAATTAGACGAGTGCTAATAGTGACCGTGCATTGATTCAGGTGTAAATACCTAAATCGGCAATATTTACAGAAATATCAAGATATTCTTGAAGGAGGGCTAGGTGACCAAAATGACTTGATCGTTCGGGATTGTGCACCCGAGCAGTTTTTACCTTAAAGTATAGCCGCTTCTCCGCTTGTAGTCCGTATGGCAAATCGAATAAGCTCAATAGAGTTCTTCAAATTGAGTTTCTTCTTAATCCGGTAGCGGTGTGCTTCCACGGTTTTAATGCTCAGAGTCAGTTTTTTGGCGATCGCTCTATTATTGAGTCCTTGGCCGATGCACTTAAAGACGAGAATCTCCTTATTGCTGAGAATGCTTTCAGCTTCGTTCAGCCAGGGGGAAGGCCCGTGCCCAATTTGTTTCAACATTTGGCGGCGGATAGATTCACTTAAGTAAATCTTACCACTCAAAATTTTCTCAATTCCACTGATGATGACCTCGCAAGGCTCAGATTTAGTAATGAAGCCGTTGGCCCCTGCACGCAGGCATTGTTCTGCGTAGTAGAGCTCCTCGTGCATCGAAAGGCACAAGATGGGGACATTATATTCAGATTCTTTGACCTGTTTTATCAGGGTTAAGCCATCCTGATATTGAAGTGAGATATCAATGACAACAAGGTCTGGGCCCATCGTGCCAAGGAGGTCAAAAGCCTCATCTTTGGTGTTCACCACACCGGACACGTTGAAACCTTCTTCCTTTTCAATCATTAATTGAAGACCGTACACCAGTATCGGATGGTCTTCTACAATTAGTATTTTTTTTGGACCTTCGTTATTCACGTAACACACAAGCGGAGAACGGAGACCTTAAGTGGGCTCATGTTCAAAATGGATGGATTCGGAGTAAGTTGAGTGAGTAGGACTTCTCTCAACTTGCATCTACTGTATAATATTTCCTACCCACCTTACAATCAGGCTCATCCCCGTTCAGGTTTTGATGGAAAGTCCCCAAGCTCTCTAGGGGTAAACCCTGACACAGCGTGTGTGTATTGATTCGCTAAGAATATTTAAGGAAAACTGGAAGGATTTCTGTATCAAATAACTTGAGCCAATATCTACCCTCTTTAATGCATTTTGCTGTTTTCGTGCTCAACCCATTGAACGGAGAACTGCACTAACTCGGTAGCGTTTTTCAAGTGCAGCTTTTCCTTAATATGTGCGCGGTGAGATTCAATGGTTTTCACTGAGACGTTAAGCGAACTTGCAATTTCTCGAGTGGAAAGGCCATTTCCGATGGACTGAACGACTTCCAGTTCACGGTCACTCAATCTATCGACTGGAGATTGGCTGCTTGATGCTGTTCCGTTAACTATTTGGTGCAGCAGCTGGTCCGATACTTTCTGGCTTACGTAGATATCACCTTCCATGATTCTGCGAATTGCAGCTTTGATCTTATCAGCATCCTCTTGCTTCATCACATAAGCTCGAGCACCAGCACGAAGGGCACGTTGTGCGTAAACAACTTCATCGTGCATGGAGAAAACTAGCACCCTCAGGTGAGGATACAGTGCTTTGATATTCTTAATAAGCTCTAGTCCATTATTACCGCGTAGAGAAATATCAGCAATAACCAGGTCGGGGCCTGTTTGTGGTAAGCCTTTGAGGGCTGAAGGAACGTCTTCGGCCTCTCCGCAAATTTGCATATCATCCTCTTGCCCCAATATTTGGGACAACCCTTTGCGGATTAATGGGTGATCATCGACAAGAAAAATGTTAATCATACGACCTTTGGATTGTTTGGGCTCCGTTATGGTTGAGTAGGGCGGATTCTGAATTTACAGTGAACCGAGGCGCCTCCCTGTTTGTTGTTTCCGATGTCAATGACAGCATTGATCATTCGTGCTCTGCTTCTGAGATTATGTAAGCCCATGCCATCTGTACTAAGAGGGTCAGATTTAAAGCCCGCTCCATTGTCGAGGATTGTCAAAATACCAAAGTCGCCTTCCTTTTGTAAAGTAATACTTATGGTGTCTGCGTTTCCGTGACGGATGGAGTTGTTGATGGACTCCTGGGTTATCCTAAATAGGTGAGTGGCAATATCCTGATCCTCAATAGTGAGATCAGAGCTCATTTGAAACTGGCAATTGACTGAGTATAGGGTCTGGGATTGCTGGATGAGTTCTATGAGGCATTCCTGGAACGTTTTTCTTTCCAAACTTACAGGATTTAGGCCATGGGATAGGCACCGAGTTTTTTCAATACTGAGTTGGAGCTGCTTTTTGATCTCATTGGTAGCTTCCACAAGCACTTCAGTCTCTTTGCCCGTCTTAATCTGGTACACCAGATTGTTTGTGAAAAACAGCATTCCAGCCAATTGTTGGCAAAGATCATCGTGTAATTCGCGTCCTAGCTTCCGTTTCTCACGCTCTGAAATGTGGAGAGCTTTGTGCTCCAGCTCTTTCTGTTCCTTAATAGCAAAGATCAAACCTTCGTATTCTGGAGATTCTGGGGCTTTTCTATGCCCGATCTCCCTTAGCCAAATATAGGAGTCGTTTGAATCAGCCCAGCGGTAATCAACTTGATAGATATTCTTCCCCTGATTGGCGAGAATGGTCTCTTTAGTATCTTCAAGATCATTTGGGTGAATGGATTTAAACCAGTCATCCTGTTTGCTAATAGATCCAGTCTTTTTACCTAGTACTTCTGCGGCCCATGGGGATAGTGAAGTGATCGACTTACGATGGTTACTTGCCTGCCAATAAGCCATACCTCCCTTTTTAAGGAGGTGATCTAATTCCAAGGGAATTTCCTGGATGGGCATGGCTTAGTTCGTAAAATGACTTATGTGTAGGGTTTTTCCGTGAAGAAAGGGAAAGAATCCGAATATAAATTGCAGCAAAAATCCCGAATGTCCATATGGAAATTCCCTATAGAATTGGAGGGGAATCTCGCATTTTTAGTGCTGCCCCTCCCAATTTCAGAAAAGCATCCTTGGTGATCTGGGCATTTCTTTCCCAAGAGTTATCTTTTCGATAACCTTCCCAATCGGGCTGAAGTCTTTGCTTTTTAAATTCGCTCATACCCGCGACTAACGATTCTGCATCATCTGGGTTTACCCAGATTCCAAGGGAGTATTCTTTTACCAGGTCTTCCAAGGGACTAGGGCCTGAGCTTGCTATACATGGCTTGTCAAATGCAGCCGCCAGGTTGAGTACGCCACTCGCTGAGCGGAATCCCTTGCTGTAGGTAAGGAGAATTCCATCCGCGGCGCAGAAGTAGTCATTTACCTCTTCGTCAGGAATGTAATCTGTGTAAAAGCTTATCTGATCTTCAACATTATGTTCCTTGGCCAGGAGTTTGTAATCTTCTGGCTGTTTCTGAGTTTCATTCAGACTCTGACCGGCTACCACAAGATGAATCTCCGGGTGTACGGCTAAACTTTTAATTGCGAGATCGAGATTCTTGTTATCTCGGATATGCCCAAAAGAGAGAAGGAGCATGCGATCTTCAGGTAGCTTTAATTTTGCGCAGGCGTCTTCTCTACTTAGTGGTCGAGCATCCACTGGGTAGGGTCCATGGGGAACTACGTATTGGGGTAGGGCGGTCGGCACATTCGCCGAAGGATCTTTCAGGATTTGATGAATAAATATAAGGTCTACGAAGTCATAAGCTTTCTCGACCGAGTAATTGTGCCACCAAGATGGCCCCAGTGCAGTATCTCTGATGGGATCGTGTAGTACGGTGCCGAATACGATGCCGCTCTTTTTTACTCGTTTGAGTGAACCAATCCAGAAGGGTGAAAAATACTCGAGGTACGAACCGAAAAGGACGTGTTGACAGGAATTGTTTTCCAAGAAGTTAACGAGGCTTTTTATATCTGAGGTGATCTCTCTAAAGAACCCAAACAGTCGAGCCAATTTAGAAGCGCCCGTTCTTTTTGCTTTTGCGGAAAGAACCTTGATGGCGTTTTAACGCCGATCGTCGTAGTCGGGGAAATTAGGAGGGCACAAAAAATCTACTTCACAACCGGCATCGACCAAAGCATTGGCCTGAAAATGCGCGTATTGCGCAAGTCCACCAAATGCTGAGTTGTTGAAATAGAGAATTTTCATGCTAATGATTAAAGCCTTATAAGCCCTTCAATAGGTAGGTCAGGGTTTAGAGATTTCCAGCCAGTCAGGGTTCTCTCTGGCATGAGCCAAAATCTCTTCCAATATATCGTTGATTGGAGTGTTTGGTTGCCAATCCCAAGTTGAGCGCGCTTTCCGATTATCAAGGACCATCCATGGGATATCAAAGGGCCGCATGGCGGGCTCAGCTCCTACTTCGTGGTCGTCGCATTTTTCTGTACACCAATCCGACAATTGTGCCAGAGACATGCTGTTTTCAACGCCCCCACTAAAATTGCAGATTTGATCGCTTGTGCTAGCATCTGCTGAAAACTGCTTGAAGAGAAGAGGCACAAGATCTTTGGGATGGAGGCAATCCCGGACTTGGTCGCCTTTTCCTCCAAAGCCAATATACTTGATGGGTTGTTTTCTCAGGTAAGCGTTTATCCAGAACGAAAAGATCCCTTGGTCTGGGCGACCAAATTGTCCCTTGCCTGCAAGAACTCCGCAGCGGTTTACCCAGACTGGAAAATCGAAGGTACTGCCGTATTCTAGCGCCAAGACTTCGGAAGCAACCTTTGAAGCTCCATATAGAGAAACTGGAGCTAAAGTACTATATGTTTCTCCAACTCCATAAGTGGAAATTCCTTCTGGAAACTTTTGGTCATCAATGGGCCGGAATGCGTTGTCCACAGACTCAACTTCAATGGAGCTGATTCCTGGAATAGAGTAAACTCGACTGGTACTAAGTAGGACGAATCCTGCTTTGCAGCTCTTGCAATACTCCAGTAGCTGGACCGTTCCACCCAGGTTATGCTCAATCAGTTGAAGGCTGCTGGTTTTACCATCTACTCCAGCCAGAACACTGGGGTTAGCCGCAGCATCAATTACCCAATCCACTTTGGGGAGTGTTTCAAGATCGCTTCGGTTGCGTATGTCTCCATGAAATACCGTAACGCCCATAGCTTTTAGCTCTAGGCGATTATTTTCGCTGCCCGGTCGTATGAAATTGTCGAGACCGTAAATCGAAATGTCCGGCTTATGAGCCAGCAACTCTTTCGCAATAGTGCTTCCGACAAATCCGGCAATACCTGTGATCAGGATTTTCATTGAGCTTCACGAGCCTTCCAGGCATCTACAATTTGTCCGATAGTTTCTTCGAGGGAGATGGTAATATCCCAATTTGGATAGTGCTCCCTCATCTTACTTAAATCGCTGTAGTAACAAATATGGTCACCAATCCGATTGTCATCCAAATAGGTGTACTCCTGCTTTTTCCCGGAGAAGGTGGCAGCAATATCGAAGGCCTCGAGGATGGAACATGAGTTGTTCTTTCCACCTCCAATGTTGTAGACTTCTCCGCAGCGAGGATCTTTGAAAAATTCATACATGAATCGAACGACATCCTCCGAATGGATATTGTCTCGCACTTGCTTTCCTTTGTACCCGAAAATCTTATACTCTCTGCCTTCGAGATTGCATTTAACGAGGTACGATAAAAATCCATGCAATTCTACGCCTGTATGATTGGGGCCGGTAAGACATCCACCTCTTAGGCAGCAAGAGGGCATATCGAAATATCGACCGTACTCTTGGACCATAATGTCAGCCGCTACTTTTGATGCGCCAAACAAAGAATGTTTACATTGATCAATGGAAAAGGTTTCAGGAATTCCTTCAGCATAGCTTTCGTCATCATAATCCCACCGTGTGTCGAGCTCCTTGAGTTTGATGTTATTGGGAGCATCTCCATAGACTTTATTGGTAGACATATGGATAAATGGAACGTCTGTATTTACTCTTCGATTTGCCTCCAGCAAATTGAGAGTTCCCACTGCGTTCGTATCAAAGTCATCAAAGGGAATAGCTGCTGCTCTATCGTGACTCGGTTGTGCGGCAGTATGGATAACAACGTCCGGACGGACATCATCGACCAATTTAAGTATTCCATCTCTGTCACGAATATCGACCTCGTGGTGTTTGAAATTCGTCAGATCAGTAGTCAGTCGTTCTTGATTCCAACGAGTGTCGCCCTGAGGTCCAAAAAAGACTGCACGTTGGTTGTTGTCCACGCCATGAACTTCAAATCCTTGTCTATGGAAGAATGTACATACTTCTGAGCCAATAAGGCCCGAAGAACCAGTTACTAGTAGCTTTTGCATATGGTCGCTAATTGATAGGATGAATTAGATCTCGTTTGAGATGATATCTGTAAAGCCGAGTTCTAAGATGAGTTGCCGGTAGTATTCGCTAAGTTGTCGAGGGTAAAATAGTCTATTATATCTAGAGCCGTAGATGCGGTGTTTTAACCCATTTTTGTATTGGTGCACTTTCTTTATAGCTCTGACTCTCCAAGGCTTAGGAAAGCTTTGTTTGAGAGACATCATATGGTCTAGAGAATCCAATAGATCGGGATGCTCCTTTATGGTGTAAAAAGTATCAGCCGTTTTAAAAACGAGACGGTTTCTTAGATGTTTGAACTTGGGTGGCACGTGGCGTTGTAGGTGAGCGATCAGGGAGTTAAAGAACTCGGCTTCCGCTTTGCTCTTTTTAATGGAATCTGCGCCCGTAGCCGAGAGTTTGTCCGTTGAGTTGTTACGGTAAATGACTATGGGTGCATCTTCAAAGGCCATTACCGCGTTATTTAAAACGATTCGCGCTAAATAGTCTATATCCTCCAAATAACTTACATCTGTTTTAAAAGGGCCTATTTTGTCCAAAAATTCACGTTTAAACAGATATGTTTGGAGTACTGTCGACCAGCCTTCCAACAATGCCGGGATCATAGCGGAGGAAGGGATCTCTTGAGATTGGAGAACCAGACCGTCCAATGTGATTGTGGATTCCTGGATTTGGAACTTTCCCCAAGGAGAGTAAACGGCGTCCGCTTTGTTGCGATGGAGGCATTCCATCTGGCTTGATATCTTGTTTTTGGACGCCAAATCGTCATTATCCATGAACTGAATGTACTTACCTTTTGCGAGCTTGAGTCCATTGTTTCTAGCCGCCCCAGGGCCTTGGTTTTTTTGGGAAACGACCTTAATCGCATCTCCAAATTTGTTTAGCCGAGTTGCCTGTTTTTAAGCATGAGATTAGATAGTTAAATTGACCAGCCCATTTAGAGCTGTTCCGGTCTTATGTTATAAAATTTAGCAGAATATGTATCCAAATACAATCGGGTCTGTCCGCAATTGTTCCCTGAAGGAATTCAGCAATTTTGCGTCAGGGGAACCACTATGCAAGGGTAATTGAAAATTGAATGAGAGGTATACCTACAGCAAACTCTTTCTGAGCTTTTCTGTCTGGTCTATGAAATACTCTTGAATCGAGAATTCGCTTTTTTCCGTAGTGGCTTCAATGGAGACATAATCGCCAGTTGATTCTAACTTTTTGGCGTACTTGGTGTCTTTTAAATAGAGATTCAATAACTCATCTATCAAACGGGCTTTCAGCGAAGGATTACTCACTGGAAATACGCATTCAATTCTACGAAAGAAATTGCGTGGCATCCAATCCGCGCTGCCAGTGAATACCAGAGGCGGCTTATCTCCGTTTTCAAAATAATATACCCGGCTATGTTCCAGGTATCTGCCCAGTATGCTGATCACGCGGATATTTTCGCTTAATTCCTCTACGCCTGGAACGAGTCCACAAATCCCGCGAATAATTAGAATGATTTCAACGCCAGCGATGGATGCGGTGTACAAATTGTCGATGGTTTCCTGATCAATCAAACTGTTCACTTTTGCTATGATTTTAGCCGGCTTTCCATCGCGTGCATTTTGCGCTTCTCGGCTTATCAGTTTATTCATCTCTTTGTGGAGATTGAATGGGGCGACCTTTAGAATTTGGAAATTGGGGGATCGTGCAAAGCCTGTCAGAGTGTTGAACAGATCTGCGACCTCCTTGGTCATTTCTTCATGGGAGGTCATTAAGCTAAGATCTGTATAGAGCTTCGCAGTTTTAGGATTATAGTTTCCTGTCCCGAGGTGGCAGTAGCGTTTTAATCCATCCGGCTCACGCCTAACTACCAGGCAACATTTGCAATGTGTTTTTAAATGCGTAAGGCCATAAACTACATGGACATCTGCCTCCTCCAGCTCTCTTGCCCATTGAATATTGTTTGCTTCGTCAAATCGTGCCTTTAGCTCGACGAGGGCCGTAACTTGTTTTCCATTCAGTGAAGCTTCCTTCAGCGCTTTGATGATCGGACTATCTCCGCTTGTCCGATACAAGGTTTGCTTGATTGCAAATACTTGAGGGTCGCGAGCCGCTTGTTCGATAAATTCCACCACTGGTGTAAATGAATCATATGGGTGGTGCAAGAGGACGTCCTCCTTGGAGAGGATTTTGAAGATCGAGTCCGGTTTGTTCAGCGGCGGTCGCACATAGGGGATGAAATTCTTAAATTTCAAGTCAGGTCGCGGGACCATATCCTCAAAGTCGCGGAGACGCATCATGTTGAGTGGTCCGTTGATCCTATAGACGTGCTCTTCTTTGAGGTTAATTTGTTTGAGTAACTCTTCGAGAAGCTCGTCTTCAATTCGATGCTCAACTTCCAATCGGACTGCCGCGTTCTTTCTTAGATTCCAAAGCTCTTCTTCAATTTTTGTTACCAGGTTCTCTACTTCTTCTTCGTCGAAATACAGATCGCTGTTGCGAGAAATCCGGAAGGCGTAAACCGCACGTACTTTGTATCCTGGAAAGAGTGTGTGGGCGAAAATCTTAAGGATGTCGCTCAGGAATATGTATTTTAGGTTGTTACCCGACTCAATCTGAACGACGCGGCTTAAAATACGCGGCACCGGGATAATCGCCATGTGGATTGAATCCGGATTACTGCCTTTGCCATGAACCCAGACAATGAGATTGAGAGTTTTATTTCCGATTTGGGGAAAGGGATGAGTAGGATCAATCGCCAGCGGAGTGAGGACTGGATACACTTCGCTGTCAAAATACTGCCTGACCCACTCCATATCCTTTTTCGACAAGGTATCTGGAGTGCGAAATAAGATCCCTTCCTCTTTCATTGCAGAGATTAGATGCTTATGCCAGCAACGGTATTGATCATCGACCAGCTTGCGGACAAGTTCTTGGACTCTTGTCAGTTGTTGGCGTGGGCTGAGACCATCCGCACTCAGTTCGCTTACATGCGAATCGGCCTGCTGCATAAGGCCCGCAACCCGAATTTCAAAAAACTCATCTAGATTGCTACTGACGAATGAGAGAAACTTTACCCTCTCCAGGATAGGGTATTTTTCACTCATCGCCTGTTCTAAGACTCGGCGATTAAATGCCAGCCAGCTTATCTCGCGATTAAAGTAGGGGACCCGTTTTTTGACTGGCTTGGTTTCTTCACTCATGCAAACCCAATACTATGTGGTATTTTCTATGCAGAATAAAGCTCTATTGGAGTTGAATGTTCGTTGAAGGGTATAAAGCCGGAAATAGTGCTCTTTATTTCACCTCACATGAATTAGAATAAATCCCAGAAGGATGTGCTTAGTCTTCTTTGGATTTGCCGGCTAGCTTCTCCATCAACTCGTAAACTCGGCCCAACATCTTCTTCGGATCTTCCAGAATACCTGCTTCGACGAGGGTATTATCAAAGATTTGGTCAGCGATATTCTTGGCCAAGTCCGGATTGCTATGTCGTAAAGAAGCTAGGTTCTTAATCAACCCATGTCTTGGATTAATGTGTAGAACCACTTTGGCCTCTATTTCAGGTGCATCCGGATTCATCTGTTGCATCATTCGACGCATCGAGGCTGTCATGAACTTGTCGCTGTTTGATGACATGGCCGGGCTGTCTACCAGGCGGTCGCTGATTTTTACTTCCTCAACGCTCTCTCCGATGGTTTCTTTCAACCAAGTGCTTAGCTTTTCGGCTTCGTCTTTCATGAGTGGCTCGCCTGCATCTTCCGGAGTGATGTTTTCGAGTTCGATTTCGTCCTGATCTGCTGAGACGAGGTTCTTTTCTTCAAACTCGCGAACGTGATTCATCACAAATTCATCGATTGGCAGGAATAGGTACAGAACTTCTATATTTCTTGCCTTGAAAGCTTCGAGGTAAGGGCCGTTTTCGATCGATTCGCGTGACGAGCCTTGGAGGTAGTAAATCTCTTTCTGATCCTCCTTCATTCGGGAAACGTAATCAGAGAGGCTGGTGAGTTTCCCATTTTCGGTAAGCGATGATTCGAATCTTAGGAGCTTTGTCAGTGAGTCTTTGTGAGTGAAATCACTGGTCACCCCTTCCTTCAAATAGATGCCAAATGTTTGCCAGAACTTCTCATAGTTCTCCGGGCGCTTTTTGGCTTCCTCTTGAAGAAGCTTCAAGTATCGCTTCGTCAGAACTGAGTTTAGCTTTTGGACCAATGCGCTATCTTGCATCGTCTCTCTAGAAATATTCAGCGGCAAGTCGGCGCTATCCACCACTCCCTTTAGGAAGCGCAACCAATCCGGAAACAGTCCTTTGGGCTCTGCATCGATCAGTACTTTTCGGCAATATAGAGCCACTTCCGATTCGGATCTGGAGAAGCCCATGGCTTCAACATTGGTAGCCGGAGTAAACAGCAAGGCATTGATCGCCAGGGGAGCATCGGCGTTGAAATGCAAGCGCAGCATGGGCTCATCAAAGGCCTTGCACGCAAATTTGTAGAATTCGGTGTAATCTTCTTCTTTGATCTCCGACTTGTTCTTCAACCAGATGGCGTCCTGCGTGTTGATGCGTTCTCCATTTACATTAATGGGAAATTGGACGAAGGAGCTGTATTCCTTGATGATGCGCTTGATCTCGTCCTCACTACTGAAGCTCTTGTGGTCATCTTCCAGAGAAATGACGATTTTGGTCCCACGGTTTTGGTCTTTAACTTCCTCAACGGTATATGCACCTGAGCCATCGCTCGTCCACACATGACCTTCTTCAGATTCTTGCCAACTGTGCGAGTAGACCTTTACGTCCTTGGCCACCATGAATGCGCTGTAGAACCCAACGCCAAATTGCCCAATGAGATTTGAATTTTGGTCTCCGCCTTCCTTGAGTGCCTTCAGGAACTGTTTTGATCCTGAGTGGGCGATGGTTCCGAGGTTTTTAACCAGCTCATCATGGGCCATCCCGATGCCAAAGTCCTGGATGGTCAGGGTTTGTGCTTCCTCATCGGTTGTTATATTGATTTCGAGCTCTTGCTCGTCATCGAATATTTTGTCCTCGGTGATTTGTAGATGCCTGAGTTTTTCAAGGGCATCGGATGCATTGGAAACCAGTTCGCGAACAAAGATTTCCTTGTTTGTATAAAGGGAGTGAATGACGATATCCAGCAGCTGCTTAACTTCTGCTTGGAATTCATGTTTTTCGGGGGCGGATGCGCTCATATTTAAAAGTGAATATTAGTGTATATTTGTATCTTAGAAATTGAAATCGGAGGATTTATAGGGGTCTTTCTGTAAAAATCAAGAACTGTAGCAGGTCTATTCCTTTTCTGATCTTAAAGCGCAAATGCTAGTCCGGCCAAAGAGGAATAGAGTTGTTTTCGCTAGGGAGCTAAACCTAAATGAAACCTTATGCCATCCATTGTCGTGAACAAGTCTCCTTTAAAACGTCTTATCGACGAAGTAGGTCCCGTAGATCAAATCACCATTGAAGAGCGCGTTGCTAAGTTTACCGCCCGAAGCATTAAGAAAGGGAGTAAAATTCAGGGACTAAATTTGGGTGTTTCCATGGTCGATTTAACCACCCTCGAAGGAAAGGACTCCCCCGGAAAGGTTCAATCTCTCTGCCAAAAAGCTCAGGCTCCTGACCCGGAAATCGATACGCCTCAAGTTGCTGCAGTTTGTGTGTATCCTGCCATGGTGAAGCATGCGCGCAAATTTCTGGGTGAATCGCCTGTGAGGATTGCGTCTGTGGCAACTGGGTTTCCATCCGGTCAATATCCGTTGCGTACGCGATTACAGGAGGTCAAACAGGCAGTTCGGGACGGGAGCGATGAAATAGATATGGTTATCCACCGTGGTGCTTTTCTCTCGGGACAGGTTCAAACTGTTCAGGATGAAATTGCCGCAGTCGCGGAAGCCTGCGGAGAAGCCACGCTGAAGGTCATCCTCGAAGTCAGCGAATTGGAGACATACGATAACATTCGTGCCGCATCCTTCTTGGCTATGAATGTTTTACGTCCCAACGATTTTATCAAGACCAGTACGGGCAAGACATCAGGCAATGCCACATTGGCAAATAACCAAGTGATGCTCGAAGCTATCCGAGACTTCTATTTAGAGAGCGGAACTCCGATTGCCATGAAACCTGCCGGAGGAATTAAAACCGCCAAAAAAGCACTTCATTATTTGGTCGCGGTAAAAGAAACACTTGGAGATGAGTGGCTCAATAATCGACGCTACCGATTTGGCGCCAGCTCATTGCTGAACGATTTGTTGATGCAACTTCGCAAGCAGGATCAAGGAGTCTATCAAGCGCCTTGGAAATTCAGTGATGCCAGTTCCGGTTACTAATATCCCATTTTATAATACCTATGCCCACACAGCGCAAAAATTCTCGCAACACCCGACGACGTAAAACCCCTGAGCTTCTTTTTGGAGATTTATGGGAATTCGATCCCGCCCCTGAATCAGCCGACCCCAAGCTGAAAGAAAGTTACTCTCTATATATAGATGGGCAGCAATCGGCACCCAAGAGCCGTAAGTATTTTGAATCGATAAACCCGGGAACGGAAAAAGCGCTCGCAAGAATTCCTGCCGCCGGGAAAGCGGACGTCAATAATGCCTTCTCCGCCGCCACCAATGGATTAAACAAATACTGGTCCAAATTATCGGGCAAAGATCGGGGCAAATACCTTTATCGTATTGCGCGGCTGCTACAGGACCGGGCTCGAGAGTTTGCGGTTGCCGAATCTTTGGACGGTGGAAAACCGATAAAAGAATCGCGCGACTTCGATATCCCGATGGCTGCGGCACACTTCTTTTACTACGCCGGCTGGGCCGATAAATTGGAATATGCACTCCCTGGAGGCTCCTACCAGCCCTATGGAGTCGTAGGGCAAATCATTCCATGGAACTTCCCTTTGCTCATGCTGGCATGGAAGATAGCGCCGGCTTTAGCGACTGGCAATTGTGTAGTCATCAAGCCGGCCGAGACGACCTCCATTACCGCGCTGAAGTTTGCTGAGATTCTTCAGGAGGCGGAGCTACCACCTGGAGTGGTCAACATTGTTTCCGGTGCGGGAGCGACGGGCCAGCTTATCGTTAATCATCCCGCCGCTAAGAAAATTGCTTTCACAGGCTCGACGGATGTTGGAAAGGCCATCATGCGCGCCACAGCTGGAACTGGAAAAGGCCTAACCCTGGAGCTAGGTGGAAAGGCGGCCAACATCGTGTTCGAGGATGCTCCTATCGACCAGGCAGTTGAAGGAGTCATAAGCGGTATCTTTTTTAACCAGGGTCATGTTTGTTGTGCAGGCAGCCGCTTGCTGATCCAGGAATCGATCGCCAAGACCTTTGTGCAAAAACTCAAGACTCGCATCGCTTCTCTGCGAGTGGGCAATCCACTCGATAAGAATACTGATATCGGTGCCATCAATTCGAAGGAGCAGTTGGATAAAATCAGCGAGATGGTCAGCAGTGGAGTCAAAGAAGGAGCTGAACTGTTCCAAAGCAATTGCTCACTGCCAAGGCAAGGATGGTTCTTCCGGCCTTCGTTGTTTGAAGGGGTAACCCAAAGTCATCGAATTGCTCGTGAAGAAATTTTCGGCCCGGTGTTGAGTATTCTTACCTTCCGCACTGTGAGTGAGGCTATTGAAAAAGCGAACAACACCGCTTACGGCTTGTCGGCAGGAGTTTGGACAGACAAAGGATCCAAGATCCTCAAGATGAGCACAGCATTAAAGGCAGGTGTCGTCTGGGCCAACACTTATAATAAATTCGATCCTACGTCCCCATTTGGTGGATACAAGGAAAGTGGCTTTGGTCGCGAGGGCGGCAAACAAGGCATTTGTGATTACCTCAAAGTTGAATCCTAATTTTTTATTTTATGTCGCGTATACCCGTAACTAAAACTCCTAAAGCTTATGTCGGCGGAAAATTTATCCGCTCTGAGAGTGGGCGTGTCTTTCCTCTCAACAACAAGCGTGGGCAGTTTCTTTGCAATATTCCGCAATGCACACGCAAAGATACACGCAACGCTGTTGAAGTAGCTGGAAAAGCTGGTGGAGTCTGGGCTTCCCGTACTGCCTACAATCGTGGACAGATCCTGTATCGTTTGGGTGAGATGATGGAGGCACGTGCTGAAGAGTTGGCGCAAGCGGTCGCCATTACAGGGACGGTCTCCCTGGCAGCTGCAAGAAGAGAAGTGGCTAGTACGATCGACCGCATTGTCTACTACTCAGGCTGGACGGATAAATACGAACAGGTGCTCGGAAATACGAACCCGGTAGCTGGACCTTTCTTCAACTTTTCAGTTACTGAGCCAGTGGGAGTCATTGGTGTATTCGCTTCTGACTCACCGAGTTTGCTGGGATTGATTTCACAAGTCCTTCCCATCATTACTTCTGGAAATTCAGTCGTGGCTTTGGCCTCGACCACGAATCCTTATCCTGCGGTTCTGCTTGGCGAGATGTTAGCCACCTCAGATCTGCCTGGAGGTGTATTAAACATTCTGACCGGATTTCGGGATGAGTTACTGGAGACTTTCGCCAGCCACGAACATATTCGTGGGCTGGATTTGTCTTTGGATGCTGACGGTAGAAAGGAAGCTGAGATCCTAGCCGCAGAAAGCATCAAGCGCCTGAAGATTCGTGAGCAGGAAAACACCCGTTATTGGAGCTCCGAGAAAGCCCAGTCGGTCTACGCCATCCGCAGCTTCCTGGAATTCAAGACGACCTGGCACCCCATAGGGGTCTGATCTATTATAAGCTGATTCCTTGTTTTTCGATCTCAGCCTCAATTTCAGTTTTGGTAGGCATTGCCGGTGCGGTGCCAAATTTGGTGACTGAAAGTCCTGCAACGACGGACGCATAACTGACTGCTTTTTCGATATCGCCATCGAATTGAACGAGCCCGGATGAGAACCCTCCCACAAATGCATCCCCGGCACCGGTTGTATCTACCACTTCTATTCCTTGGATACAGGGTATCTTATAGTAGCGATCTTCCGTTGATATAAAACAACCGTTTCCGCCAAGGGTGATGATGAAAGTCGAAACTCCAAAGTCTCTGCAAAGATGATGCAATTGGTCTGAGGACAGCGATTGAATGCTGGCTTCGTTAAAGGATGCGTGTTCTTCCGGAAATCGCGCCCGGATCAGATGAGCAAATTCTGTTTCATTGGGTACCAGGATATCTACATAATCCAGCATGCTTGGAGGAAAGTCATCTCTCATGGGAGCTGGGTTCAGTAAGGTGGTTACTTGGTTTTCCCGTGCCAAGCGTAGCGCATGTTCTGCAGCCTCTAAGTTAAACTCTAACTGTGAGACTAATATCTGAGCTTCTGATACTAAAGCTTCAGGAATGTCTGCGGGGCTCAGGAAGTTGTTGGCTCCAAGAGCGACTACGATCTCGTTCTCCCCTCGATCGTTAACAAGAATTGCTGCGGTGCCTGTTGCCTGCTCGGTCTGGATTGCGAGCCGAGAGTCGATGCCCTCTCCCTCGTGGAAGTCCTTTGCAACCTGGGCAAAAGCGTCTTTTCCCGTCGCCCCAATAAAGGCTGTAGGCACGCCTGTTCTGGCTGCTGCTACTGCCTGGTTGGATCCTTTGCCTCCTGGACCTGTATTGAATTCTCCGATTAGGGTCTGCCCTGCGGTAGGGAACTCTGGAAGTTTAAATGTCAGGTCTTGAACGTAGCTGCCGGTAACGACGATAGATGAGGCCATGATTTTCTCTTATTAGGTAGGGTGGTCAGTCAGAAGCGTTTTGGCGGAGAGGCTTTTTTGCCAGTCAATTTAACGAAATTGGGATTCTCTTCAACCAAGTGAGTTTTTGACTTGGCCCATGGACCATTCTTACAAATGTTTTGCTTCGAGGAGAATACGTCCTCAGCTTTCCCAAATTAGTTAAGATATGCATCCGAACTACCGTCCTGATATTCCTTATCCTGAAACCCCGGAAATACTTCAGAAACGAAGTTTACTTGGCCAGAACCTGGACGACGTGGAATCAGTATTGCCTGAGGTCTATAACTGGATGTATCTGTCGCGAAGAACAGATGATCGATTAAGGGATTTGTTTCGCCAAGGTTTGGTCTATGGAACACTGGCTGGAGGTCAGGGAAACGAGGGCATGGCTGCTCCGATCGGTCTCCTTCTTGATCGGGAAAAGGACGTGGTCAGCTTTTCTCACCGGAATTTGGCTTCCCATCTCATTTGGAGCGATCATCTCTGTGATCATCTCTGCCAGTATATGGCTAATTCGGGAAGTCCAACGCTGGGTCGCGAGGGAAACGTGCACCACGGAGATCCTCTTAATCGTAGTCTGCCAATTATTAGCCACCTTGGTCCCATTCTATCTAGTGTCATGGGTGGCATTGATTCTCAAAGGCGGATGGGGCGCGATGCGATCGGTATTGGGTTTTTTGGAGACGGTGCTTCGAGTACAGGTGATATTCATGAGACGATGAATTTTGCTGCGGTACTGAAGATACCGATGATCTTCGTCATCGAGAATAATGAGTACGCCTATTCAACACCTACCAACGAACAGTATATTATTGATTCGTTAGGAAGTCGTGCGACGGCCTATGGCATGGAGTATGTGACTCTCGATATCTCAAAGACTGCCGACATCGTGAGTGAGCTGAATCGTGTATTCCAACAAACGCGCGATTCCGGGATTCCGATCGTCGTTGAGGTTAAAACGTTACGCCTACAAGGACATGCTGCCTATGACACATGTCACTATTTGACGGACGATATCATTGAAGGATGGAAAAAACGTGATGCCAATCCTCTCCTGCGTCAGAAGCTGATTGACGCTCATGGGGAGTCACCAATCAAGGACTCCGAAGCCATTATCGATGCCTATCTAGAAGAGTGTATCAAAGTCTCTCTCGCTCAGCCTCAGATCGAAGAACAAGATTTGGAAGGCGAACAATTCTCTAACTCCGTCCATGGCTTTCAATGGAAGCAAGCCGGCAAGGAGTTAAAGAACCTAACCTTTGCCCAAGCTTTAAACCATGCCCACAAAATGATTCTTGAGGAGTCTGATGAAGCGCTGGTTATGGGGCAGGATATCGCAACTTACGGTGGCGCTTTTAAAGTAACGGATGAACTCTATGAGCTATTTGGTCGGTCGAAGGTAATCAATACGCCACTCGCTGAATCGGCTACGGTGGGTTATGGAATCGGTCTGGCTTTCAATGGTCATCGCCCAATCATCGAATTTCAGTTTGCCGACTTCGCTACCGATGCAACGACTCAGATCTGTCTCAATGCAGGTACCTTTTATTACCGCTGCGGAGCATCTATCCCGATGGTAATGCGTTTCCCGGGTGGTGGCGGGTTGACCTTTGGTTCCTTTCACTCTCAAGAACTGGAGGCCATGTATACTCAGTTCCCTGGGCTCAAGGTGCTCTATCCGAGCTCGGTGCAAGATGCGTTCGATTGTATGTTAGCGGCCTACGATTCAAATGATCCAGTGCTGCTTTTCGAGCATAAAGGGCTCTATCGTGGCCTTCGTGATAACGTGACTATCAGTAATGATTATCATCATGTTTGGAAACCAAGAATGGTGAGAGAAGGCAATGTCGCTACGATTGTAAGCTATGGTTTTATGGTCGGTCTCTGTGAGAAGGTCTGTGACTACTTGGCCGATGAGTACGAATACGATTTTGAACTGATTGATCTGCGCGCTTTGAAACCTGTTGACCTGGATCCCATCCGTGAGTCGGTCCGGAAGACAGGACGTTTAATAGTCGTCCACGAAGCACGACGAAACACTGGGTTTGGGGCCGAGGTGGTAAGCCAGATTTGCGAAGAATTATTCTTCGACATGGAAGCCTCGCCTCTGAGAATTGGATCGCTAGATGCACCGGTTCCATTTGCCGCTACCTTAGAGCGACAATACATGCCCACCAAAGAGTCGATTATCCGGGACATCATAAACTGGTTAGATAAAATTAGCTAGAGTATGTTCAACGATAGCCAAGAAACTACTTCATCTCATTCTTTGGATTGGGAAAAGATTAAGCTACTAGTTCTCGACGTTGACGGTGTTTTAACGGATGGAACTGTTTTTGTTGGGCCCGATGGCTACGAACTGAAGCAATTCTGTGTGTTGGATGGCATGGGTCTGATCTGCGTCAGAAAAGTAGGTGTGAGCCTTGCAGTTATTTCCGGTCGCTTATCACCGGCTACCACTTCACGCATGAACGAACTCAGTTTCGATCATATCATCCAAGGTCGAAAGGATAAGCGTTCTGCTCTGGAAGAGTTGGCTGAACAATTAGGTGTGGATAGCCAGGCCATTTGTTATATGGGCGACGATGTTATTGATGTCCCAGCGATCGAGTATGCAGGGATTGGCGTGTCTCCTCCCAATGGCGTTCCTATGGCTTTGGAATCCGCGGACTACGTTACAAAAATAACCGGTGGGTTAGGTGCTGTAAGAGAAGTATGTGACCGAATCCTTGAAAGTAGGAACGAGAGTGTGCTTAATCTGTCTACATCGTCATGACCACTCAGCTTTTAAAGCGAATTTTTCGCCGTGGATGTATCCCCTTGGCTCTGTTGGCCTTTGTCTTCGGCCTCCCCGTAAACTCTCAGATTCTTCCCGATGCTCCTATCGAAGGTGTCACGGTAACTATATTTAGTGACGAAGGTTACAAGCTTTGGAATCTCCAAGGGAGTTCCGTTGCCTATAATGAAGCTGGAGGAGTTGAGGTTAAGGAGATGGACCTTGAGATTTATCAAGGGCAGGAAGAAAAGGAAATAGATATGCACATCGTGGGTGCGCAAGCGCTGTATGAATCCGAAAATCAAACCGTTGCCGGTGAAGGTGGTGTGTTTGTCGACGGAGACTTTTACGATATTGAAGGCGACAATTGGAAATACTCGCAGGACGAAAGAATTGTCCAAGTGACTTCCAATGTGAAGGTGGTTATCGATTATGAATTGGAGGCATTCCTGAAATGAAGCATCAAATATTTACAGCTCTTCTACTATTGTTGGGAGTACTAGTTTCCTTCGCTCAGGAAGAGGGCGATGAAACGCTCGATCTTAAAAATACCATTCTCTATGGCGATTACCTGGAGATGAAAAGTGGTGATGAGATTTCGGAGTTTAACCTGACGGGAAATGTGAATGTAATCGCCACAAATCTGGAGCTGACCAGTGATGAGCTTTACATCGTCGCCTTGAAAAAAGGGGATGCCGACGCGACTGTTACGGAGATGGGAAAAATCACAAAGTTCACTGCAACTGGGAACGTGAAGATTATCACGGAGGGCAGAACCGCTGAAGCGGGTCATGCTGAGTTTATGCCCGAGGAGAAGACGGTTGTTTTAACAATCGATCCTGTCGTGACTGATGACGGTCGAACCGTATCGGGGGAACGAATTACCTGGTCGCATGGTGATCGCCGAGCTCAAGTTGAAGGTGGAGACCAGCATCGCGTGAAGGTCACTTTGGGCACCCTTCCAGATACTGGATTTGATCCCAATGCACCGGATGAAGAAGGCAGTGAAGCAGAAGCATCACTCGAAGAGGAAGTTGCTCCCGAAGAAGCATCCGCCACAAATCCACAATAGCTTATGGCATCTCCGGTTACAGTTTCCACTCATGAGCTCGAAAAGAGTTACTCAAGCAAACGGGTCGTCAATAAAGTAAATGTCAACGTGACGGCAGGCGAAGTGGTTGGCCTTCTTGGGCCCAACGGAGCAGGAAAGACCACCACCTTCTATATGATTGTGGGCTTGATTCCCGCATCGGGTGGGCGAGTCCTGGTTGGCGATTCGGACATCACACATTTCTCAATGCATAAACGCTCACGCTTGGGAATCGGGTATTTGCCACAGGAGCCCTCTGTCTTTCGCAACCTTTCAGTTATAGACAATATAAAAGCCATTGTGGAGACATTGCCTATTCCCAGAAAGGCGAGGAAAGAGAGGGTGGAAAAGCATCTCGAAGAACTCCATCTTACACAGATAGCTAAACAAAAGGCATATACCTTAAGTGGAGGCGAACGTCGTCGACTCGAAATTTCTCGTGCTTTGGTTACAGAACCAAAGTTTCTGCTCATGGATGAACCCTTTAGTGGTGTGGATCCAATTAATGTAGCAGAAGTACAGAAGATTGTTCTGGAGCTGAGCGAAAAGGGTATTGGTATACTTATAACGGATCACAGTGTGCGTGAAACCTTAGGTATCGTGGATCGAGCCTACCTGCTTCACAACGGTGAGGTCCTTCGCGAAGGTACCAGTGACTTTTTGATCAATGATGAAGTAAGCCGGGAATTTTACCTCGGCGAAAATTTTAATATGTAGTCGAACTATGGATCTCCGAGCCAAACCCAAGATTGTCGAGAGCATTGAAGTAAACCTCTTCTATGATAAGTTTAAGGACAATTTGAAGCTTTCACTGGTTGCCGGAGACGAGGGGCTAAAGAAGGTAATCAAGGAGAAGAGTATCAATCGCCCCGGTATTGCGTTGTCCGGATTCCTGGAGTCCTTTGCTGCGCGTCGAATACAACTATTTGGGGCGGGCGAGATGGCTTATATGAAGACCCTCTCCCATGCAGCTCAGGAAGATATTCTCCTCAAGTTTGCTGAGAGAGAAATCCCTTGTATCGTCGTATCCCGTGACTTGGAACCCACCCGAATCATGATAGAAGTAGCCAACCGTTATGACATCGCTCTGTTTCGTACGCCGATGAGTTCTAAGGATATCGTGACAACGGCGACCGTATTGTTGGAGCATGAATTTGCCCCTATGGTTACCGAGCATGGAACGATGCTGGATATTAAGGGTATTGGTACCTTCCTAAGGGGAAAAAGCGGCATTGGAAAAAGCGAATGTGCCTTAGCCTTAATCGAGCGAGGCCATAGTTTGGTTGCCGATGATCTTACTTACATTCGATTAATTAATGAGCAGGAACTCTTGGCGCATAGCTCTGAATTAAACCGAGGTTATATGGAGTGTCGTGGTATTGGTATTATCAATGTTGGCGATCTCTTCGGTATTCGAAATGTGCGTTTGGAAAAGCGGATTGATTTGGTCGTTACGTTTGATGAATGGTCTGCTGAACACGACGAAGATCGAACGGGATTAGAAGAAAGCTTCTTCAACATTCTCGGTATCGATGTTCCGCAAATTGAGATTTATATTCGACCCGGTAGAGACCTTGCGCGCTTAGTGGAAGTAGCGGCGATGGTTCGCGCGGCGAAGATCATGGGACATGACTCTGCGAAGGATTTTAACGATCGTCTGATTGCTCACATGGCAAAAGGAAACAAGGAATAATTTTTTTCACCAAAAGTTTTTCTTTTTCCCATGTTCTTTTTGACCTCTTTAACAGGATGATTGCTTCCTCTGGCGCACGAAGTGTCTTTCCTAAATGGCTTGTACAGATAAGCTTCTGGCGTTGTTGAATGAAGGTAACAATTTCAATACTTTCTTTTAAAAAGTTATCAGCACTCCGCTGTGAATAACTTGTGTGAAAGTTCATCTTGAAAATAGGAAAAAAAGCGCGATTCTTATTCTCTATTGCGGGTGGCAAATGATTCGGTTGCACAACGACTGAATCGTTGCCCCTTTCTTTTCTTCTCATTTTGAGAGGCTTGGTTTTGTAAATAGTTGGTTGTTAGCTATTTAATTAATTTAGCCCCACTTTCTATTTCTTTCACCGCTTTTCTCGACTACAACTATGACTCAAATGCTCGATAACTTACTTCAACAGACCTTATTTATCACGCCCGCTGCAGCAGTGGGAATTACTCTTGTGAATAAATCATAGGTCCTCGGAGTAA